>JAOPYV010000095.1 GCA_025964435.1 Thermoleophilia bacterium | reverse complement strand
CACCGCGAGCAGCGCGACGACGGCCCGCTGCGCCGGGCGGCCCCGCCATGCAGCTGCGGCCCGGCGCCCGGCACCCCCGAGCAGGCGCCAGGCAAGGTAGGCGCCGCCAGCGACCGGCAACGCCAGGCCGAGCAGTCGCAGCAGCGAGACCAGCACCGCGACCGCGTCGCCATCCGCCAGCTGGTCAGCGAGCCCAGAAGCGACGAGCGAGCCACTCGCCCAAGCGCTCGCGACGAGCTTCGGCAGCAACACGACGACGCTCAGCATCAAGGCCAGCAGGACCGGGACGATCACGAGCACCCACAGCGTCACGACCAGCCGGGCGCGACCCGTCAATGCCGCCGCCTCGCGGCGATGGCCCGGCAGCAGGCGCTTGAGCGTCGGCACGATGTGCGCGTACAGGTCGGGCACGCCCGTGAGGTCGGAGAGGATGTGGTACCCATCGGCGCGGATGACCGGCGACAGCTGCTTGACCATCTCCACCAGCTGCAGGCCGATCAGCAGCAGCAGCGAATCGACGCGGAAGATGAGCCACGCGCCGAGCGTCGCGACCGCGACGATCGCGTTGAAGTAGAGCCCGCCGAGATCGGTGCGCAGGCGCGCACGCTTCGGCAGTCGATAGGCGTCAGTGACGTCGGTGTAGAAGGCCGGCCAGACGAGGTAGATGCCCGCGCCCATCGCGCCCGGCTTTCCTCCGCCGTAGCGGCAGGCGGTCGCGTGCCCGAGCTCATGGAACGCCGCTGCGGCGACGCCGAGCCCGAACAGCAGCAGGATCAGCTCCGGCCGCGCGAAGGCCTGCGCCGCACCCGACGCGACACCCTTCTCCCCGAGCACGAACCACACGGCGGCGAGGAAGGCCGCGAGCACCGGGACGAGGATCCATGGGCGGAACAGCACGTGGAACGGCGCGGTCAGTCGCCGCGTCAGCTCGGGGTTGGTGACGACCACCTTCCAGCGGAGCGCGAGCAGCGGATTGGATCGCTCGGGCGCGTTGGCCTCGGAGCCCGCGAGCAGCCCCTGCTCGGCGAGCTTCTCGGCGATCGCGGCGACGTGCCGCTCGTCGCACGCGCGCCCGAGCTTCTCGCACATCGCCGCTGACAGCTCGCCGGTGTCGCGCTCCCCGTCGACCTCCTCCAGCAGCGCGTACACGAGCGGGCCGAGCTGCACCATCTGCCCGTCGGCGCGGCGCACGAGCGCCGCACCCTGGGCGTATCCGGAACCCGACACCGCACCGAGCAGCTCGAGGCCATCCGCCGGAGCGAGCGGCCGTGGCGCTGCCCCGTCCTCGTCCAGCGCGACGGAGGAACGATCCGCCGTCGAGCTCATGCCGCGACCGTGGTCGCGGCCGCGTGTCGATTACTGCGACACATCGGCGTCCTGATCGGTCGTCGCGTCGGCACTGACATCATCCATGTGCTGGGTGATGTTGACCTCCTGCGCTGCCGAGGCCTGGGCGATCGCACCTTCCGAACCGATGTTCGCGGCGACCGCAGCGTTGATCGGCGCGGCCACGTTGGCATTCGCAGCAACCGCGCCGCTGACGGGCGCAGCGAGGTTGGCGTCCGCGTTGATGTCGATGTCAGCGCTCAACAGGCTGCCGCCCGCCAGGAAGGATCCCACGCCTCCGGTGACGCCATCGACGGTGCCACCGACTCCGTCGACTGCTCCACCAACGCCGTCAACCGCACCGTCCACACCATCGACGGCACCCCCGACGCCGTCGACCACGCCCGTCGCTCCATCGACCGCGGTGCCGATCTCGCCAGTGGTCTCACCCACGGGCAGCGACGTGCCGTCGGTCGGCGCGGGGCTGCTCGCAGGCGTCGCGCTCGTCGATGCCGCGTCGCTCGCGGGTGCCCCACCCTGCGTGACCGTCGCATCCTGTTGGGCGGTGGCGTTCGCCTCGCCGGTGATGCCCTGGTCGATCGAGCCGGACTGCTGCGCGACGGCGAGCGCCTGCGCGTCCGGGCTCAGCACGTTCGCCGACGCGGCCGCTTCGATCGGTGCCGCGACATTGAGGTTCGCAGCGACCGCGAGGTCGATCGGTGCTGCGAGGTCGAGCCCGAGGTCGACGTTCGCATTCACGTCGAGCAGCGACATCACTTCCTTGTTCGGAAGTGACGTGACCATCTCGTCCTGGATCTCGTCCATGGAGATTGCCGTGTCAGCCGTCTTCTCGAGTTCGCGCCCATTCGCCATGTCCTGCATCCTTCGTGTGGGTTCAACAGGGGCTGGGCTACCCCACGAAGATGCGAGAAAACGCACGCTTGGTGCAAGGACTAGCAAGACGGCGAGAAACGAGACGAACCTGCTGTGTCATCTCCTAACGAGCACGCAGGCCGGACGCCTACTTCGGCGCGGCACTCTCGCCCACAGGCAGGTTGCGCCGCATCAGGAACGTGAGGTCGGCGTACTGGCCGGCGTAGAACGACTCCCGACCGTCGATGTTCGTGTACTTGTAGTAGATGCCGGTGCCGTCCTCGCTGCGCCCGTATTCCGTGTTGCCGCCGATCTGCCACCACGTGCTCAGGAAGGTGCCAAAACCGTGCGCCATCAGGTAGTCACGCTGCTTGGTGAATCCCTGCTCCTGCCAGGAGAGGTAGTCGCCGCTGCGCACCATGAGGCCGTTGGTCTCCTCGAGCGTCGGCAGCGACCAACCCGTGCCACGCGGCAGCGAGACCAGGTCGACGGGCTTGCCGACCCGCGCGGCGTTCTGCCACACGATGCCGGTGCCGATGTCGTAGACCTCATCGGCGGCCAGACGCGTCATCTGCTTGAGGCCCGAGGCCGTGTCCCAGCCGGTGAGGGCGGTTCCCTCGTTGACGCCGTTCGTGCCTTGGCGCGCGTACTGACGCACCCAGCTGGCGACCTTGCCGGCCTCCGCCGCGCCCTGCTCGGTGCGCGCGTACTCGACGTTCATCACGAGCAGTCGTGCCTCGAGCGCGCGCCAGTAGGTGTAGGCCGCGGCGAAGCGGTCCTGCGTCGCGGGCGTGACGAAGCGGTACTGCTCCTTCGTCGCGCGATCCCACAGCACGAACGGATTGGAGCCGCCGGCGCCGCCGGTCGTGAACTTGTCGGCGACTTCCTCCATGCCCTTGATGAGGTCACCCTCGTAGTAGGAGGCGTAGTAGCCGAGGAAGTTCTCGCGTGCGATGTCCGCGGCCGAGTAATCGGGCGCCATGCGGAACTTGGTGACCATCGGGCTCGACTGCGCCGCGACACGAGCGCGGATCGACGTCGTGTACGAGAGCCATGCCTGGTTGGCGGTGGCCTGCAGGCTGCTGAAGCCGTTCACCGACGATTCGTAGGCGTTGTAGTCGGCCTCGATACGCGCCTCGTGCTGCTCGCCGATCATGTAGCTGATGTCCTGCTGGACCTTGTCGAGCTTCGTGTCGATCTCCCGCAGCTTCGAGAGCTCCGGACTCTCCGGTGCGGATTCGATGCCGAGCAGCTTGCCGACGACCTGGCCGAAGATCGCGCCACCGGCGGGCGACCCCGAGGCGTAGGCGGCGAGCTTGGAGGTGCCGGCGATGAAGGTCTGGTCCTCGATGCCCCACACGGCGCGTCCGCGTGCGGCGGCAGCAGCAGCCTTCACCGCTGCAGGCTGGCTGCGGACGGGATGCTCGAACTCCTTGCGACGACCCGCGTCGATGCCCTTGACCAGCAGGCGCGAGTAGCGCAGCGGGTAGCGCTTGGCGGCCTTCATGTAGGTCGCGCCGTGGAACTCAATGTTGCTCATCTCCAGGTCGGCGTGCAGGTTGACGCGCGCCGGCAGGCCGAGGAAGCGGGCGATCTTCGCCTCCGCCTTCGCCGTCGACAGCTTCGGATGTCGCTCCTGATAGGCGGCGGCGAGCGTCGTGGCGGGGTTCACCACGAGCACCTGGTGGCGCTTGTAGAAGCCCTGTCGCGAGAGCAGGTGCCCACGTACGACGCCGGTGTTGTCACGGCCGCCGGTGGTGCGGACCAGGAAGGTACGCGGCAGGTGCTTGCGCACGCGCAGGTAGAAGCCGCCATTCATGTCCGTCGCGGCCCTGGGTCGGGCGATGACGCGGCCCGTGAGGTCGAGGATCTCGACGCGCGCTCCGCGCAGCGGGCCCGCACCGGAGGCGAGACCGACGACGGGATGACCCACGCTCGGATGGACCGGCGCGACGCGCTTGGTCGCCGTGGCGGCCGGCGCGGTCGCGGCACCTGTGGTCAGGGCGAACGCGGCAGTCAGCGCGAACGCGACGAGGGAGGCTCGAGCAGCAGGCATGGATTCCTCAAGATCGTTGGCCCGCTCCGATCTCGAAGCGACGGCGAACGATACCATCGGCGCGACGGCCGCAGGACATGCTTCGCGGGCCTGACCAGACGGTGCTGGGAAAGGCAGTGACAGCCTGTGTCAGTCGTCGCTCTCGCCGAGCATGCGGGCCCGCATGCTGGGAGCGACCACGCCGTGGAGCTCAGGGCGATAGGTGATGAAGGCGCGTGCGAACTCATCGCTCGGGATGATCGACTTGCCCTGCTCGCGGAAGATCTCGATCGCCTCGAGCACGACCTCGCCGTCGTAGCCGAGGCCCTCATTGCCCTCGATCACCTTGGTCTGGGTCAGGTTGATCGCATCGCCGACCGCGCCGTAGTGGACCCAGGCGACGAGGCCGCTGCCGACCCACAGCTCGAGCCGGCCGGCGCCGGTGTCGTGGTTGAAGGAGTGCGGCTCCTCCACGTTGCTGCCGGCAGCCTCGGCACCGGTGACGTGGAAGACCGCGTCGTCGATGTAGCAGTAGCTCCAGGACTCACCGGGCTCGATCGAACGGACGACCGGATGCGTCGCCGTCTCGGCGTGCTTCCGGGCGTGCTGACCGGGCGAATCGTCGCAGCAGCCGACCTCGCCACAGGTCATGCACATGCGCAGGTGGATCCACTTCGTGCCCTCGGCCAGGCAGGTCTCGCAGCCGTCGACCTCATCGGGTCCGTCGAGGATGAGTACGGATGCGATGTGCGAGCAGGGAGAAGCCATTGGTGGATCGTACCTGTCGCGCCACACCGATGCCGAGTGGATCGGGCATCCGCCTAGGCCAGCGCGACCTCGACCTGACCGTGTGCCGGCACGAGCACGGGTGCGTGCAGCGGCTCGGCGGCGCGCGCGCTCCGGAACATGGTGAGGCCGACGGCGCCCCACGCGACGTAGGCAATACCGGCCGTGGCGAACGCTGCGACCGGCCCCGCGGCGGCACCGATGACGCCGGCGAGGATCGTGCCGGCCAGCAGCAGGACGTGATTGACGAGCTCGCCCATGGCGAAGACGCGGGCCACCATCCCACGCGGAGCGTGCTGCTGGGTGAGCGTCATCGCCGAGGCCGCCGGCAGCGTCGAGGCGGCGGCGAAGGCGGCGAGTGCGCCGAGCAGCGCGACCGGGTGCAGCCCGCCCGCGAGCGCTGCGAGCAGCAGCAGGGGCCCGGCGAGCGGCAGGCCGATGACGTAGAGCCGCGCCGGCGCGACGGTGGCGAAGCGGCTGGCGAGCACCGTCTGCGCGACGACGCCGCTGGCGCCCATCACCGCGAGCGCCATCCCGTACTGCTGGGTGCCGAGCTGCATCCCGTCGCGCAGGAAGGGCACGAGGCTGGCGACCATCGCGCCGTGGCCGAGTCCGCTCAGGCCCGCGCCGACGGTCATGCGGCGCAGCATCGAATCGCGGAGGCTGACGCGCGCCCCGTCGACGACGTCGCGCCACGGCGAGGGGCGCTGCGCGGGGACGGCTGGTGCAGGGGCGACTGTCCGGTGGCTGGTGCGGATGCCGGCGACGAACAGCGCCGCCGCCATGAGTGAGACCACCGTGCCGATGACGACCCCATCCAGTCCCGTGAACGCGTACAGCGCGACGCCGAGCACGGGTGCGACCGTACCGGCGACTGCACCGACCAGTCCATTCAGCGCGTTCGCCTGCTGGAGGTGCGCCTCAGCAACCAGGTCGGGCACGAGCGCGGCGTAGGCCGGCTTGGTCAGCGTCGCGGCTCCGGTTGCCAGCGCGGCACAGGTTGCGGCGAGCCACGTGTCCTCGGGGCCGTTGACGAACAGCAGTGCGGCGAGCACCCCGGCGCGGGCGAGGTCTCCGGCGATGATCGTCCAGCGCCGGTCGCCGCGGTCTGCGATCCAGCCACCGACGAGGCTGAGCACGACGACCATCGCCGTCTGCGCACCGAGCGTGGTGGCGAGGGCGGCGGCCGAGCCGGTCAGGTCGTAGATCGCCAACGGCAGCACCACGAAGGTGATCGCACTGCCACAGGTGGCGAGGGTGCGGGAGATCCAGAGCAGGAGGAAGTCGCGAGAACGGAGCACAGCGGGAAGCATTCGAGGCATCCGAGAATAGTTGCGCATATTGCATGAAGATGAACGTTGAACGAGGATCTAGCAGGTTCGCTCGGATCGTCAAAGCGATGCCTGCCGGGCCTGCAGGGATTGCACTGTGCCCCTGCTGCGCCCTGTGTCGGACGCTCCGGCGCGCCCTCCGTCGACCGCGCGGCGGACGGTCGCCAGCGCCGCATCGACGGTGGCGGCCGATGCCATCACCTCACCGGTCGAGCGCATCCGCGGACCGAGCGTGCGGTCGGCGCCCGGCAGCCGATCGAAGGAGAAGACCGGTGCCTTGATCGACATGTCCGTCGGTTCACCCCAGCGCTCGAGCGGCAGGTCCGCGAGCTTCGCGCCCGCCAGCAACGCGCAGGCCAGGTCGATGATCGGCATTCCCGTCGCCTTCGCGGCGAACGGCACGGTGCGTGACGCGCGCGGGTTCGCCTCCAGCACATGGAGCTCGTCGCCCACGATCGCGAGCTGCGTGTTGAAGAGCCCGACGATGCCGGCGTCGGTTCCGATCGCCCGCACCGCCTCGACGATGCGCGCTCGATCGCGCGCGGCAACCGCACCGGCGCCGAGCAGCGCGGTGGAGTCTCCTGAGTGGATCCCGGCATGCTCGAGGTGGCGCATGATGCCGCAGACGTGCACCGAGCTGCCATCGGTGAGCGCATCGACGTCATACTCGACCGCTCCCTCCAGGAAGCGATCGACGAATATGTCGCCGGGCATTCCTTCGATCGCTGCGAGCAGTGCTTCCTCATCGCGGCAGACGCGCATCGCGCTGCCACCCAGCACCCACGAGGGTCGCAGGATCACCGGGTAGCCGACTTCGCGCGCAGCGCTGCACGCAGCCCCTGCCGATGTCAGCCGCCAGGCAGGAACACGGACCCCGAGCCGCTGCATGCGGGCTGCGAAGCGGGCGCGATCCTCGAAGGCGTCGAGCGACGCCGCGTCGAGCCCGAGCAACGGGACGTCGGCGTCCTGCAGCGCCGCCGCCAGCTTGAGCGGCGTCTGGCCGCCGAACTGCACGCAGACGCCCCACGGCTGCTCGCGTTCGCAGATGGCGAGCACCTCCTCGGGACACAGTGGCTCGAGGTAGAGGGCGTCGCTCGTGTCGGCGTCGGTCGACACCGTGGCGGGAGTCGAGTTGACCATCACGGTCCGGAAGCCGAGCGCGCGGAAGGCGAGCGAGGCGCGCACGCAGCAGTAGTCGTACTCGATGCCCTGCCCGATCCGGTTGGGGCCAGCGCCGATGATGACGACGGTCCGGCGCGTGTCGGCGACACCCTCGTCCTGCTCGCCCCACGAGGAGTAGTGGGTCGTCGAGCTGGAGCGGAGCTCGCCCGCGCTCGTATCGATGCAGCGGTAGATGGGCAGCACCTCCAGCTCGGCGCGGCGGGCTCGGACGGCGCGCTCACTGGCGTGCCATGCGCGGCCCAGCTCATGGTCGGAGACGCCCTCTCGCTTGAGCGTGAGGAGCTCCGGTGCCCCGATCTCCGCAAGCGCCGGCAGTCGCTCCAGTGCCTGACTGACGCGGGCGACCTCCCGGTGGAAGAAGGGATGCGCATGGTCCGGCAGCGCGCGCCAGCCGTACCAGGGCCCGTCGCCACCTTCCGCACCGCGCACCGCCTTGAGCAGTGCGCCGGCGAAGGTGCGGCCGACGCCCATCACCTCGCCGAAGGATTTCATCTGGGTGCCGAGCTCGCGCTCCGCCTCGGGAAAGACGTCGAACCCGAAGCGGGGCACCTTGACGACGACGTAGTCGAGCGCCGGCTCGAAGCTCGCGGGCACGGAGGTGTTCAGGTCGTTGGGTATCTCATCGAGCGTGTAGCCGATCGCCAGTCGAGCTGCGACCTTGGCGATCGGGTAGCCGGTCGCCTTCGATGCGAGCGCGGAGGAACGTGAGACGCGTGGGTTGAGCTCGATGACACGCAGCTCGCCGCTCGTGCGTTGGCGGGCGAACTGGACGTTGGCACCGCCACAGTCGACCCCCACCGCTCGCACGATCGCGATCGCGGCGGTGCGGAGCTCCTGATAGGCGAGGTCGGACAAGGTCAGCTGCGGCGCGACCGTCACCGAGTCCCCGGTGTGGACCCCCATCGGGTCGACGTTCTCGATCGAGCAGACGACGACGACGTTGTCGCGCGCGTCGCGCACCAGCTCGAGCTCGAACTCGTCCCAGCCGTGCAGCGACTCCTCCACCAGCACCTGCCCGATCGGGCTCGCGGCGATGCCGTCTCGGACGCGGGCGCGCAGCTCCCGTTGGGTCCATGCCGCACCGCCTCCGCCGCCGCCGAGCGTGAACGCCGGGCGCACGACGACCGGCAGCTGCACGTTCCGGAGCTGCTCGAGCGCCGTGACGACGCGGGAATCCGGCACCTGGACCCCCGCGGCGCGCGCCACCTCGCGGAAGCGCTCGCGATCCTCGGCGCGCTCGATCACCTCGGCTCGAGCACCGATCAGCTCGATCCCCAGCTCGAGCAGCACGCCCGAGCCGTCCAGCTCGCGGGCGAGGTTGAGTGCAGTCTGGCCGCCGACGGTGGGCAGGATCGCATCGGGCCGCTCGTGCCGGAGCACTGCCTCCACGCCCGCTGCGTCGAGTGGCTCGAGGTACGTCGCGTCGGCGAACTCGGGGTCGGTCATGATCGTCGCGGGGTTGGAGTTGACGACGATCGTGCGGATGCCTTCCTCGCGCAGGACCTTCACCGCCTGACACCCGGCATAGTCGAACTCGCAGCCCTGACCCACGGTGATCGGACCCGACCCCAGCACGCAGACCGATTGGATGTCACGCCTGCGCGGCACCGGTGCACTCCTGGAGCCAGTCCGCGACGAGGCCGCGTGCATCGTCAGGGCCAGGCGTCGCTTCGGGATGGAACTGGATGCCCGCAACCCTGAGCTCCCGACAGGCGAATCCCTCAACGGTTCCGTCGTAGAGCGAGACGTGTGTGACCTCGGCGCCCGCCGAGCCGATCGCGACCGCATAGCCATGGTTCTGGCTGGTCACGAGCACACGGCCGGTGCGGCGGTCGAGGACCGGATGGTTGGTGCCGCGGTGGCCGAACGGCAGCTTCCACGTGTCGTGGCCGAGCGCGCGGGCCAGCAGCTGATGGCCCAGGCACACCCCGAGCATCGGTACCTCGCCGAGGAGCGGCACGATCGTGCGCAGGTAACCGTCGAGCCGCGCCGGGTCACCCGGCCCGCTCGACACCACCACCGCCTGATGGCTGCGCAGGGTCGCGGTGTCGACATCGTGCGGATAGACGGTGACCGCGCAGCCGTTGCGCTCGATCAGCTGCAGCAGCGATCGCTTGACGCCCAGGTCGAGCACGGCGACGTCGCGCTCACCGTCCGCGTGCAGGTAGCGGCTCGGCGTGGAGACCTCGGCGATCACCGTCGCCCAGTCAGTCGGCTCGAGCTGGGCGGCACGCGCTGCCAGCCCATCCCTGCCCGGGCCGTCGAGCGCATCCGGGCTACTCGAGACGACGGCGCGCATCGAGCCATGCTCGCGCAGGTGCATCGCCAGCCTGCGCGTATCGATGTCGGCGATCGCGACGACCCCCTCCTCGCGGAGCCAGGTCGACCAACAGCGACTGGTGCAGGAACGCATCAGGGCCCCGGCTGCGCGCGCTCGCGGCGACTGCGTGCGCTCGGGCGCGACGCCGTAGTTGCCGACCATCGGTGCGGTGAAGCAGACGAGCTGTCCGTGGAAGCTGGGGTCGGTGAGCGCCTCCTGATAGCCGGTCATCGACGTCGTGAAGACCGCCTCGCCGACCGCCGTGCCCGCGGCGCCGACCGAGATGCCGTCGAACTGGGTGCCATCCTCCAGCACGAGCAGCGCCCTGCCGTATGGCTCGATGCGAGCCGCGAATCCGCGCTGCCGGACGGGCGCCTGCGTCATGGCTGCACCATGCGCTGCTGCGCCTCGACCTGGAGGTCGCTGACCGTGTCCTGCGACGGCCGCCGCACCAGGAATGGTCCGATCGCCAAGACGTCGATCGGGCTCGACCCGAAGCACTCGAGCGCGTCACGCGGGTCGTCGACCATCGGCCGGCCCGCCGTGTTGAGGCTGGTGTTGATGACGACGGGCACGCCAGTGCGTGCGGCGAAGCTGCGCAACACGCGCGCCATCAGGGGGTTGGTCGCGTCGTCGACCGTCTGGATCCGCGCCGAGCCATCGACATGGACGACGGCCGGGATCCGGTCCCGCCATTCCTCCCGCACGTCGTGGGTGAACAGCATGTACGGACTCGGCATCATCCCCTCGAAGATCTCGGCGGCCCGCTCGTCCAGCACCATCGGCGCAACGGGACGGAACTGCTCACGGCCTTTCACGTCATTGATGAGCTCGAGATGCTCGCGACGGGTCGGGCTGGCCAGCAGTGAGCGGTGGCCCAACGCACGTGGACCCCATTCACTGTGCCCCTGGAACCACGCGACGATGCCATCTTCCGCCAGCACCTCGGCCACTGCATCGGCGATGTCGTCGGGCCGTTCGAAGCTGACGCGTGCCATCCGCAGCCACGCCTCGAGCTCGATGTCGCTCCACTCGCGACCCAGCGCAGCGTGGCGCATCGGCTGGACGACGTCGCCCGCCCGCTGCGCGACGTGGAGCGCCGCACCCAGCGCCGTGCCGGAGTCACCGGCAGCCGGCTGCACCCAGATCTCATCGAACGGACCATCGGCGTACAGCCGTGCGTTCGCGACGCAGTTGAGCGCGACGCCACCGGCCATCGTCAGGCGCGTCTCGCCCGTTGCGGCGTGCAGCCAGCGCGCGAGGTCGAGCAGCACCTCCTCGAGCACCACCTGCGTGCTCGACGCCAGGTCGGCATGTTCCTGCGTCCAGGATTCCTCGCCCGTCCCGGCCGGCGCGAACGATGCCCAGTCGATCGGCTCGGTGATGAAGGAGCCGTCGCCGGTCGAGCGGATCAGCTTCCGCAGCTCCGCCGCGAACCGCGGCGTGCCGTAGGCGGCGAGCGCCATCACCTTGTACTCGTCGGAGGAGCGAAGGAAGCCGAGATGCTCGGTCAGCTCCTCGTACATCAGCCCGAGCGAGTGGGGCAGGTCTGCCGTGGCGAGCACCTGCAGCTCGCCGTCACGCACATGGCCGGCGAGGTACGAGCTTCGCTCGCCGCGCCCGTCGGCGACGAGCACCGCCGAGCTCGACCATGGCGCGGCGAGGTAGGCCGACGCCGCATGTGCGACGTGGTGCGGCACGAACTGCACGCGCGCGGGGTCGAGGCCCGGGAGCGCCGCCTGCAGGAAGCGCGGCGCGCGCTCGACGTACAACGTGCGCAGTGGCTCCCACCGGTCGGCGGTGCAGTCGCCAGCTGATGCTTGCGCAAGGGCAGGGTCATAGGAGTAGGCGATCGCGTCGAGGTCCTCCGGGCGCAGACCGGCCACCTCCAGGCACCAGCGCGCCGCGAGCTCAGGTACCTCCCAGGTCGAGAATGGCACGGGTCGCTTTCCGTGCTTGCGCCGGGAGATCCGCTCCTCCTCGATCGCCGCGACGATCTCCCCGTCGATGACGAGCGCCGCAGCAGGGTCGTGGAATACGGCGTTGATCCCTAGGACACGCATGTCAGTCCCCTCGACGTGGTCGGAACCCGGATGCCCAGGGCGCGAAGCCGCCCCCGTACGGCCTCGACGACCTGTGCTGGCTCCACGCCAGTGAGGCAGCGGTGGTGCAGCTCCGGACATTCGCTGCGCCTGCACCAGCGACATGGAACATCGTGCTGGAGCACATCGTGCTGCACCATCCACGGCGTGTGTTGAGGATTCGTCATGGCATACAGGGACACGATCGGCGTGCCGAGTGCGGAGGCCAGGTGCGCAGGGCCCGAGTTGTTGGCAATGACGACGTCGGCGCGCTCCAGCAGCGCCGCGAGCACTCCGGTGCTGAGGCTCCCGACCCACGTCGGGAGCTCCACGCCCGCGGCTGCCTGCAGTGCGTCGACGACCGGACGGTCGGTATCGCCGCCGACCACGAGCAGCGGCACACCGTCGGCGACGAGCTGCTCTGCCGCTGCCGCGTAGCGAGCTGCCGGGTAGCGTCGTGATGGCGCGCTGGCGCCGGGGTGGAGCACCACGAGCGGCGCCATCGCGAGGCCGCGCGCCGTGAGCTCCATCGCGACGGCGCGGCGATCCTCCTCGTTGACGTCCACATGGATGGGGCGAGCAGCGGCTGGCGCACCCACGGTCGCGACGAGGTCGAGCTGGCGCTGCACCTCATGGCGCACATCCTGGGCGGGCTCGGGTTCCGGCACGGCGTGGGTGAGCAGCTGGTAACCCTGTTCCCGTACATGCGCCAGGCGCAGGGGGATATCGGCGAGCAGGCACGCCAGCGCCGCAGGGAACGGCGTCTGGCTGGAGACCGTGCAGATGCACGCTGCGTCGAAGCGAGCCGCAGCGAGCTGCTCGATGAAGGCGCGATCGATGTCGCCGCGACTGCGCTGCGCACTGTGCTTCATCCACGGCGCCTCGTAGCAGATGACGTCATCGAACACCGGCATCACGCTGGCTGCCTGCGCCCCGGAAGGCGATGTCAGCAGGGTGATCGTCCGGCCCGGCACCGCGTCGCGAAGCGCCTCCATGGCGGGGCCGGTCATGAGCACGTCACCGAACGAGTCGAGGCGCACGCAGAGCACGCGGCGAGCGGTGTCCCACGACTGCGCGGTCATGCCGTCACCGTCGTGTCGCCCGGGTCGCCCGCCCGTGCCCGGATCCGCTGGATGGTCGCGGTCGTCGATCGATCCGGCTCGAAGCGGATCAGCTCGACGCGGCCGCCGAGCTCCTCCACGGCGTCCGCCTCCGGCAGCGTCTCGCGGGTGTAATCGCCACCCTTTGCGAAGATGTCGGGCTCGACGGCGCGCACCACGAGCTCCGGGGTGGGCTCGTCGAACGCGACGACGAGGTCGACGCTCTCGAGCGCGGCGAGCACTGCGGCGCGGTCGTCGAACGTGTTGACCGGCCGCTCCGGACCCTTGAGCCGACGAACGCCCGCGTCGGTGTTGAGCGCGACGACCAGGAGGTCGCCGAGCTGGCGAGCGCTGGCGAGATAGGCGACGTGCCCGGCGTGGAGCAGGTCGAAGCAGCCATTGGTCAGCACGACACGTTGACCCGTGGTCCGCGCGCGCCGCACGAGCGTGGTCAGCGCATCGAGGTCAGGCACGACCTTGGCGGTGCGGACGAGCCCTTGACGCAGCTGGTCGGGGCGACATGCGTCGGTCCGCGGCGATCGGACCACGATGGATGCCGCCGCGGCCGCCAATCGAGCTGCAGGCGCCGACGCACCGCCTGCCGCCAAGGCCAAGGCGAGCGTCGCGAAATAGGTATCGCCTGCGCCGGCCGGATGCGCCGTCGCAACCTCCGCTGCCTTCGTGCGGACGACCTCGAAGTCGGGCCCGAACACGATCGCCCCGTCGCTGTCGAGCGTGACGGCCACGAGCCGTGCGCCCGTCGCCGCGCGCAACGACTGCTCGAGCGCCAGCACCTGGGCGTATCGATCCGCGTCTGCCAGCGTCGCTTCGCGCGGACCAGCGAGCTGGATCGCCTGACGATGGTTCGGCTTGACCGCGTCAGGCAGCAACCGGGCGAATCGCCGTAGGTCCTTGGAATCGATCGCCACCGTCGCACGGCGCTCGGCGTGCCGAACCAGCTGCATGACGACGGCGTCGCTCAACACGCCATAGCCATAGTCGGAGAAGAGCACGAGATCGCAGGTGTCGAGCGCCCGCTCGATGTTGGCCAGCAGTGCCTGCTGCACCAGGAGCGGTGGACCGTCCGTCGTGCCACCGTCCATCCTGAGCAGGAGCTGTCCGTCGGCAACGACGCGCGACTTGGTGAGCGTCGTGCGTCCCGGCACCTCCAGCAGCCCGCGCACGTCGACCCCCTCTGCCATCAGCAGGTCGTGGAGTCGTGCGCCCGCGACGTCGTCGCCGACGCAGCCGATCAGCTCCACCCGGGCACCGAGCGCCATCACGTTGAGCGCCGTGTTCGCGGCGCCGCCGCCGCAGGCGCGGTCGTGTCGTAGGTCGACGACGGGAACCGGAGCCTCGGGTGACAGCCGCGCTGCGCCACCTTCCAGGTAGATGTCGAGCATGGCGTCGCCGACCACGCAGACGCGCATCGCCGCGAACTGGTCGAGCAGTCGCAGCGCTGCGGCGTCGAACTCGTGCGAGCCGCCATCGATGACCGCGCTCATGCCGCACCTCGCGCGTCGAGGATGACCTGTGCCGCCTCTGGCAGCGATCCACACGTGGCGGTCGGCGTGCGCAGTGCGCCGCTGAGCCACTCCGTCTCGCTCCCGACGTCGACGAGGACGGTGCGGCATCCTGCGCGCGCGCCGGCCTCGATGTCGTTGAGGATGTCGCCGACCATCCATGATGCAGCCAGGTCGATGTCATGTTCATCGGCTGCGCGAAGCAACATGCCTGGGTGTGGCTTGCGACAGTCACAGTCGATCGCCAGCTCCGCCACCGTCCCGTCCGGGTGGTGCGGGCACCAGGCGAAGCCGTCGATCGTGGTGCCGGCCCCAGCCAACAGCTCGACCAGGCGTTCGGTGGCCGCCTCGAGTTGCTGCTGCGTGAACAGGCCGCGCGCGAGCCCGGATTGATTCGACACGACCAGCACGAGGTAGCCCGACGCCCGCAGCGCCGCCAGTGCAGCACCGGCACCGGGCACGAGCTCGACCAGCGCCGGATCGCTGTTGTAGGGAACGTCACGGACGAGCGTGCCATCCTTGTCGACGAATACTGCGGGTCGCCCTACGGCCATGACGTCTCCTGCATCGGGATGACGGTCAGCTCCGGCACGACCGTGCCTTCCGGCTGGGTCAGCGCGAAGGCGACGGCGTTGGCGACGTTGCGCGGATCCTGCAGCGTGGCGGCGTCGAGGTCGGGGAACCGATCCAGGATGAAGGGCGTGCGCATGCCGCCGGCGATGATCGCCGTGACCTTCACGCCGCGCTCGCGACCCTCCACGTGCAGCGCGTGTGACAGCCCGAGCAGCCCCCACTTGCTGGCGTGGTACGCCGACGCGTTCGCCCACGCGCGCTTGGACGCAGTCGAGACGATGTTGACCAGGTGTCCCTGCCCCTGCGTGAGCAGCGGCATCGCATGCTTGGCGACGAGGAATGGCCCACGGAGGTTGACGTCGAGGACCCGATCGAACTCCTCGACGGTGATGTCGTCGATCGGCTTGGTGATGTCGACGCCCGCATTGTTGATCACCGCGTCGAGTGCTCCGTGGCGCTCGACGATCCCGGCCAGCGCGTTGATGACGTCGCCGACATCGGTCACGTCCAGTCCGATGCCCTCGGCAGTGCCACCGTTCTCGCTGACGGTGGTGGCGCAGTGCAGCGCCCGTCCGTGCTCGATGTCGGCCGCGATCACGACGGCGCCACGCGCGCCGAGCACCGAACAGATCGCCTCGCCGAGCCCGCGACCGCCTCCGGTGACGAGCACCACGCGCCCCGCGAGATCGGAGACGGGTCGCCGTGACGACTCGATGAGGACGCTGGCTTCTGGTGTCATTCCGGGAACCATTGGGTCTCCTCCTGGTGTCGATGCTGCACGCCGACGGACCGCTGCTGCGGCGCGGTGATGCGGGGATCATGTGTGCGCCGCTCGCTCGGCCGAGCGCTCGAGCGCGCCGGGCCGATGGCGCTGTCGACGATCGAGCACAGCGCGTGGATGACCACGCCGTGGACCTCCTGGATGCGCGGGGTGTGCGCCGACGGAACGCAGATCGCGACGTCGGCCTCCGCCGCGGCAGCGGTGCCGTCGGCGCCCGTCAGGACGATGCTCACCATGCGCATCTCGTGTGCCGTCTCCAGCGCGCGCAGCACGTTCGGCGAGGTGCCGCTCGTACTGATGGCGACGAGCAGGTCGCCCGGCCGGGCATGCGCCTGGAGCTGTCGCGCGAAGACGTGTTCGAAGCCGAAGTCGTTGGCCCATGCGGTCAGGACGGCGCTGTCCGCCGTGAGCGCCATCGCGGGGAGCGCACGTCGGTCGTCTCGGTTGAAGCGACCGACGAGCTCAGCGACGAAGTGCTGCGCGTCAGCGGCGCTACCGCCATTGCCACACATGAAGACCCGCGCACCCGATGCGAGTCGATCCACCAACAGCGTCGCCGCGTCGGCCACGTCGTGTCGAAGGAGCGACGCCTGGGCGAGCGTCGCGGAGCTCTCCGAGAAGACCTGCGCGACCAGCCCGACGACGTCCGATGATTCCGGCGGCGGCACCGCATCGAGGGTACGGCGATAGCTGGCTTCCAGCCCATCCGCGACATGCTCCCATGTGAAGCCACTGGCGACATGGCGCACCGCCGATGCTGCCATCGCGAGACGCCGGCCTTCGTCCGCGAACAGGTTCGTGAGCGCTGCGCCGATCGCGTCGGGCGCATGCGGCGGGACGAGCAGCCCCGTCTCGCCATGGCGGACCGTCCAGGAGATGCCGCCGACATCCGCCCCGATCACGGGCGTGCCACAGGCCATCGCTTCCAGGGGCGTGATCCCGAAGGGCTCGTACCACGGCGTGGTGATGAACGCATCCGCCGCTCCGTACAGCAGGCGCAGCTCGTCGCGACGGCGGCTGCCGAGGAAGACGACCGCCTCGCCGACACCCTCCTCCTCCGCGACCGCGTGCAGGCGCGCCAGCTCCGGTTCGTTGTTCAGGTCCGGCTCGCGCGCACTCCCGCCGACGACGAGCAGGCGCGCGTCATCGGTCGCGCTCGCACGGTAGCTCGCAAACCCGCGGATCGCATCGTCGACGCCCTTGCGAGGCACCATCCTGCCGACCTGCAGCGCGATGCGGCATCCGCTCGGCAGCCCCAGCGACGCACGCGCCAGCTCGGTTCCAACCGGCCAGAACTCCCCGAGGTCGACGCCAGCGGGAACGAGGTCGATCGACTCGGGGTCGGCCCCGTACAGCTGCACCAGCTGCTCGCGTTCGACCGGGCACTCGGCGATGAGCCGGTCCGCGTCAGCGACGATCGACGCCTCCGCGCATTCACGTGCAGGGGGGAAGTGGTCGTCCGCCCCTTGGTGCTGGCGGCGGACGCGGCCGAGGGCATGGAAGGTGATGACGAACGGCATGTCCTCGCGACGACGGAGCTCCTGGGCGACCATCCCCGACATGAAGAAGTTGGCGTGCACCAAGTCCGGGCGAACCTCGCCCTCCCGACGCCAGAAGCCGCGCATGAACTCCGCGAAGGCCGGCATGAGCGGCATCAGCTGCTCCTTGGGCAGCACCACTTCGGGTCCGGCCGGCACCTGGATGAGCCGCACGCCCGGCGCCCAGGTCGCGACCTCGGGCAGGGCTGCGTCCTCGCGACGCGTGTAGATGTCGATCGCGTGCCCACGCCGTGCGAGCGCGCGTGCGACGTTGGCGACATAGATGTTCTGGCCACCCGCATCGACCCCACCGAGCGTGGCGAGCGGCGAGGCGTGTTCGCTGACCATTGCGATGCTCAGGCTCATCGTGTGCCTCCGATCGGACTGGCAAGGGCATGGAGCTGCTCGAGGGCTGTGAGCACGTCCGGCGCGGTGATCCGGAGCAGTCCGGGATCAGGCACGTCGGCGTGCGGGTCACCCACCGATCCACTCCACAGGGGCACGTGCCACGGGCGCGACGGTGGCGGTCCCCACAGCCGGGGCGGAGTGGGGCCGAACAGCACCACGGAGGGTGTTCGCAGCGCGGTTGCCAAGTGCGCGACGCCCGTGTCGCCGCAGACGACGGCGCGCGCGCCTGCGACGATCGCTGCCAGCTCCTCCAGGTCGGTGCTGCCTGCGAGCACGCTCGTCGGTGGCGCGCCGGCCGCCGCTGCGGCACGCTCGGCGAGCGGCCGCTCCTGCCCGCTGCCCGTGAAGACGACCGAGCGGCCCGCAGCCAGCTCTGACCTGGCGACCTCCGCAAAGCGCGCTGCGGGCCACTGGCGAGCACCGCTCGCCGCGCCAACATGGAGGACGGTCGAACCGACCACGTCCGGCCCATGCGCTGCCGCGAGCTCAGGACCGGGCGCCTCGATCTCGAGGTCGTCGGCGTCAGTGGGGATCCCATGCTCCTCGAGCATGCGGCACCAGCGGTGCACCTCGTGCTCGTCCTCGTGCCAGATGGGCGCGGCCGGCGCACCGTGGTGCCGGATTGGATCCTCGAAGCCGATCATGCGGTCGGGGTTCGTGCCGCGGAGGACACGATGGCTCTGGGGTCCCCGCCCGTGGAGGTTGACGGCAACGTCGACGTGCGTGATCCCGTGGCGAATCAGCGGGACATTCAGCGGCGCGAAGGCGCGCGTGTCGAGGAGCGTGCCTGCAACTCCGGCGAGCCGGACCAATGGCGCGAGCGAGGCAGGCGCAGCCAGCACCAGTCGATGGTCCGGGAAGGCTCCGGCCAACGCACGAAGGGCGGGGACGCCGGTCAGCAGGTCGCCCACCCCGAGCGCGCGGTATGCCAGGAGGATCGGGAATTCCGCTGCGCCGATCATGCGACCCGCTCCAACGCCACGGCACGCGCCAGCACGTCATCCCAGTCGGCGAGGAAGCGCTCCAGGCCGTAGCGAGCCAGCACTGCTTCACGCGCATGCTGTCCCACCTCCCTGGCCTCGTCCGGATCGTCTCGCCATCGTCGCAACGCTGCCTGCAGCACGTCGATCCGATTGGAGACGACACCCGCTGTCGGCGGCACGGCCTCGCTCGCCTCGGTCGTGTCCACGGCGGCGATCGGCATTCCCAGGTGCATCGCCTCCAGCAGTGACAGGCCGAGCGACGTCCAGCGGAACGGATGCACGTATGCGCGCCGTCGCGCCATCTCGTCATACAGTTGGTGCTGGCTGAGGTTGGCGATGCCACCGGCGCGCTCGACGCCGATTCCGAAGAGGTCGATCGGCAGGTCTCGGGCGAGCGGCTCGAGCAGGTCCGTCCCTGTCACCCGGCCGCGGCGGGCCGGCTCGTTGATCGTCGCGACGCACCGCTCGAGCTCCCCGCCGTAGCGATAGCCCGGGTCCACGACGCCGTGCTCGACGACTCGCGTCGCCAGTGCGCCACAGTCCCAGAAGAGCGCGTTGAAGTGCGTCACGTGCACGACCTGCAGCAGCGGGTGCGAACCCGCGAGGTGCGCCATCGGGTGCTCCATGTCGGCGATCCTCCCCTGCGGGGCATTGTGCTCGAGGTAGATCGCGGGCAGGTCCCGGCCCGGCACGCGCCCACCGAGCCACGCCGTGCCCAGCTCCAGCTCCTCCGGCCGCTGGAGGATGACCACGTCGACGTCGCACCCCGCGGCTTCGAAAGGTGTCAGCTCCACCGCCGAGGCAGGCCACTCCCAGGTCTCTGCACGGCCGCGCCCGAAGGGTCCGCGGTCCGGCAGCACGGGGATCAGGTACTCGTGCTCACCCTGGACGAGTGACGTCGTGTACGAGCCATGCAGGTGCCAGACGAACAGCTTCATCGCAGGTGCTCCAATGTTGCCGTAGACGCTGTTGGGGAAGCGGGGACGGAGCTGCCGGGTGCCAGGCGAGGCTGCGCGCTGGCGCCAACGATCCGACGGGCACGGGCGACGCCGAGGAGCCACCACCACGTCGCGACCGGTGGCATGAGCACGCTCGTCCATGCCATCGTCGTCACCTCGCGTCGGCTCCGCGGTCCTGGGGCGATGCGCGCCCAGGCGAGCTCGACCGTCAGTGCAGACCAGGCAAGCCCGGTCAGCCGTGCGGCACGAGGACGAGCCGTCACCAGCGCGAGCAGTGCACCGAGCGCGGTGAGCGTGGTCACCACGTGGCGGCGACGACGGCCGCGCACCGCGCCGCTCCGACGCCGCCAATCCTGCCCATGCACAGCCGCCATGAGCGGGTCGTCCATGTTGCCACGCTGCAGGCGCAGGCTGACGGCCGACCCTGCTGGTCCGACCGGGTGGAGCATCGTCCGGTTCCCCCGCATCAGCTCGTGCCCTGCGTCGAGCAGCCGCAGCGCGAGGTCCGCATCCTCGCGAAATGCACGGGGAAACCGCTCGTCGAATCCATCGACCTCGAGCAGCGCCGACCGGCGTACGGCCATGTCAGCCGTCGCCCAGCTGGCATCCTCGAGGCCGCCGACGTTGCGCTCCCAGTCAGTGGGGCGGCGCGCCGGATGCGTGCGTGTCACCTCGATGCGCGCTTGGGAACCTGCATGCCCGGGGCGGCATGCCCGCAGGTCGCCGACGAGCCAGTGCGCCCACCCTCGTGGTGCGACGACGTCGTCGTCGAGGAAAACGACCCACTCGGCCGTCGACGACTCGATCCCGCGATTGCGTGCCGCCGCAGGACCTCGCGCGCCACTGGTCACCACGATGACCGGTACGGCACCCACCGCGAGCGGCACGTCAAGCGGTTGGCCCGCCTCGAGCAGCGGACGGTCGTCAACGACGATGATGGACGATGCATCGAGGTCGGGCTGGTCGGCAAGCGAGCGCATCAGGCGCCCCAGGGTCGGCCGACCGATCGTCGGAATCACAATGTCGAAGGTTGGCACTGCCTCGCCCCTGTCGTCGCTTCCTGCTCTCCACCGGATCCGGCAGCACTACGGATCACTATGGCCTTCGAACCGTGGATGAAACGATGCCGTACGGCATGGTTCTGGACCCCAGCAGGCTCTTCCGATTCCCCTCGTTTCGGTGCGAGCTGGCGCATCGATCTGGCTGCCGGGAGCTGCCATCCGCGCGGAATCAGTTGCCGACGCATACTTCGCGGCCCCGCACGACTGATCAGGCGTAGCCCGCCCTCGGCAGGGGAGGAGCCGGCCATGGACATTTCCCGGATCTTCCAGCCACGCACCCTGCCCCTCCTCCTCGCCTCCGCCGCGCTCCTGGTCTCCGGCTGCGGCGATGACGACGACAACGGCGGCGATACGACGACCTCCGAGCGTGACAACGGCGCTGCGACGACTGACACGACCGAGACGGATGCTGCGCCGGCTGCGCCCAGCATCGCCTCGTCACGCGTGATCGAGCTGCCCGGCGCACGCGTCTTCCCGGAAGGGATCGCGCTCGACGAGTCGGGCAGCCGCATGTTCGTCTCGAGCACCACCGATGGCAGGGTCTTCACCGGCACGCTCGAATCAGAGCGCCTGGCGCCGCTCGCCGTCGGCACGAACGGACCGACCGCGGCGATCGGCCTCGCGACCGGACCCGACAATGCACTGTGGGTCGCCGGCGGCGACACCGGCACGCTCTGGCGGCTCGACCAGTCGGGCGGCGACGTGGCCGGCGCGCACAAGGTGCCGGGTACCGGCCCAACCTTCCTCAATGACGTCGCCGTCGCCGAGGATGGCACCGCCTATGTCACCGACTCGATGCGCCCGGTGATCTACCGGATCACACCCGACGCGGCAGCGAGCGCGCCGCTCGAGGCATGGCTGACGCTGGACGACACGGCGATCAAGTACACCGAAGGCTTCAACCTCAACGGCATCGAGTTCACGCCCGACGACGAGCAGCTGCTCGTCGTGCAGGGCAACACCGGCAAGCTGTTCCGCATCCCGATGGATGGTGACGCGCCCGCCGAGGTCGATCTCGGCGACGGGAAGCTGCCGAGCGGCGACGGCATGGAGATCGACGGGCAGCGCATGTTCATCGTGCTCGGCGACAGCGGTGAGGTCGGCGTCGTCGACCTCGCGGACGACTTCAGCTCGGGCACGGTCGGAGCGCCACTCACCGACCCGAGTTTCGCTCGGCCGACCACGCTCGAGAAGGCGGGTGACCAGCTGCTCGTCGTCAACTCGCAGTTCAACGCGATGGACTCCCCGAAGCTGCCCTTCACCGTCAGCGCACTGGCGCTCGAGTAGGTCAGCCGACGTACGCCGCAAGGTGCTCGCCGGTCAGCGTGGCGCGGCCAGCGACGAGGTCGGCGGGCGTGCCCTCGAAGACCACCCGACCACCGCCGTGCCCGGCGCCCGGACCCAGGTCGATGATCCAGTCGGCGTGCGCCATCACGGCCTGGTGGTGCTCGATGACGATCACGGACTTGCCCGATTCCACGAGCCGATCGAGCAGCGCCAGCAGCTGCTCGACGTCGGCGAGGTGCAGGCCGGTGGTCGGCTCGTCGAGCACGTAGACGCCACCCTGCTCCGCCATGTGGATCGCCAGCTTGAGCCGCTGGCGCTCGCCGCCGGAGAGCGTCGTCAGCGGCTGGCCGAGGCTGATGTAGCCAAGCCCGACATCGGCGAGGCGATCGAGGATCTTGTGCGCCGCAGGCGTACGCGCCTCACCCTCGGCAAAGAACGCCGCAGCCTCGGTCACCGACATCGCGAGCACCTCGCTGATGTCGCGATCGCCGAGCTTGTACTCGAGCACGGCCGCCTGGAAGCGCTTGCCTTCGCAGTCCTCACACGGCGTCACGACGCCGGCCATCGTGGCGAGGTCGGTGTAGATCACGCCCGCGCCGTTGCAGGTCGGGCACGCGCCCTCGGAGTTGGGACTGAACAGCGCCGGCTTCACGCCGTTGGCCTTCGCGAACGCCTTGCGGATCGGCTCGAGCAGCCCCGTGTACGTCGCGGGGTTGCTGCGCCGCGAGCCCTTGATCGCGCCCTGGTCGACGGACACGACGCCCTCGCGCCCGGAGACCGAGCCGCGGATCAGCGAGCTCTTGCCCGAGCCGGCGACGCCGGTCACGACGACGAGCATGCCAAGCGGGATGTCGACGTCGACGTCCTGCAGGTTGTGCATGTTCGCGCCGCGCACCTCGAGCTTTCCACTGGGCGTCCGCACCGTCTCCTTGAGCTGGGCGCGGTCGTCGAGGTGGCGGCCGGTGATCGTGTCAGTCGCGCGCAGCTGCTTGAGCGTCCCCTCGAACACGACCTCGCCGCCGGCCGTGCCGGCGCCCGGGCCGAGGTCGACGACGTGGTCGGCGATCGCGATCATTTCGGGCTTGTGCTCGACCACGAGCACGGTGTTGCCCTTGTCGCGCAGCCGCAGGAGCAGCGCGTTCATCCGGTCGATGTCGTGCGGGTGGAGCCCGACGGTCGGCTCGTCGAAGACGTACGTGACGTCCGTGAGCGAC
>JAOPYV010000083.1 GCA_025964435.1 Thermoleophilia bacterium | reverse complement strand
ATCAGCAACTGGGAGCTGGCCCCCACCATCGGCACGGCGCCGCGGGCATCGGTGGAGTGCGGCAGCAGGATGACGAAGGACCACACGCAGGCAGCGCCGAGCGCGAGGCCGACGAAGACCCAGCCGGTGCGCTCGCGACGGTCGATGTCGAGGCGCCGCGAGACGCCGAGCGCGAAGTAGCTGGCGAGCAGTGCCGGGATGACCATTGCCCCGACGGCGCCGATCGTTGGGCTCACGACGCCCGACAGCACGTCGCGCAGGCCGTACCACACGATCGAGGAGACGGTCGCCAGGAGCATGACGGCAGCAGCCCGCGGCAGCCCTCCCGCGGCATGCGGGATGGTCGGGTTGCTCATGGTGGATCGATCCATGGCTGGATCGACCGCGCCTGTGGACGAGGGGGCCATCCCGCGCGACATCGGCGCTGGACGCCAGAAGCTTGAGCCGCCTGCGAGCGCGCTCGTACGCGGGGGTGCGCGCGCACGGCGAACGTATGATGGGGCAGCATGCTGGACGTCTCCATCATCATCGTCACGTGGAACGCGCTCGACCACGTCGATGCGTGCCTTGCTGCGATCCGTGATGGCGGCGCCGACGGCGTGGCCCACGAGGTGATCGTGGTCGACAACGCATCCACCGATTCGACGGTCGCGCACGTCCGCTCGACGTGGCCGGACGTGCAGGTCATCGCGACGGGCCGCAACGGCGGCATGGCGGCGGGCAACAACGTCGGCATGCTCGCCGCGAAGGGACGAAGCTTCCTGCTGCTGAACTCGGATGCGTTCCTCGAGCCGGGCTCGCTGCGCCGGATGCTCGACCGGCTCGATGCGGCGACGGACACGACGGCTGCGGTGGTTCCGCGCCTGCAGTATCCCGACGGTTCGCCGCAGCGCTCGGTCCGTGGTTTCCCGACGACCTGGCGCTACGCGACGGAGTTCCTCGGCATCCGCAAGCTCGCGCCGCGAACGCAGCTCCTCAACGCGTTCTATGCCGGTGGGCTCGACCTGCGCGCCCCGCAGGACGTGGACTGGGCAACGGGTGCATGCCTGCTCGTGCCGCGTGCCGCGGTCGACGAGGTCGGACTCATGGACGAGGCGTTCTTCATGTACGGCGAGGAGGTCGACTGGCTCTGGCGCATGCGCGATCGTGGTCGACGCGTCGCCTGGGAGCCGGGTGCCCTGGTCGTGCACGTCGGCGGTGGCTCCTCGCAGCAGACGCGCGGTGCGCTGTACCAGCGGCAGCTGGCGAACCACGTCCGCACGATGTCACTCCACGCCGGCGTTGGCGCTGCCCGTCGCACGCGCTGGATCATGCTGCTGGCGCTGCGCCTGCGCGCGCTGCTGCTCCCGGCCGGACGGCGCGAGGCTGCACGTGCCGGCGTCGCGACGGTGCGTGCCACCGACCCGCGCCACCCCGAGGCTGCGGTCATCCCGAGCTGGCCGGCGCTGGAACAGGAAGCCGCCGCACCCCGATAGCGAGGTAGGGACGCCTGTGGCACGGGGATGTGCACGCGGGCGACAACAGCCTCGTGTGCCGTCGGTCTCGACGCTCATGTGGCCAGGGGGACGACATGACGAGCATTCCAGCTTCTGGCGCTGCCACGATCACGCCACGGACCAACGCAGCGGCCACCGCTGCCGGTACCACGACGGCGGCAACCGCCGCGCCTGACGCCGCGTCCACTGCCGCGCTCGATGGTCCCGACCCGACCTATCCCAAGCTCGTCGCCTCGCACGTCATGGTCTTCCGCGCCATCGGCACGCCGGAGGAGGCGATCGCCCAGTTCGCCAACGCAGGCTGGACGCCGCAGTACGTCGAGGACTACATCAGCACCCAGATCCTCGAGAATCCCGAGGCGTGGGACACGTACGTCGAGAATCCGGTCGGCACGGCGCGGGCCGGACTGCGCGAGCTGATCCCCAACTTCCCGGCAGCACCGGTCGGCTCGCAGTACTCGCCGAACGTCGATGCGAACGTGACCGTCCCGACCACACCCGCGGAGCTGACAGCTCCGACGGCGCCGGCGGCTGACGCCGAGGGTGGCAACGGCCTGCTGACGGGACTGCTCGTGGGCGCCGGCGTCGTCGGTGCCGCGATCGTGGGCACGAAGCTCTTCAAGGGCAAGCAGGCGAAGGCCGCCGAGCTGCTCAAGCAGCAGAATCCGATGCACCTCGTCGGTGGACAGATGGCCGGCATGTCTGCGGGAGGCGGCGCCGGCGTGGGCGCGAACGCCGTCGGCATGCAGCTGGGCCATTCGCCCGGTCGGATCATGGGCGACTCATTCATGCACGCAGGAGCCCAGGCGGGCGACCAGGAGATCATGCGCATCGGCGCTGTCAGCTCGACGATCGGGCATGGTCCGACCGCGGCAACCGGTGGCATCGAGGCGGCTGCCTCGCTCGACATGGCCATGCGCGGCTTCGGTCCGCCGGACGGCAAGATGCAGTCGCTGTGGAATGCCGCGATCAGCTCCGGCGAGCGGCTCGATGACATCGTCAGCATGTACGAGCGGGTCGCGCGCGCCGATGCGGCGAAGATCGCAGCAGCGAGCGGCGGCGACCTCGCGCCCAAGGTCCAGCAGCTCGTCGACGTCCTCGAGGGCAGGATCGCCGCCACGCCGCGCTGACCTGCGTCACTGCGCGTGACCCACGCGTCGTAGCCGCCCGACCTGCGACAATCCGCGCGTGGGCGAAGAACGTGACAGCACGCGACGCATCGGCCTCCTGGTCAGCCAGGGCGTGTCGCGCTGGGCATCGTTCGCCATCGGGTTGCTCGTCCTCGTGCTGCTCGTCGGTGGACTGATCTGGTTCGGCGCTGGGCGTGACCGACGCGGCGACTCGACCGAGTTCAATGAATCCGCGGCTCCCGGTCTCGGCCGCGTCGCGACGAGCGACACGGTCGTCTGGAGCACCTTCGGCCGAAGCGCCGCCCACGACCGGTTCGTCAACGACTCGACCGTCAAGCCGCCATTCGCGGCACCCGCGTGGAGCTGGGCTGCGAAGGCGGGCATCGACTTCCCGCCGGCCGTGGTGCGCGGCGTCGCCTTCGTGCCGGTCACCGACGGCCGCCTCGTGGCACTCGCGACGAGCACCGGCAAGCTGCTCTGGGAGCAGCGCGCGGCTGGAGCATTGGCTGCGGCGCCGCTCGTCGTCGGACCGACCGTCTACCAGCCGTCCAAGGATGGCTCGCTCTACGCCTTCAGCGCCGACGATGGCGAGCTGCTGTGGCGGTATCCGACCAAGGGGCCGCTCGAGAGCAGCCCGATCTACGCCGACGGCAAGGTCATCTTCGGCTCCCACGACGGTCGCATCTTCGCGATCGACCCGGCGACGCATCGCGCGGTGTGGACGGTCCGTGGCGGCGCGGCCTTCAAGGGTTCACCGGCGTTCGCCGGGTCGACCGTGTACGCCGGCAACTACGACGGCAAGCTCTACGCGATCGACGTGCGCGACGGCTCGGTGCGCTGGTCCACGCAGACGCGCCGCGACTTCTCCTTCGGCGGCGCGCTCTACTCGACGCCCAGCGTCGCGTACGGCAGGGTCTTCGTCGGCTCGACCGATGGCCGCGTCTACTCGATCGGTGCCGAGAGTGGCGAGATTCGCTGGGTCTACTCGACCGACGACTGGGTCTACGCCTCGCCGGCCGTCGCCAACCAGACGATCTACATCGGCTCCTACGACGGCACCTTCTACGCGCTGAACGCGCGCACCGGAGCCGAGCGCTGGACCTTCCAGGCAGATGACCGCATCGCGGGCAGTGCGACCGTCATCGAGGACACCGTCTACTTCTCGACGCTGGGTGGCCAGACGTACGGGCTCGACACCACGAAGAAGGGTGACGTGGTGTGGACGATGGACGACGGACGTCTCGGCGGAGTCGTCACCGATGGCTCGTGGCTCTACGTCACGGGCGACGAGACGCAGTACGGAATTGCACCGCCGAGTGACCGTCGCCCCAGTGGCACGGTGGCCTCGACGGCAGCTGCCGCTGACACGGCCGACTGACGTCAGGCGCCGTAGAAGCCGCGCACCCACTCGACCTCGCGAGCGAGGCCGTCGGCAAGCTGCACCTTGGGCGCGAAGCCGATCGCGGCGCGCGCGGCTGACGTGTCAGCAGACGTGTGCCGAACGTCGCCCTTCTGCGGGTCACCGAAGGAGGCGTTGAGCGGGCTGCCGACGATCTCGACGAGCAGGTCGAGCACCTCGCGCACGGTCACTGTGCTGCCGCCGCCGAGGTTGTAGGTGCCACCGCGGCTGCCGGACTGGAGCGCATCCATCGCCGCTCGGTTCCCGGCGACGATGTCACTGATGAAGGTGAAGTCGCGGCTCTGCGTGCCGTCGCCGTAGATCGAGATCTGGTCGCCGGCGAGGGCCGCCTTCGCGAACTTGTGGAACGCCATGTCCGGCCGCTGGCGCGGACCGTACACGGTGAAGTAGCGCAGGCTCGTGGCCGGCACGCCGAAGGCGTGGCGGTAGGTGTCACAGAGGTGCTCGGCGGCGAGCTTCGTCACGCCGTAGGGCGAGATCGGCGCGGGCAGCGCGTCCTCGACGGTCGGACGCGATTCCGCGTTGCCGTAGATCGAGGACGAGGAGGCGTAGACGACGGGCGACGGTGCGGTGCCGGCGCGCTCGGCGTGGCGCACCACGGATTCGAGCAGTCGCTGGGTCGCCAGCACGTTGCAGGCGGTGTAGGTCTCGAACTCGCTGCCCCACGAGGCGCGGACGCCGGCTTGGGCTGCCTGGTGGAAGACGCCATCGACCTCGAGCGCGGACGACGGGATCTCGTCGACCGCGAGGTCGAGCTCGAGCAGCTCGTGGCCGTCGTGGCTGCGGGCAGCGGCGACGTTCGCGTGCTTCTGGGCGACGTCGTAGTAGGACGTGAAGCAGTCGATGCCCACGACCTGGTGGCCGTCAGCCAGGAGTGCATCGGTGATCGAGGAGCCTATGAAGCCGGCCGCGCCGGTGACGAGAAAACGCATCGTGCGTCATCTACCCAGAATCTGCGTCTCTCGTCGATGTACTCACAGCAAGTTAACGAACATGCTCTCAACGATTTGCAACACCCTGCCGATACTCGCATCAGCCAAGGCCGAGGGGGGACTTGGCATCAACGACTAGGCGCCGGGGATTGGGTTCCGGCGGGAGGGATGTCATCGTGTTGCATGACACCGAGCAGGGCGAGGGGTTCGACGAGCATGTCGGCGCCCGGGAGAGCAACGAGCATGACCAGGTCGGGACCGTCGAGGTCCAGATCCTGCTCTCGTGGTTCTTCGAGACCTCGTCGCCACATGACGTCGCCGTCGACGTCCCGCGTGCCGCATGAGCGGACGCTGCTGGACCGACCCATCCCCGTAGGTGGATGACCCCGCCGAGCTGCATCCATTGCGCTCGGCTCCGCACCACGAACCTGTCCTGTCGCCGGAAGGTGCGCCGCGCGACACGACTACCGCAGTTCATCGCCGGAGGTGCGCCGGTCGAGCTGCCCGCAACGAGGATCCTTCGGGATCCTCGTTCTGGTTACCCAGGGCAGGACGGCGCAGCTGCCGCATCCGGGCGCTCCGTCGTGGGAACATGACGCCACCCAGTTTCCTCCCACGCACGAAGGATCGCTCCCCATGCAGCTCGCCCCCCTCGCCACCGCCGCCGTCACGCCGCCACAGAAGGATGCGTTCACCATGGCCACCGGGCTCATGGGAGTCGCGCAGGACATCGCCGGGAAGGGCTCCGACAACCCGGCCGCGGTGAGCGCCAACGTGCTGCTGCGCGGCGCGAATGCGGCAGGCCGCGCTGCGGATCTCCTTGCGATCGCGACACCTCGTACGCCATTCCACCACCTGACGGAGGCCGCCCAGCAGATGCGCGAGGCGGCCAGCCTGCTCGTGGACGCCGCGAGCGCTCGCGACAGCATGTTCAGCCAGCCTGTGATCGACGCGACGGTCGAGCGCCTCTCACGTGATGCATTCGACACGATCGAGCGCGCGTGGGAGATCGTCGAGAACGACTGACGCAGCGGGCGTCGGTCAGACGCCGATCGGGTGCCAGACGGTCTTGAGCTCGGTGAAGCGGGTGATCTCCGCGAGGTCGCCGGTATGGCGGGCAGCGAAGGTGCGCGGGCGCACGACGCGCTTGAGGTTCTCGGCTGCATCGACCTCGAGGGCCGTGGCGAGCGTGTCGTCCTCGACGCCGGCGAGGTCGATCGCGTTGACGTCCATGTGCTTGGCGAGGCCGGGCGCGAGCTCGTCGACGAAGCCGGTCAGGACGTTCACGACGCCACCGGGCACGTCGCTCGTGGCGAGCACCTCGGCGAAGGAGATCGCGCTGAGCGGGTTGAGCTCGCTCGCGACGACGACGGCGCTATTGCCGCTGACGAGGATCGGCGCCAGCGTGGCGGCGAGGCCGCGCAGCGAGAAGCCGGCCTGCTGCGGCGCGATGACGGCGACGACGCCGGTCGGCTCGGGCAGCGAGAAGTTGAAGTACGGCGCGGCCACCGGGTTGGTGGAGCCGATCACCTGCGAGTACTTGTCGGCGAAGCCGGCGTGGAAGACCCACGTGGCGATCGCCGCGTCGACCTCGGCCTCGGCCGCGCGGGCCGTCGAGCCTGCAGCGACGAGCTCGTCGATGAACTGCGTGCGGCGCCCGTCGAGCACCTCGGCGATGCGGTACAGCACCTGGCCGCGGTTGTAGGCGGTCGCCTTCGACCAGCCGCTGACGGCCTTGCGGGCAGCCTGGACGGCGTCGCGCGCATCCTTGCGTGAGGCCTGCGAGACGTTGGCGAGGAACGCATCCTTCGCGTCGAGCAGCTCGTAGGAGCGGCCGCTCTCGGAGCGCGGGAACTTGCCGCCGATGTACAGCTTGTACGTCTTGGGGACACCGAGCCGCTTCGCGGTCGGACGGGCAGCGGTGGTCTTCTTGGGTGCGGTTGCCATGGTTGGTCAGCCCTTCTCGACGTGGAGGTACGGGGCGAGGCCCTGCAGGCCGCCCTCGCGGCCGTAGCCGCTTTCCTGGAACCCGCCGAACGGCGAGGTGGGGTCGAAGCGGTTGAAGGTGTTCGCCCAGACGACGCCCGCCTTGAGCTTCGAGACCATCGAGAGGATGCGAGATCCCTTCTCGGTCCAGACGCCCGCGCTCAGGCCGTACGGCGTGTTGTTCGCCTTCTCGATCGCCTCGGCGGGGGTGCGGAAGGTGAGCACGCTCAGCACCGGGCCGAAGATCTCTTCCTGCGCGATGCGGTGCGACTGGCTGACGCCGGTGAACACCGTCGGGCGGAAGTAGTAGCCCTTCTTGGGCAGCTCGCAGCTGGGCTGCCAGATCTCCGCGCCTTCCTCGACGCCCGCGCCGACGAGCGCCGTGATGCGCTCGAGCTGGGCCTTTGAGTTGATCGCGCCGACGTCGGTGTTCTTGTCGAGCGGGTCACCGATGCGCAGCGTCTCCATGCGGCGCTTGAGCTTGGCGATGACCGCGTCGTAGGCGCTCTCCTGCACGAACAGGCGCGAGCCGGCGCAGCAGACGTGGCCCTGGTTGAAGTAGATGCCGTTGACGATGCCCTCGACCGCCTGGTCGAGCGGCGCGTCGTCGAAGACGATGTTCGCGGCCTTGCCGCCGAGCTCGAGCGTCACCTTCTTGTCGGTGCCGGCGACCGCACGGGCGATCTGCTTGCCGACGGCGGTCGAGCCGGTGAAGGCGACCTTGTCGACGTCCGGGTGGGAGACGACCGCAGCGCCGGCGACGCCGTCACCGGTGACGATGTTCACCACGCCAGCCGGGAGGCCGGCCTGCTCGAGCACCTCGCAGAAGAGCAGCGCCGTGAGCGGCGTCGTCTCGGCGGGCTTGAGCACGACCGTGTTGCCGGCGGCGAGCGCCGGGGCGACCTTCCACGCGAGCATCATCAGCGGGAAGTTCCACGGGATGACCTGGCCGGCGACGCCGAGCGGGCGCACCTTCTGGCCCGGGAAGGCGTACTCGAGCTTGTCGGCCCAGCCTGCGTAGTAGAAGAAGTGCGCTGCGGCGAGCGGCACGTCGACGTCGCGGCTCTCCTTGATCGGCTTGCCGCCGTCCATCGACTCCAGCACGGCGAACTCGCGGGCGCGCTCCTGCAGGATGCGGGCGATGCGGAAGAGGAAGCGACCGCGCTCGGCGCCGGAGCGCTTCGACCAGTCGTTCTCGAAGGCGGCGCGCGCGGCGCGCACGGCCTTGTCGACGTCCTTGGCGGTGCCCTCGGCGACCTCGGCCAGCGGCTTCAGCGTGGAGGGGGAGACCGTCGTGAAGTACTTCTTCGAGGCCGGCTTGACCCACTCGCCACCGATGAAGTGGTCGTAGCGGTCGCGCAGCTGCACGATGCTCGTGCTCTCCGGCGCGGGGGCGTAGTCCCAGCGGTTCGGGCCGGCGACGCCGGTGCGGGTCTTGGGCGGTGCCTGCCGCGGGGTCTGGGTCGCCTTCTTGGCGGGCGTGGAGCTGGATGTCGGCTTGGTGGCCATGGGAAATCGTCCTTCGATCAATCGAGGGTGAAGTAGTCGCCGCCGGAGTACGCCCCGGTGGCCTGCGTGCGGAGCTGCATGAGCACGTCGTTGAGCAGGCTCGAGGCTCCGAAGCGCCACAGCTCGGGGCGCATCCACTCGAGGCCGAGCGTCTCGTTGAGCATCACGAGGTACTGCAGCGACTGCTTGGCGGTGCGGATACCACCGGCGGGCTTCATGCCGACCTTGATGCCGGTCAGCTCCCAGTAGTCGCGGATCGCCTCGAGCATCACGAGCGTGACGGGCAGCGTCGCCGCCGCGCCGATCTTGCCGGTGCTCGTCTTGATGAAGTCTGCGCCTGCGGCCATCGAGATCCAGCTCGCGGCGCGCACGTCGTCGTAGCTGCCGAGCTCGCCGGTCTCGAGGATCACCTTGAGGTGTGCGTCGCCGCACGCCTCGCGGATCCGCTTCACTTCCTCGTACACGGTGGCGTAGTCGCCGCGCAGGAAGGCACCGCGGTCGATCACCATGTCGATCTCGTCGGCGCCGTCCTCGACGGCCGCGCGCACGTCATCGAGCTTCGCGCTGAACGGCACCTGGCCGGACGGGAAGCCCGTGGCGACGGAGGCGACCTGCACGCCCGAGCCTTCGAGGGCGCGCTTGGCGACCGCGACGAAGTTCGGGAAGACGCAGACAGCGGCCACCGACGGGATGTCGGGGTTGGTCGGGTCGGGATGGATCGCCTTCGCACTGAGCGCGCGGACCTTGCCGGGCGTGTCGGCGCCCTCGAGCGTGGTCAGGTCCATCGTGCGAATCGCGAGGTCGAGGCCCCACAGCTTCGCGTCCTTCTTGATGGAGCGCTTCGTGAACGAGGCTGCTCGTTCCTCGACGCCGACCTGGTCGATGGTGACGGCGTGGGCTGCGTCGACGACCGCGCGGACCGACAGGTCGCTTGGTTCGTTGCGCCGCAGGATCTGGGATTCGGCGAGTGCCACCGAAACCTCCTTCGGGGACGGGCTTCGGTTCGTGATCCACCCCGTACGGATCGACGCTCCGGGGCCGCCCGAACATCCCTCGGGCCGCCGGTGTCAGTCTATCGCGAACGACATGTCGGCGCTGCAGCGAAGGTTCATTCTTCGACACGAGGGGTATCGGCGACTCGTGAAGGAGACCCGACAACGACCGACGCGGTGGCGACGACACGACGTGCGCCAGCGCCGCGTGATCCGCCGCCTGCTCGCGATCGCGGCCCTCGTCGGGCTCGCCGTGGGCCTCCTGGCCCAAGCGTTCATCTCGGTGCCGGGGGATTCCCGGGACATCGAGGCGCTTGTCCGCGTAGCCCTGCTCTTCCCGGCGATCATGTTCGGCCTGTGGTGGCTGCTGTCACCCGAGCTGCTGGCCCTGGATGCCGATGCCGCACCAACCGAGGAGCCGGTGCTCGGCGCCGAGGAGCGGCTCAAGCGGATCGAATCGACCTTCGATTCGGCGGCCACGCCGCGTGCACGCCAGCGTGACCTGAGCGGTGCGTCGCTCGACGATCGTGCACGCTTCCGCGCCTCGATCGGAATCCACGAGAGCACGGCCGGGTCCGACCTGCGCGCCTTTGGCGTGCCGCGTCCGGACCGCGACGTGCCGCGCGACGTGCGCCGCGACGCCTGAGACCGAGGTGTGGCGGCTGAGTCGCTCCATACGCGACTGACCCGCCACACTCTCGCCTGCGCGGCCACGGCGGCCATCGAGGCGGACCGCCTCGGCCAGTACCGGCATCTCCGTCTCGCGCGACGGCTCGTGATCGACGAAGATGCGGCCATGACATTCGTCGATCCTCGTCGCCTCATCAACCATCGTCGCTTCCAGCCCGACCGCACCGAGTCGAGCGAGCCGCCGATCGGCAGTGGCGTGCGCAGGATCGTCCTGACGGGCGGACCCGGCAGCGGCAAGTCGACCGCGGCAGCCTTCCTCGCACGTGAGTTCGTCGAGGACCTGTGGGTGCTTCCGGAGAGCGCGACGCTGCTCTACAAGGGTGGCCTGCCCCGTGCGACGACCGACCTCGGCGCCCAGGTCGCACAGCGCGCGATCTACACCGTGCAGCGATCGCTCGAGGACGCGACGGCGCTGCAGCATCCCGATCGCGTGCAGCTGTGTGACCGCGCCACGATCGACGGCGCCGCCTACTGGCCCGACGGGCACGACGCCTTCTTCCGCGCCCTCGGCACGACCCACGTCACCGAGCTGTCGCGCTACGACGCGGTGGTTTTCATGCACACCGCGGCGCTGCTGCCTGCCGGCTACGAGCGGGACATGGACGTGCGCACCGAGGATCGCTCCGAGGCGATCGAGCTGGACCGACAGGTCTTCGAGCTCTACGCCAAGCACCCGCGCCTGATCGCGGTGGAGAGCCACGCATCCTTCCTCGACAAGCTGATCGCCGTTCGCGCGGCGATCGCGACGCTGCTGTCGCCGGAGGCCGAGACCGCGCCGACGACCCGCGCACTCGTGGGCCTGGAGGGTGGCGGCGAACGGCTGCCGTCCGCACCGCTCTCGAGCCTGATGGGCCTGAGCAGCGTGCAACACGTGCTGCCGGTCGACTGAGTCGCCTCAGCTGCCCTTGATGCAGCCGGGACCGAAGTCGGAATCGGGCGCGACGGGCTTCTGATCGCCGAGGAACATGCGCACGGTCGCTCGATTCTCCGGGACGGGAACGAGCACCAGGGCGTTGTCGTCGCCGCGATATCCGTTGTCGCCGCCGAGCCGACAGCGCAGGTTGTTGTCGCCCTTGGACCACCACTTGCCGAACCCGAAGCTGAGCATCTCCGATGCGCTGACGTCGGTGAGCAGTGGCTTCACGACTGCTTGCGGGACGCCGCGCGGGCGTCGGAGCGTCGCCGGCGACGCGATCTCGCTGACGATGGCGTCGATCACGCGCTGCTGGCGCAGGCCGCGGGCGCGATCGTCTGCCTGCTTCGGATCCGTCGTGTAGCGCATGCGGGCATAGGCGAGGGCGCCATAGCCGTTGAGCTCGATCTCGCCTTTCTTGAACGCCCAGTCGAGTCCATCGAAGGGGTGGTTCCGCTGCGACGCGAGGAAGCTTGGATTGTCGATGGTGATGCCGCCGAGCTCGTCGACGATCTCGCGGAATCCATCGAAGTCGATCTGCATGACGTGGTTGATCTCGATGCCGGTCAGCTCGCGCACCGTGACGATGGACTTCTCGAGGCCACCGATCGAGTACGCCTCGTTGATACGACCCTCGCCGTTGCGTGAGCCGGGGATCGGCACCCACAGGTCGCGGGGGATCGAGAGCATCGAGACGGTGCGGCTCGGCACGTCGGTTCGCATCAGGATGAGCGTGTCGGCGCGCGCATCCTCGCGCTTCTCCATGTCGACGTTCTGGCGATGGCTGGACGTGTCCGCACCGACGAGCAGCGTGACCTGGCTGGCCGCGAGGGCAGGGCCGTCGGTGGGGGCGAGCACCGCGCGGACCGATTCGGGGAGCGCGTCGTTGCGCTCCTTGACGGCGCTGCGGAAGGAGAGGAAGGCGATCGTCGACCAGACGATGGCGACGGCCACCGCGACGAAGATGACCCGGCGCAGCAGGCGCAGCAGCTTGCGGGGTGCGCGGGCACCCTTCGGGCCACGGAGGCGAGGGCCATCGGCGACCTCGTCCCACGGGATGGCGCCGTCGCCGCGAACTCGGCGCGACTGGCGATAGACACGGTAGGGTTTCTCGTTCTGGATCGGCACAGAGGAAAGTATAGGTATCGGGATGGAAGCCACGACGATTCGCGGAGCTGTGATCGGCGCTGACCTGGGCGGCACCAAGCTCATGGCGGGGCTGTTCGACGGCACCGACCAGCTGGTTGCGCGCGAGCGCGTCGAGGTGGGCGGGCTCGACCAGGATCAGCTCGTCGAGGCGCTTGCCGACATGGTCGCGTCGCTGACGGCGCGCTCGACGGAGCCGGTGCTCGGCGCGGGCTTCGGCCTGCCGACGACGATCGACCAGCGGACCGGCATCGCGGTGCAGGCAGCGAACCTGCCGATCGCCGACCTGCCGGTGCGCGACATCCTGCGGGAGCGCACGGGGATCGAGATCTTCCTCGACAACGACGCGAACGTCGCGGCGCTGGCCGAGCAGCGGCGCGGCGCGGGTGCGGGCGTGACCGATGACCTGATCATGGTCACGCTGGGCACCGGCTTCGGTGGCGGCATCGTCGCCGGCGGGCGCATCGTCGCCGGCGCGATTGGTGCGGGTGCCGAGCTCGGCCACATGTCGATCGACCACGACGGCCTGCCGTGCGTGTCGCCGAACTGCCCCGGTATCGGCTGTATCGAGACCTATGCCGGCGGCATGGCGATGATGCGCGAGGCTGCGAAGCTGATCGAACGCGAGCCGCAGGGTGCGCTGGCTGCGGCCGTCGCGGCTGGAGCGCCCGCGGATGCCGAGACGCTCGTGCGCCTGACGCGTGAGGGAGATACGGCTGCGACGGCGGTCATCACCGAGATGGCCGAGCGGCTCGGAACCGCGTTCGTCAACTTCGTCAACATCTTCAACCCGGGCCTGATCGTGGTCGGCGGCGGCTTCTCACCGTCGCTCGACCTGCTGCTTCCGATCGCCCGCAAGGTCGTGGAGGAGCGTGCACTGCGCCCCGGAAACACCTACGTGCGCATCGTGCCGGCCGAGTTCGGCCCCGACGCCGGCATGGTCGGCGCGGCGCTGATGGCGCGCGACGGCCTGCGCCGCGGCGTCGGGATCGGCTGAATCGTGGACAGCGGCACCCTGTACGTCTGCGCCGTGCCGATCGGCAACCTCGAGGATGCGTCGCCGCGACTGCGTCGCGTGCTGGGTGAGGTCGACGTGATCGCGTGCGAGGACACACGCAACACAGGGCGCCTGCTGCAGCTGCTCGAGGTGAGCCCGACGCCGCGCCTGCTCGCCCACCACGAGCACAACGAGAAGGCGAGCTCCGAGGGCATCGTCGCGCTGCTACTGGCGGGATCCAACGTCGCGGTCGTGAGCGATGCTGGCACGCCGGGCGTGCGTGACCCGGGCGTGGCGCTGGTCGATCGAGCGCTCGGCAGCGGCATCAAGGTGGAGGCGGTCGCCGGGCCGAGTGCGGTGACGGCGGCATTGAGTCTGGCCGGCATCACCGCGGATGGATTCCAGTTCATCGGATTCTTCCCGCGCACGGGAGCTGAGCTTGCGAAGGTCGCGACTGCTGGCGCGCACGAGCTGCTCGTCGCCTTCGAGTCGCCGAACCGTGTCGTCAAGACGCTGCGCGCGCTGGCAGAGGTGCAGCCGAGCCGCTACGTGGTGGTGACGCGCGAGCTGACGAAGCGGCATGAGGAGGTGCTGCGCGGCTCGGCGGCGGGCGTGGCGGAGATCTTCGCGGCGCGGGAGCAGGTGAAGGGTGAGTTCGTCATCCTGCTCGCACCGATCGTGCAGCTGGGCCCGGCCGCGGACCCGCGCGCGCTCGAGCTGGTCGGCGTGCTCGTCGAGGAGGGCGTGCGGCTCAAGGATGCGACACGCATCGCGGCGGAGTTCCTGGGCGGAAGTGCCCGGGATCTGTACGACGCGGCCAACGCGGCGCGCGACGCCGAGGACGACTGACACTCCGTCAGGTGTGACGGGCGCGTGACGAAGTTGCTGCGAACTCGTTGCGAACACCAGTCCTGTCGCTGGACCTGACACGTGATGCTGGGGAATGCCCCGAATCCCTGTCGCACTCGTCGTTGCCATCCTCTTCCTTGTCGCGACTGACGTCGCTGCTGCGCGAGCGGTTCCGATCCATGCAGCGTGGTACCGAGTCGTCGAGCCGTATCGATACTCGGAGCAGCGCAGGTTCGAGGCGGGCTGGAATCGGGGTGCTGGTGCCCGGACGATCGACGGCACGGCGCGCGCCGTCCTGCCGGGCCGCGTGCGCTTCGTCGGCAGCGTCGCCGGGCGGCAGGTCATCACGGTGCTCGCGAGCTGGAGTGGCATGCCGGTCGTCACGACGTACACGGGGCTCGACACGACGACGGTCCAGCCGGGCCAGCGGGTGCTCGCTGGCGCGCGGCTCGGTGCGGCGGACCAAGTGCACGTCGGTGCCTACGAGCTCGCACGGCGCAGCAACTATCTGCCGGTGGCGCAGCAGCAGGCGGCGGTAACCCCGGCCGGTGAAGACGACTCGATCTCCGGCGCGATCGTGCGCCGACTGGGCGACGCGATCGACGGGACGGCAACCCTCCGCGCGACGCGGCACCGGTCGGCGCCGCTCGCTGGATCCGCTGACGAGCCCGGCGTGGCCGGTGTGAGCGACGTGCCCGGTCTGGCCGCCGTTCCCGGCGGGCCCAGCGGGTTGGAACGGGGGGTGCACGGCCATGTCCCGCGTGCGGCTCGTCGCGCGGCTGAAACTCCACGTCGGGAGGCAATGACCGTCGATCCACGCCCTGGTGTGGCACGCATCGCGGCCGCCGATCGAGCACGTGTCGCACCTCATGTCTCCTATTGGATGCTCATGTTCGACACGTCACGTCATCGGGCCATGGCGTCGGCTGCTGGGGCTGGCGCCCGCGGCGCTGGGCCCGAGCCTGATCGCCGCATCGCGGGCGTCGTCGGTGAGCGTGCCGACGCGCCATCAGCTGGCGCACGCGTGAACTCCACGCCGGTTGCGTCGACAGTGGGCGCGGCCCGAGCGGTCGCAGTTGGAGCACAGCGGGCGCACGCGCCCACGAACGTTGCAGCGCACGCGCACGGGAACGTTGCAGCGCACGCGCCCGGGCAGGTTGAAGCTCACGCGCCGGCGGAGGTTGAAGTTCACGCGCCCGCGGAGGTTGCGGCGCGGGCGCTCGAGCCGGCCCGGCGCGGCGAGACGTTTGGAGTCGGCAGTGCAGGTACGGTGGCCCTGCTCGCAGCTGTCCTCGTTGCGGCGCTCCGGCGCGGCCGCGCCGGCAGGACCGCTCGGGTCGAGGCGGTCGAGCCGTTCAGGCCACTGCAGCGACCGGTCGTGCTCCTGCCGGATCGCCCGCGAATGGACCCGGTGTCGAGCGGGCATCAGCACCCAGAGTGCGTGGTTGGGGATGACCTCGGCAAGCGGTACGAGCCACAACCTCTAGCATGTACCGATCCACACACGGCCAGCGGCAGAGCCGCGCGGAGCACAGATGAGCTATTACGTCACCACGCCGATCTACTACGTGAACTCGACGCCCCACCTGGGCCACGCGTACACGACGATCGCGGCGGACGTGATCACGCGCTTCCAGCGCCTCATCGGTAACGAGTCGTTCTTCCTCACGGGCACGGACGAGCACGGGTCCAAGATCGCCGAGGCGGCGGCCGAGGCTGGCGAGCAGCCGCAGGCATTCACCGATCGCATCTCGCAGCGCTTCCGCGACCTCCTGCCGCTGCTCGACGCCAAGAATGACTTCTTCATCCGCACGACCGACGAGCCGCACAAGGCCTACGTCCAGCGCGTCGCATCGAAGATGCACGAGCAGGGTGACATCTACGAGGCGTCCTATTCGGGGCCGTACTGCACCGGCTGCGAGCGCTACTACAAGGCCGATGAGCTGCTCGAGGGCACGCTGTGCCCGATCCACAAGCGGCCGGTCGAGCACCTGGAGGAGACCAACTGGTTCTTCCGGCTGAGCGCCTACAAGGAGCGCCTGCTCGAGTACTACCGCGCGAACCCCGAGTGGATTCAGCCGCGCTCGAAGTACAACGAGGCGATCGCGCTCATCGACCAGCTCGAGGACCTGTCGATCAGCCGCAACTCGATCGACTGGGGCGTCGACGTGCCGTGGGACGACTCGCAGGTCTTCTACGTCTGGATCGATGCACTCTTCAACTACGCATCCGCGCTGACGTATGCACGCGGCGAGGACCTGACCGACCAGTTCTGGCCACCCGCCGTGCAGATCATCGCCAAGGACATCCTCAAGTTCCACGCCGTCTACTGGCCGGCCTTCCTGATGTCAGCCGGGCTCGAGCTGCCAGAGCTGCTGTACATCCACGGCTATCTCACGGTCGGCGGCGAGAAGATGGGCAAGTCGATGGGCAACGCCCTCGATCCCTTCCCGCTCATCGAGCAGCTCGGACCCGACCCGCTGCGCTTCTACCTGCTGCGCGAGGTCCAGTTCGGTGCGGACGGCGCGGTGTCGCAGGAGGGCTTCGAGCGTCGCTACGACGGCGAGCTCGCGAACGACCTGGGCAACCTCGTCAGCCGTACCGCCGCCATGCTCGTCAAGTACCGCGGCGACGCGGACGGCGTGGCAGCGGTGCCGTCGGTGCCGAGCTCGGTCGACGTCGCGCTCAAGGCGAACGTGATGGTCGAGCAGTGGAAGACGCAGATGTCCGCGCTCGAGCTGTCGCCCGCGCTCGAGACAATCTGGGCGTTCGTGCGCGACCTCAACCGACTCGTCGAGGATCGCGCGCCGTGGAAGCTGGCCAAGGACGAGACACAGTCGGCACTGCTCGACGGGACTATCGGCGTGCTCGTCGAAGGACTCATCGCCGTCTGCTACGGGCTCAGCCCTGTCATGCCCGGCTCGTCCGAGAAGATCGATTCTTCGTTCGCCATG
>JAOPYV010000082.1 GCA_025964435.1 Thermoleophilia bacterium | reverse complement strand
GAACGCGCCGTTCCTAGCATCAGGGCTAGGCGGCGCTGCCTGCACGCCAATGGCCATGGCGGAAGCCATGCCCTGAATCTCACGCATACGGGTTGTCGCGTTCTCCAGACCCACGACGTACGAATCGGCACCCGGCCGACGAAGATAAGCGCGGAATAGCACGTACGACACATGGCAAGACTCAGGCCCCGCGTTCGAACCCCAACTCAAGTCAGCGATCGGCCCACTGGAAGGCACTGGGATCGGAAGCGGGGAGGACGTGGATCGCGGGTTCGAGGCGGGTAGTGACCTCCCCAACCGATGTTGTCCACTGGAATCGTGGCGCCGCGAGACGGAGTCGAAGGTCTCCGCGGCGGGCGGCACTGTACAGGAGCACGCCCATCGGCACGAGCATTCCAGCCAACGCGAGCAGCAGGATATTGTCCTCGGTACCGGTGAACGGAAGCTCACCCGTCGGTGAGGCTGTCGTCGGCGCGGCTGCTGACGTTGGCACACTGCTTACCCCACCTCCACCGGACGTTGGCGCGATGACCGCCGGGGCAGCCGCCGGGGCTGGACTCGAGTGCGCAGCATGGTTGACGGGCGCGGGCGACGCAGGTGCAGGCTCCTCCACTACCCCAGGCGCAACGATAGGTGCAACAGCTGCAGCCGGGTTGGCATGGGCGTGCCCTTCATCTGCCGAAGCCGATCCCGCAAGTACGAGGGCGAGTAGCCCGGCGGCGCTCAGAGTCCACTTCGCAGCTCGCATTGATCGGGTGGAGAAAGGTGTCGACATGGAGCTACCATCCTTGGCGGCTGAGCACTAAAGATTCACGTTGAAGCTCCAGTGGACCACCTGTTTGACTCCTCTGCAAGCAAATCTCGCACACAATGTAGTAACGACACCTTTCGTCAGGGCGGATGACAGATGTCGAAGCCGCCCAGGCCGCGACAAAGATGGCGAGCAGCGCGAGCGGCACCCGCCATGTGCCAGCACGTCATGAACGCGCATTAGGTGTGGGTCGTCAGGAAGGTGGCGGCGCCAAGCAGGAGCGTCTCCAGCATGCCTGCGATAGGTGAGCCCGACCGGTCGCGTGGGGCGCCAATCTCTTTAGACTTCGGCGTTGCGTAGGCGCAGGGCGTTGCCGATGACCGAGACGCTGCTGAGGCTCATGGCGGCTGCAGCGATCATCGGGCTCAGCAGCAGGCCGGTGAAGGGGTACAGGATTCCTGCAGCAACGGGAATTCCAAGCGTGTTGTAGGCGAATGCGAAGAACAGGTTCTGCCTGATGTTGCGCATCGTCGCGTGGCTGATCTTGATCGCTCGCGTGATGCCACGCAGGTCGCCCTTCACCAGTGTGACGTCTGCGCTCTCCATGGCAATGTCAGTGCCGGTGCCCATCGCGACGCCGACATCAGCCTGCGCGAGCGCGGGCGCATCGTTGATGCCATCGCCGGCCATCGCAACGCGCCGCCCCTCCTCCTGCAGGCGTTTGACGATGTTCGCCTTCTGGTCGGGGAGAACGTCAGCTTCGACCTCGTCGATCCCGATCTGGGTGGCAACGGCTTGGGCAGTCGTTGCATTGTCCCCCGTCAACATGATGATGCGGACACCCTCTGCGCGCAGGTCGGTGATCGCTCGCTTGGTGGTGTCCTTGATCGTGTCGGCGACGCTGACGACACCCGCCGCAGTCCCGTCGATGGCCGTGAACATGGCCGTGTGACCCTGTTCGCGGAGCCGTTCGGCAGAGCCGATCAGCTGCGCCACTTCGGCGCCCAACTGCTCCATCAGCGCTGCATTCCCGAGTGCGACCTGTCGGCCGTCGACACGCGCGATCACGCCCTTGCCGGTCACGGACTCAAAATCGGTGGCGTCGCGCGGCGCCAGGCCGCGCTCGCGAGCGCCAGCGACGATTGCCTCAGCGAGTGGGTGCTCGCTCCCCGCTTCGACGGCTGCCGCTAGGCCAAGCACCTCATCCGAGGTAAATCCTGGCGCGACCTCCACCTGCTGCAGGCTCGGTCGACCTTCGGTGAGCGTGCCGGTCTTGTCGACGATCAGGGTGTCCACCGACCGCAGCAGCTCGATCGACTCGGCGCTCCTGAACAGCACGCCGGAGCCAGCACCCTTGCCCATCGCGACGGTGATCGACATGGGAGTTGCAAGGCCAAGCGCACACGGGCAGGCGATGATCAGCACGGACACTGCGACGAGCAGCGCGTACGCGCCGCTGGGTTCAGGCCCGACGACCGCCCACACAATGGCGGAGGCGATCGCCACGAGCACGACGGCGGGCACGAACCACGCAGCCACGCGATCCGCAAGCTTCTGGATCGGCGCACGACTGCGCTGCGCATCGGCCACCATGCGCACGATCTGCGACAGGAGCGTCTCTGAGCCAACCTTCTCTGCTCGCATCAGCAGCAGGCCGGTACCGTTGATCGTGGCTCCGATGACTGCATCACCGGTCGTCTTGGTGACGGGGATCGGCTCGCCGGTGATCATCGATTCGTCCACCGAGCTGCGACCATCGACGACCGCACCGTCGACGGGAATCTTCGTTCCGGGCTTGACCTTGAGCGTGTCGCCCACGACGACCTGGTCGAGTGACACCTCCTCGTCGACGCCCGCCGCGGTGACGCGGACCGCCGTAGTCGGCGCCAGCTCCAACAGGCCCTTGATCGCTGCGCTCGTTCGGCCGCGAGCCCGCAACTCGAGCACCTGACCGAGCAGCACCAGCGTCACGATGGTTGCTGCCACCTCGAAGTAGACACCGACCATCCCATCCGAGTCCTGGAACGACTCTGGAAACGCGTCAGGGGCGAGCGCTGCGACAACGCTATAGGTGTACGCAACGGCCACTCCCAGCGCGATGAGCGTGAACATGTTCAGGCTGCGATTGACCACCGACTGCACGCCGCGCACGAAGAACGGCCAACCGCCCCACACAATTGGCGGTGTCGATAGGACCAGCATCACGAGGGTCAATGCCCGGCCGGGCAGCAAGTCATCGATCGCCCCGCCGATCACGTACTCGCCCATTGCGAGCAGCAGCACCGGAATAGTGAACGCGACACTCACCCACAGCCTGCGCGACATGTAACCCAGCTCGCCCCCGTCGTCGGCTTCACCGGTCGGCAGCATCGGCTCCAACGCCATGCCACAGATCGGGCACGAACCCGGCTCCGAACGCACGATCTCCGGATGCATCGGGCAGGTGTACAGCACCTGCGCGACGGTCGGCATCAACGGTTCGAGCGCCATCCCACATTTCGGACACGAGCCCGGCGAATCCGAGCGCACCTCGGGATGCATCGGACAGGTGAAGCGGGCCGCGCCTGGTGCAGCGGCCTCGATCTCGGGAGAAGGTGCATGTCGGGTGGCCATGGATCGCTCCAATCGTTGGCGAAGCACGAATGCCGTCCCGCCGTTGGCTCGTCCGATCAGTGCCCGAACAGCCTCGGCGTTGCACGTCTGCGACGAGGACGAGGCGCTGAGTTGCGACTGCAAGCCTCCCCCACCCAGCGGGGAAACAACGCGGCAAGCTGTCGGTCACCTCGCCCATACGCGCATGAACCTGGATTGACCTCGGCTTGCCAGCGCCTCCACGTGCGTGGTCCTCTTGTCTCCTCGGCGTAGGCGAGGATCAGGTACGAGTGGACGGCCGGTGGCACCGTGGTAACACTGTGGTAACGCGAGAGCCCGATTTTGGCCGAGATCCCACGAGTTCACATCTGCTAGAATATAGCTATTAGCAGGAACAACACGAGGCGAAGCGAACTAGCTCGAAGCCGCTTTTTTAGGCTTCGAACCTGGGGGTCGGAGGTTCGAATCCTTCCGGGCGTACTTTTTCGTTACCGCGTATGACCTCGCCTGCAGCACGGAGTCCCGGACGTAGTCCGGATACATCGTGGTGCTACGACCGCTCAATGAGCTCGACTCGATAGCCATCGGGATCACTGACGAAGGCGATCAGCGAGCCTCCCTTACGAACGCGGAACGGCTCTTGTTCGATCTCGCCGTCGTGTGCGGCGAGCGCCGCCAGTGTGTTCTCCATGCTCTCGACGGTAATCGCAATGTGGTTGTAGCCGGTGCCGAGATCGTAGGAGGAGACATCCTCGACGAATGTCAATCCCAGGAATTCACCATCTCGGGGCAGGCCGATCATCACCTTCGTCTCCGACTCGGTGATGTGATACCTCCGGCGCTCTTGGAACCCGAGTGCTGCGTAGAACGCGAGTGACCGGTCGATGTCACCTACGCGGTACGACACGTGCTTGAAGTGAGCGGTGCGCCGAGCTACGTCATCGCGGTACCTAGTCAGCGCGAGCTCGAACTCCTGAACCTGCTCGTCGAGCATGGCCACGTCGAGCGCGACTGCGAGCGCCTCCCCAGTGCGCCCCTGCGTATTGAGCGACAGCGCAAGGAACACCTTCAACGGCGGATAGTCCGGAAATTCTTGGACGGCTTCGCGCAGCAGTGCTACGGAATCGTCGACCCGCCCGACGTTGCGGAGCGTGCTACCAAGCCCGAGCATCGCACCACGACGCTCTTCTCCGACCAGACCGAGCGTGAGCGCCCGCTCGTAGCGAGGCACGGCGTCGTTCTCACGTCCGTGGCGGTCGTGATCGCAAGCGATGTCATATTCAGTGATGGCGTCGAACGTATTCATCTGAGAGTCCAGTCTACAAGCCACTACCTCTCTCCAAATCGACGCAAGGGTGTCGGCTCAGCGTCCCCGCCCGATGCTACGTCGGCGGCTGAAGCAGCGGCGCGCGACGCTGCGACTGTCGCGGGTGTGCCCGAGTTACTTGCGGGGCCGGTTGCGTTCGATACCCTTCCGGGCGTACTTCGTTCGTCCTGCGCATGTCGTCGCCGACCGCACGGCAAACAGCACGTCAGGCGCCGCCGGCCCGAGCGTAGGTCGCCCAGTGCGGTCCGTAGCCGTTCGTGATCGCCCACGCGGTGGTGAGGGCCTGCTGCCGCCAGTCGGTCCAGTTCGGCGTGCCCATGCCGCTCCACGCCTCCGGATTCGCTGCCTGAGCCATGGGCTGGAGCCACTCGAAGGTCGGCTGGATGAACTGGAACATGCCTCGCGACGGCGTACCGTTGATCGCGTTGATGTCCCAGTCGTTCATGATGTCGCCGGTGTCGTAGGACGACTCGAGCTCGGCGATCCGGCCGAGCACCCCCGCGTCGGCTCCGTAGGCGGCGGCCGCTGTCGCGATGAACGCGTCGATCTCCGGACGCGCTGCACCGACGCCGCTCGGCGCAGCAGGGGCGGCCGGCGCTCCCGCGGCGGGCGCCGCGGCGACGGCCACGTCACCACGTGGCACGACGACCGTCGCTCCGACCTGGATCAGGTCGGGATTGGCGCCGACGAGCGCCCGGTTCGCCTCGATCAGCGCATCCAGGCTGACGCCCTCGCGAGCGGCGATCGCGCTGAGCGAGTCACCGGGCTGCACGACATACGTGGCGCTGGCCGGAGGGCTGACCGGGGCAGCGGGGAGCCGCAGCTTGTCGCCCGGATGGATCAAGTTCGGGTCAGCGATCGTGTCGGCGTTCGCCGCGCTCAGCGCGGTCCAGGTCGTCCCGTGCTTCAGCGCGATCGCCCCCAGCGTCTCACCGGGCTGCACCGTGTAGGTGGCATCGGATGTGGGCTTGGTCGGGGCCGCCGGCGCTTGCGTCGGTGCTTGCGTCGGTGCCGGCGTGGCACCCTCGCCGGGCGCGAGCGTCCGAGCCCCCGAGATGTACACGTTCGGGTCGACGGTCTCCTTCGACCAGTCGTGCTTCGTAAACGCATTGGAGACCTCGAAGTGCAGGTGCGCCCCCGTGGTGTTGCCGGTGCTGCCGACGAGCCCGATCCGCTCGCCCTGCTTCACCTGTGCGCCGACCGCGGTCTCGATCGCCGACTGGTGCAGGTAGCGCGAGAACACGGGCTTGCCCTGGTCGTCGACCCCGTGGTCGATCACGACCTCGAGCCCGCCGCCGTACGGGTTGGTCTCCGCAACGATGACGGTTCCGTCGGCAGCAGCGACGATGGGCGTTCCCTCCGGGACGGAGTAGTCGACCCCGTGGTGCATCTCCTTGCCGTTCGGAAGCAGGTTGACGCCGCCGATGTTGTCGCGCTCGCCAAATTGACCTCCAGGGAGCACGGAGTTCGGGTCGACCGGCGAAACCATCGGGGAGCGTGCCGGCGAGGGCGCCGGCGCAGGGGCATCGACTGACTGGGCCTCCACCGCCGACTCCGATGCGGCCTCGGTCTCGCCGGCCGCCGGCGCATCCGTCGTCGTACCGCCAACGGGCACAGGGGCGTGCGAGTGCCCGTGCGCCTGTGTCGAATCCTCGCCGGGTGCGTGCTCGGGCGCTGCTTCATCGATAGGCACCAGCGCGTCAGCCGTGGGCGCGTCGGGCGCAGGCTCGGGATCGGACAACGCCTCGACCCCGCGCTGGGCGTCATCGGCAGGCGCGGATTCCGTCGATGAACCGGAGTCGACGTGGTCAGGCTTCGCAGGCGTCGACGTGGGAGGCGGCGGCACCGAAGTGCTGGGCAAATCCCGGATCGGCGAGACGTTCGGCGTAACGGTCATGGTGCTCCCCTGGCGAGATCGTGCCCCGTGGCAGGGGGCTGATGATCGTGGTAGCTGCTCCACTGTCCACCAGGACGAGGACAGTGACAAGGGGGTGCCGACCATGGGGAGGCACGCACGCCGCGGGATACCCCTTCGAACCAGCGCATCGAACCTGCTGGTACGCGAATTTCCGTCGATCAGGTCGGGCGATGGGCCTCGCTCGAAGCGGCCCGTCGCTAGCGTGGCGAGCACCCATGAGGCGCCCGCGGCCGGAAGGAACTCGTCGACATGTTGTCAGCCAAGATCCGTCGATGGCGCGCTGCGTCGGGTGCCATCAGGCTCGGCACTGCCCTGCTCGCGGAGCTGCCGCTCGTCGCGCTCAGGTGCCAGCGGTGCTGGCACGTGACATCGACCCGGGGACAGAGATACCCGAGGAAGTTCCGGAGGACCTGCAAGCACCGGTGCGCGAGCGCTACTTCAGGTTCGACCGGCGTCAGGGCGAGTGGCGGATCAACGGCGAGGGCTTCGACGTCGACGAGGTCGATGCGGATCCCCGCCCCAATACGGTCGAGCGCTGGACCCTCGACAACCCCAGCGGCGGCTGGGGCCATCCCGTGCACATCCATCTCGGCAAGTTCCGGATCGTCAGCATCGACGGCCGTCAGCCGCAGCCAGGTGAATTCCAAGGCTGGCAGGACGTGGTGTGGGTCGGGCCGAACCAGCGCGTCGTCGTGGACCACCAGTTCTTCAACTTCCAGGGACGCTACGTGTTCCACTGCCACAACTCGGAGCACGAGGACCACGACATGATGGCCCAGTTCGACGTCGGTGGCGTGATCACGCGCGAGCAGCGTAACGACGATCCCGGCGATCCGGACGACGTGGACGACGAGCACGACGAGCACGAACCGGACGAACCGGACGATGGCGACGACGAGAACGACGAGGACGATCCGAACGAGCCCAGCGGCCGCAATCGGTGACGCCGCTGCCGCCTGATGCACAGCGCGCTCGCGATCGACGCCCCCGTCGTCGTCACATGGTCGCACGGCTGCTGGCGGCGCTCGCACTTCTGACACTGGTGGCCGTCGCTGCGTGGTGGCCATGGGTGGTCGCACAGTCCCGCGCGGTCGCGGTGCTCGCGTCGGTGCTCGATGTCCCGGTGCTCGAGGACGTCGTGGGCGCAGTGACGCGCGAGCCGCGCGTCGAGGAGGGTGCCGAACTGGCTGGCACGCCAACCTCGATCTTCCGACCGGGCGGCGACGGACCGTGGCCCGCTGTGCTGTTCATCACCGGTGCCGACGAGGCAGGGCGCAGGCACCCTGACGTGGTGCGGATGGGCCGTGGGTTGGCGCGCGCCGGCTTCCTCGTATTCGTGCCGGACCTCCCCGGCATGCGCGATGGACGCATCGGCGATGAGACGATCGATGCGGGCCACTCGGTCACGGCGCAGGCTGCGACGATGCCTGAGGTCAAGGACGGGCGGATCGCGCTGGCCTCCGTGTCGGCTGGCGCCTCACTCGCGCTCGTCATTGCCTCCGACGCGGAAACACGGTCGCACGTCGCCGTCGTCGCCGGTATCGCGCCCTTTGCCGACGTGCGCACCGTCATGGAGATCGCGACGACCGGCCAGTTCCGGCACGGCTCGGGGCGGGTCGAGCGATTTGCGAGCAGCACGTGGATGCGCACCGCGATGGCCAGGTCACTCTTCGCCGCGACGACGGGGACCGCAGCCGCCGAGACTGTCGAGGCGCGCGTGCTCGCGGCAGCCGACCCGATGGCAGCCGCCCGCCGTCTCTCCCCGGGCGAGGTACGGGCGCACGATCCCAGCGGAGTGCTTGCCCTGCTTCGCGCAACAACGGCGGATCAGTTCGACATGCGCTATCCAGCGATGCCCGAACAGGTGCGCGACGACATGGACCGACTCTCACCGTTGCGCGTCGCGCGCGACCTGGATGTGCCGATCGAGCTGGCGTCAGCGCCAGATGACAAGTACTTCCCGCTGTCCGAATCGCGCCGGCTCGTCGCAGTGGCGCCGAGCGCACGCCTCACGGTCACGACGACCCTCGAGCACGCGATCCCGAGCGCGTCGCTTGCGGACATCGGCGATCTCGCAGCGTTCGACGCCTACGTTGTGCGCGTGCTGCGGATCGCCGCCGACGGGTGATGAACTACATTCGCCTCAGCGGCGACCCGCGCCGAGCGACGGCGCGCCCGGGTAGCCCGGTGCACCGAAGGAGCTCGGGGTCAGGTGCGGTGCTGGCGCCGCCGGCGGAGCCGCTACCGGGCGTGGCATCGTGAGCGATGGTGCGCCGGGGTAGCCGGGCGCGCCGAACGAGCTCGGGGTGGCCGGTCGCGGGGCGGGTGCAGTCGGGCGAACGATGTGGGAAATGTTCATGCACCGATGATCGCGTGCTGGGCACGCCGGCGCAGGTATCGGGACGCTCGGCTGGCCGCACGGGTCGCGGGGACGGCCCGCATGGGGCCGCACTACCTCGAAGCGTCCAGCCCCATCTGCGTGTACACACCGTCTTCGCCGTACCACCGAGCCCAGAGCTCGGGCTTGTCCTTCACGTACTTGTCGACCTTGGCGCCGATGATCATGTGCATCGTGTCCCAGTCGATGACGCCCAGCTGGGAGATCGGAATGCCCCCGAACGAACAGAACATCATCCGCGCCGGCAGTGGCCCGGTGACGATCGCGCGCCCTTGGTTGATCTCGACGTCGAACTGGACTCCGTCGATATCGAGGCGCCGGTGGATCGAGCTGCTCCTGTGCTGCTCACGATGTGGCATGGAGATTCCGTCGAGCGGGGCCGAGACTGGATGATGAGTTGAGAGACGTGCGCATCTACCTTGTGTAGATCCGGGACGCAGAAAAAGTTCCTGATCGGCGCAGGTCAGGGGTAGACGATGCGTTCCCCGTCGTCGAACGTGGCGCGGACCCGCTCGAGTCGCCGCTGCCCGAGTGGCGGCAACCACACGAAGGCATTTCGCGTTACCTCGACGTCGATCCATCCGGCTTCGGAGTCGACTTCGACCTTCACGATGTCTGGGTGCAGGACGCCGCCAATTACACTGGGCCACGGATGGAACATGCTCGCCAGCAGCATCGGATGGTCGCGGTCCAACTCGTCCACACAGCCCGGAGTTGCTGTCGGCTCAATCACGTCGCTCCAGACCTCGAGCCCCATACAGATGCCTCCGTTGGACGTCGGCGTTACGGAGACCACTGCGCGACGCTCGCCGCGTGATGTGGTCACGAGAACTTCTCCGGCGGGAGTCAGCAGCGTCCCGAGCTGCTTCGCGTCGATCATGTCGTTCAGCTCGCGCGTCGCCTTCGGGAGCGGCTCGTTGTGCTCATGCTCGCGGAGCGCCTCAATGAGGTTCGCCGCGCCCTTCACGACTGCGTCGGATATGGGATCGTCCAGTGCCGGCGCGGCGGTGGCCGAGGCGAGCACCACGATGCCCGCGATCAAGGCGATGCGCGACGTCGTTCCGAAGCGACGACGGCGCGGGATCCTGCCGTCACCCTCACGCGGCAACTCGTAGCGCTGCGCACGCTCGGTTGCCGGCACGATGCGTGGATCTGCCGACTCGAGTTCGAGCGCCCGGTCGTAGAACTCACGGATGCTCCGGTCGACGGGATCAGCCATTGGTGTCCTCCTTCATCTGTCGTCCCAGCTCGGTTCGAGCGCGGTGGATTCGAGATCGCACGGTTCCGATCCGGAGCGAGAGCGCGACGGCGATCTGTGCGTAGTCGAGGTCAGCGAGCACGAGCAGGAGGAAGGGGTCGCGGTAGCGCGGCGCCAGGTCGCGCAACGCACGCGCCACACGGGAATGTGATGCGAGCGCGCCGAGTACTGCGTCGGATTCGTTCGTCGGAACGTCGAGCTGCTGGGCGCCTGCGGCCTGCTGGTCCAGCCATCGCTGCTCGAGGCGACGATGCTGGCTGATCTCATTGGTCGCGATTCCCAGCAGCCACGGCCCGGCCGAGTGCCCGCTGATCGCGCCCTTGTAGGTGCGGCGGTAGCGGAAGCCGGCCAGGAAGGTCGAGCTGATGAGGTCTTCGGCGGCCGCCCGCCCCACCCGCGTCGTGATGTAGCGCTCCAGCGCCTCGACATGCCGCGCCCAGATCTCGCGGAAGACGTCGG
>JAOPYV010000079.1 GCA_025964435.1 Thermoleophilia bacterium | reverse complement strand
AGCTTGAAGTGGTGGATGACCGCTTCCATCGAGGTGTGCAGCTCGGCGCGCGGCGGCAACACGATCTTGCGATCGTCGGCGATGATCGGACCCTCGGGGAGCCCTTCCATGACCTGCTTGCAGATGCGCACGCTCTCGTACATCTCCTCGATGCGCACGAGGTAGCGGGCGTAGCAGTCGCCGGGCTCGTGGACGATGCTCTTGACGTCGAGCTCGCGGTAGGCGCCGTAGGGCGCGTGCTTGCGCAGGTCCCAGTCGACGCCGGAGGCGCGCAGGTTCGGCCCGGTCGTGCCGAGCGCGATCGCGTCCTCGCCCGAGAGGTAGCCGACGCCGATCAGGCGGTCCTTCCAGATCGGGTTCTGGCTGAGCAGGTCGGTGTACTGCTCGAAGCGACCCGGCAGCTCGTCGAGCAGGTCGTTGCACGCCTGCGCGAAGGCCGGCGGGATGTCCTCGAAGAGTCCACCGATCGCGAAGTAGCGCGGATGCATCCGGTAGCCGGCTGACATCTCGAACAGGTCGGAGATCGAGTCGCGCTCACGGAAGGCGTAGAAGAACGGGGTCATCGCGCCCATCTCGAGCGCGGCGGTGCCAAGCCAGACGAGGTGCGAGTAGATCCGGTCGAGCTCCATGAACAGCACGCGCAGCCACTCGGCGCGGCGCGGCACCTCGAGCTGGAGCATGCGCTCCACGCCCGACGTGTAGGCGTAGCCGCCGAAGTAGAACGAGAGGTAGTCCATGCGATCGAAGTACGGGATCGCCTTCCACCACGTCTTCTGCTCGACGTTCTTCTCGATGCCGGTGTGGACGTAGCCGATCTGCGGCACGCAGCCGGCGACTTCCTCGCCGTCGAGCATCAGGTCCAGGCGCAGCACGCCGTGCGTCGACGGATGGTTCGGGCCGACGTGCAGCGACATGAGCTGCTCGCGGATCTCCGGATCATTCGGCGGGTGCAGCTCGCTCGGGATCGGCGACGGAATGCGTGAGGTGGGCATGGACTAGAGCTCCCGCGGGGTGTTGGTGAACTTCACCGGCTCGCCGCCGATTGGGTAGTCCTTGCGCAGCGGATGACCGACCCAGTCGTCGGGCATGATCAGCCGGCGCAGGCCTTCGCGGCCCGTGAACTCGATGCCGAAGAAGTCGAATGCCTCGCGCTCGTGCCAGTCGGCAGTCGCGTAGACGGGGATCAGCGACGGGATCGTCGCGCCCTCGGCAACCCACACGCGCACGCGGATGCGTGGCGCACCCTGCACGAGCTTGGTGATGATGTAGTCGACGTTGAAGCGCTCGGGGTGCGGGTGCACCTGGACCGAGCCCTCGCGGTCGATCGGCGAGATGTCGCTCAGCAGGCCGAAGCCCTCGACGTCGCGCAGGTAGAGCGCCGCAGCGGTGATCGCATCGGGCGTGACGGTGACGGTGACCTCGTCACGGAAGCATTCCCACGCGAGCGCGCGAGCGGCGAGGTGCTCGACCAGGCGGCCGGCGGCCTCCGTCGCGAGCGCGAGGCCCGCGTGGTCGACCGTGTTCGCCGGGCCGGCCGTGCCGCGCACTGCGGCATCGACCTCTTCGCGCTGGAAGCCGCTCTCGAACGTGACGCCGGTCATGACTTCACCTCGGACAGGTCGGTCTGGAGGAAGCCAGCGTCCTCGGCGAGCTGCTGCTGGCGCCAGGCCTCGTACTTGGCGTGGCCTTCACGTGACCCGACCTCGGTCAGGTACGCGGGCGGCACGCCGTCGCGGATCTTCTTCTGCAGCAGCATGAAGCCGTGCATCAGCTGCTCCGGGCGGGGCGGGCAGCCGGGCACGTGCACGTCGACCGGCACGACCTTGTCGGCGCCCTGGACCACGGCGTAGTTGGAGAACATGCCGCCGGACGAGGAGCAGGCACCCATCGCGATGACCCACTTGGGCTCGAGCATCTGGTCGTAGACCTGACGCAGCGGCGCCGCCATCTTCTGCGAGAGGCGCCCGGAGATGATGAGCAGGTCCGCCTGGCGCGGGGAGGCGCGGAAGACCTCAGAGCCGAAGCGGGCGAGGTCGTAGCGCGAGCTGGTCGTCGCCATCATCTCGATGGCGCAGCAGGCGAGGCCGAAGATCGCGGGCCACATCGAATTGGACTGCGCCCAGTTCACGGCCTTGCCGACCGTGGTGAGCAGCACTGCCTGCTCGATGTCCTCGATCTCGTCCTCGTAGAGCTTCGCGGGGTTGCGCTTGAGGTTCTTGTCGAGCTGGAGCAGCTGCGGGCTGGAGACCGCACCCTCACGATGCAGCTGGTAGGCCGCCTGGAGGTTCGGGTCCTTGCTCTTGTCGTACGTCTCGTCGCTCACGATGTCACTCCCATTCCAGGGCGCCGCGGCCCCAGACGTATGCGTAGCCGACGGCGAGGATGCCGACGAACACGAGCAGCTCGATGAAACCGTAGGTGCCGAGGTCCTGGATGACCAATCCGAGCGGGATCATGAACACCATCTCGATGTCGAAGATGATGAACAGCATCGCGGTCAGGTAGAAGTCGATCGGGTTGCGCTGGCGACCGGCGTGGCCGGTGGAGACGCCCGACTCGAAGGCGAAGCCGCGGTTGCCGCCGATGTCGGGGCGCGAGTTGCGCGCGCCGAAGGCGAAGCCCAGACCAATCAGCCCGGTCGGGATCATCATCGCCACCAGCAGGAACATCCCGATGGGGATCCAGCTCTCGAGGGTCATCTTCTACTCGCCTTGGTTCAGTGGTCGAACACCACTCTTCATCGTCCGCCCGAGCCTACCTGCACGACGCCGTTCGCGTCACGAACGCAACCGTGATCGATCTGTCGCCAACTGGGTAGATGGATCGACATGCAGATTCCCGTTCGCCTCCTCAGCTCGCTCTTCCTTGTTTCCCTCGCCGCGCTCATCGCAGTCGGCTGTGGCGGATCCGACGGCGGCGACGAGGGCGTCGCAGCCAGCGACGGTCCGCTCTCCTACCTGCCCACGGGAACGTGGCTCGTCGCCACGGCGAAGGTCGATTCCAAGACGATCGACGAGGCCGTGAAGACGCTGGATCGCCTGCCGATCTGGGCACTGGCCGAAGGTTTCCTGCCCGCGAGCGATGGCCCCGGCCTGCGCAAGGAGCTGCTCGAGCAGGTCGCCAAGCAGGCGCCGAAGGGCTCGAAGGTGACCGCCCAGCGCCTCGAGGCGGCGTTCGGTGACGGCGGCGGCGTGGCGATCACCTCCAACGACTTCTCGCGCTTCGCGGATGACGACGATTCGAAGACCGGCGCGGAGGACGTGCCGGTCGCGCTCTGGATCGACGTCGATGACGCCGATGCAGCCGACGAGGTGCTCGAGGACCTGCTCGAGAAGCCCTCCAAGGGCAGCGAGCACGAGGGCGTGGAGTACCGCTCCGGCACGGCGCAGAACGACCAGGTCGCCTGGACCCAGATCGGCGACCACGTGCTGCTGGCGCCCGGCACCAAGCAGCTCGAGCTGCTGATCGACGCGCACGAGGGCGACGAGAACATCGCGGGCGACGAGGATGCGCGACGCGTGCTCGAGGCCGGCGTCGGCGACGCCATCATCGGTGCCGCGATCCAGACCACCCCGCTGCTCGATGCGCTGCCCAAGGCGCTCGAGGAGAGCGACACGATGAATCCGGAGCAGGCCAAGCAGCTGAGCGAGCTGCTCAGCTCCGACGCCGTGGGCGACTTCGTGCCGAGCTGGGTCTCCGGCTCGACGACGATCGACTCGACGGGCCTGCGCATGCGCGGCGCCTGGTCGAACCCGCGTGACATCGCCGAGCCCGAGGTCGGCTCGCGTGAGCTGGCCGAGCGCATGCCTGCCGATGCCGGCTTCGTCAGCGCCGGCGTCGATGACGGCACGACGCTCGGCCGCGTGCAGGACGCGTGGGCCAAGGCTGCCAACACGTACGACATCAAGCTCGAGGACCTGACCAAGGAGTGTGAGCCCCAGTACGCCACCTTCTGCGACCTCGGCGTCGAGGCGGCGAAGGTCGTGCTCGAGGATGACGCGCTGGCCAAGGCCGTCGCCGATGCCGGCCCCGTCTCCTACGCCACGGTGCAGGACATCGGCCAGGTCGCAGCCGACGCGGCGATCACGGCCATGGCGCCGAATGCCGGTGCTGCTGCGCCGAAGCCCGCAGCGGCGCCGACCGCGCGCAGCTTGGAGATCGCCGTTGCCGGTGCGAACGAGCCGCTCGACTACAAGCTGCCCGCCGAGTTCACGGCGGCCGCCAAGGCCGCAGGCCTGGTGCTGACGGTCGACGAGGACCAGCTCGGCGTCAACATCAAGGTCACGCCCGGCTCGCCGCTCGCCGTGCTGCTGGCGCGTGAGCTGACGCCTGAGGTGACCCGCTCGCTGCTGGCGTCGGGCGTCAATCCGCGCCTGCTGCTCGGACCGGGCATCACGATCAAGGCCGAGCTCGTCGACGACATCGCCGTGGCCGGCCTCCCGACCGCCGCTCCGTCCAAGGTCGCCCCCGCGCTACGCGGCGACGTCGAGACGCTCGGCGAGTACGAGGCCTATCGTGACACCGTCGACGCCGCCAAGCCGCCCAAGGACGTCGGCGCGTACGGCTACGTCGACCTCTCGCGGATCGTCGAATCGGTGCTCAACGGCATCGGCGCGCAGAACCCGACCGTCAAGCGCGCCATCCCGACCGTGAAGAACAACCTGGCCGACGTGCCCGGCATCCTCATGTGGTCAGCGCGCGAAGAGGTCGACGGCGAGGACGTCGGCGTCTTCGAGCTGGTCATGCCGATCACGGAGTAGGCGCGATCGACGTTCGCGGCTCCCACGGCCGCTGAGCCGTGCCTCGGCTCAGGCGACGGGCGTGGCGGCGGCAGCTGCGGCGTCGTGCGACTTGATGAGCGACTGGATCTCCTTGAAGCCGTCGGCGCGGGCGTGGCCGAGCCAGTCGAAGAGCACCTGCTCGGCGGTGCCGAGGCGGGCGCCGGCGACCTGCAGCGCTGACAGCGAGATCTGCCACTGGGTCAGGCCGCGGCTGGCAATGGCGTCCATCGGCAGGTGCACCTCGCGACCGGCGGCGAGCATGTCGAGCGCCGTCTGGCGCACGCAGACGTGGCCCTCGATCCCGACGACGACGAACTGGTGTGCGTCGCGCACGGCGGCGGGCAGGCTCGGCCAAGCGGGCGCCGTGTAGGCGGAGAACTCGGTCTTCTCGAAGCTCGGCGCGTCGCCGAGCACCTCGAGCAGCTCGGGCACGGTGTGGCCCAGGCCCTTGGGGTACTGCTCCGCGTAGGCGACCGGGATGCCGAGCGCGTTCGCGCCCTCGATGAGCAGCTTCACGCCGCGCACCATCTCCTCGAAGCCCGGCATCGCCGGACGGAAGGCCTCCTGCACGTCGACGACGAAGAGCGCGCTGCGGTGGCGGTCGAGCAGGTGGGGGTGGCGCTTGTGCTGCATTTCGAATTCCTCATCAACGGCTTGGGGCAAGTCACGCTTTCCCGATCGTAGGCGCTTGCCAACATGGACGCGAATGCGCGGCCATTTCATTGGGCGCGCCACGCGGCGAGCAGATGCCGTTCGCGGTCCGGCGTCAGGCCGGCCGGCGGGTCGCGCAGCGGCTCGGGATGGGCCTGCTGGATCCACTCCAGCACGTGCGACATCGTCTCCGCCAGCGGCCGCGTGTGCAGCCCTGCTGCGCGAGCGCGGGCGGTATCCATCGACAGCAGCACGGCGTGGCCCGCGGCTGCGGGCAGCCACGCGGGCAGCTCCGACCACGGCTCGACCTCGTGCTGTTCGAGGAAGTCGAGGTCGGCGTGCACGATCGTCGCGGGCTCGCGGCCCGCGTCGCGGGCGGCCTGGTCGCAGGCGGCGAGCAGGTCGGAGACGGTATAGGCGCCGGGCGGGCCGACGGCGTTGAAGGTGCCGGCCGTTCCCTCCTCGACGAGGTTGAGCACGAAGGCGGCGAGGTCGCGTGCATCGATCAGCTGGACGGGATCGAAGGCCGGCGGCGCCAACGCCTCGCCCCCGCGCGCGATGCGCTCGACCCAGTACGGCACGCGCCAGCGGATGTCGTGGCTGCCGGTGATCAGCCCGGGGCGCACGATCGCCACGCGCTCCTCGGGCACGAGCACGCGCAGCAGCCGCTCGCAGGCAGCCTTGGCTGCGCCGTACCACGCGTAGTCGAGCGGGAAGTCGAGCTCGCTCGTCGCACGCCGCTCGATGTCCGCATCGTCGAAGGTGGCGAGCTCGTCCTCCTCCCGCGGGCCGGGGCGGGACTGGTCGGCGTAGGCACTGCCTGAGGAGTACTGGACCCAGAAGGTGTCGGGCGCATCGAGCGCGCGTGCGGCATCGGTCGCCCAGGCGGGCGTGCGGATCCCGACGTCGATCACGGCGTCGACGGGCAGGTGACTGGCGAGTGCCGCGTGGCCCGTCCTGCGGTCGTGCACGACCTGCACGAGGCCGGCGTGGTCGAGCCCGGCGAGCGTGTCGGAGCTGCCGCGGTGGACCGCGACGACCTCGTGGCCGCGCTCGAGCGCGGCGCGCACCAGTGCCGTGCCGGAGAGGCCAGTCCCCCCGAGGACGAGAAGCTTCATACGTAGTGCCTACCCACCTGCGCGCATACGTTTCCTCATCCTGTGGCACAATGACGCGTATGGAGACGACGACTGAGATCACCACCCCCGTCACGCTCACCGACAACGCGGTGACCAAGCTTGCCGTGCTGCTCGCCGAGGAGGGTGAGCCGCAGGCGCTGCGCATCGCCGTCACCGGTGGTGGCTGCTCCGGCTTCCAGTACGCGCTGGGCTTCGACAGCGAGACGCACCCGGACGACATCTCGTTCGAGCAGGGTGGCGTGCGCGTCGTCGTCGACGAGTCGAGCGCCGAGTACCTCAAGGGTGCCGTCGTCGACTTCCAGGACGGCCTCTCCGGCAAGGGCTTCGCGATCGAGAACCCGAACTCCACCGGCGGCTGCGGCTGCGGGCAGAGCTTCAGCTGCTGATTCGCTGATTCGGCCTGCCTGCGCGTGACTGCACGCGCACGTGGGTAGCGTTCGGGCGTGAATACTCCACCTGCGCGCGTCCAACCCGTCTCCTCCATCGCCGGCCCGTGGCTGCTCTTCGTCGTGTTCTTCGCGGGCGCAGCGCTGATGGCCTACGAGATCGTGGGCAGCCGATTGCTCGCGCCGACCTTCGGCAGCTCCACCTTCGTCTGGGGCAGCCTGATCGCCGTCTTCCTCGGCGCGCTCGCCATCGGCTACACGATCGGTGGGCGGATCGCCGACCGTCGCCCGACCGCAGGCATGCTCGGCATGCTGCTCGCCACTGCCGCGCTGCTCGTCTGCGTCTCGGTGCTGCTCGCCGACCCGCTCCAGGAGTGGATCGTCGACGTCGGCTTCGGCGTGCGCCTGAATCCGCTCATCGCCAGCGTACTGCTGTTCGGCCCGGCGAGCATCCTCATGGGCATGGTCTCGCCGTACGCGGTGCGGCTGCGCGCGGGCGACATCGAGCGGGTCGGTGCGACCGCCGGTGCGCTCTATGGCCTCTCCACTGCCGGCTCGATCGTCGGCACGCTGGCCGCCTCCTTCTGGCTGGTGCAGGACTTCGGCTCCGATGCGACCGTCGTCGCGGTCGGGCTGACGCTCGCCGCCTGCGCGCTCGTCGCGGGTTGGGCCGGGCGGGCGAGCCCGCTCGTGCTCGGCTATGCGGTCATGGCCGCGGTGCTGGTCGGCGTGCTGGCCGGCTCCGGCGTCACCGGCGACCAGGAGGGCGACACCTTCCGCAGCTCCGGCAGCGGCTTCTCCCCCGTCTTCCACGCCGGCGGCTACGAGCCCCAGTTCGAGCCGAACGAGGGCGGCAAGCTGCGCGCGAGCGCCGACAGCTCCTATCACCGCATTCGCGTCGTCGACTACGCCGCCGGCCAGATCGGTGATGCGCCGGCGCGCGTGCTGCACTTCGACAACTCGCTGCAGGCGGCCGCGCCGCTGGTGGGCGGCAAGCCGCAGGTGACCGGCGCGCCGCTGTTCGGCTACCTGCGCGCCGTCGACCTCGCACCGGCGATCCGCCCCGACGCCGAGCGGGCGCTGCTGATCGGCCTCGGCAGCGGCGCCGCCGCGATGCGCCTGCACGAGCTGCGCCCGGAGCTCGACATCGACGTCGTCGAGCTGGATCCGAAGGTCGTGGAGTTCGCGCGCGAGTGGTTCGGCTACGAGGATTCCGAGAACGGCAACCCACGCATCACGACGCACGTTGGCGACGGGCGGACGTGGCTCAGCGCGCAGGACGAGGACGTGCAGTTCGACATCGTCGCCGTCGACGCGTACTTCGCCGATTCGATCCCGTTCCACCTGACCACGCGCGAGTTCCTCGAGCTGGTGCGCGACCACCTCGTCAGCGACGGCATCGTCAGCGCCAACCTGATCGGCGCGGTCGAGGGTGACCGCAGCGAGCTGCTGCGCGCGATGCACCGCACCTGGAGCGACGTGTTCCCCGACCTGGTCATGTACCCGGTGCCCTCGCCGGGCGAGCCGGCGGCGCTGGATCGCTTCATCAACGTCGAGTTCTTCGCGGCCGACCAGTCCGGCGTGCTGCCGCCGCGCGGTGGCGAGCGCACGCTCGTCGAGCAGGCCGACATGGCGGTCGACGCCGACGAGATCCTCGACGACCGCTTCACCGAGCTGCTCGCCGCCCGCTACATCGACGAGGTGTCGCATCGCGGCGTCGACGTGCTGACCGATGACCTCGCACCGGTCGATTCCCTGCTGGATGTCGAGGGGATCTGAGGGTTCCTCGCACAGTGCGACGCGCGTAGGTAGCCAAGTGCTACCCTTCGGCGCACGTGTGGCGCCAGGGAGGGTGCCACCAGACCGCCAGGGAAGGGAATCCCCCATGTCATTCGTCAATCTCGAGGCCGGATCGCGCACGTACATCGCCGCGCTCAAGGTCAATCCGAACTTCACCGGCATCACCGCCGACGCCACGCGCGCCGACCGCAAGGTGTTCGCCCATGACGCGATGCTGAGCGCCGAGGAGACCGTCAAGGGCTCGCTGCTGCCGGCCCTGAAGCAGATGAAGGCCGACGGCCTCGTCAACAACTGGGACTTCGCCGCCGGCACCGGCGCGCTGATCCTCAACGTCAACGAGTCGCGCGCCGGCGCCGCCTACCAGGCACTGCAGGGCCTGAACGAGCTCGGCCGCATCGTGCGCAACCGCGAGGTGCGGCTCGACACGATCGTCCAGGGCGAGGTTCCCGCCCCGGCCGCGGGCGACAAGACCGTCGAGTGGAACGTCGCGAAGACGGGCGTCGAGCAGGTCTGGACCAATGGCGTCACCGGTGAGGGCGTCGTCGTCGGCATCGTCGACACGGGCGCGAACGTCGGCCACGAGGCGCTCAAGTCGCACTACCGCGGCACGAACGCCGACGGCAGCTTCAGCCACGAGTACAACTTCTTCGACGCGGTCGGCGGCAAGGCCGACGCGTACGACGACCACTCGCACGGCTCGCACGTCGCCGGCACGAGCGTGGGCGGCACCCCCGACCACCTCACCGGCATGGCACCCGGCGCGAAGTTCATCGCGACCAAGGTGTTCACCGCAGGCGGCTCCGGCAACACGGCCACGATCCTCAAGGGCCTGAGCTGGATCCTCGCGCCGACCAAGGCCGACGGCTCGGGTGCCGATGCGACCAAGGCTCCGGACATCGTCTCCAACTCGTGGGGCAACTCCAACGGTGCGGCGCTCAGCTACATCGACGCCTGGAAGGCGTTCGAGGCAGCGGGCATCGTCCCGATCGTCTCGGCCGGCAACTCGGGCCCGCGCCCGGACACGATCGGCTCGCCCGGCTCGTACCCGCAGTCGATCGCCGTGGGCGCCTCCGACATCAACGACAAGGTCGCCTCGTTCTCGAGCCGTGGCCCGTCCAAGATCAAGGACGCCGACGGCAACTTCCTGCCCAAGCCGGACATCACCGGCCCGGGCAAGGACATCATCAGCGCCGGCAAGTCGGGTGACACGTACGTGAAGATGAGCGGCACGTCGATGTCGGCACCCGCCATCTCCGGCATCGTGGCACTGCTGCTGCAGAAGTTCCCGAACCTGACCACCGAGCAGGTGCGCACCGTGCTCGCCCAGAGCGCCGTCGACATCGACGCACCGGGCGTGGACATCAACTCCGGCCCCGGCCGCGTCGATGCCCCGGCCGCACTCGCCAAGGCCCAGGAGCTGTTCGGCACGCCTGCCTGAGCCGCATCGAGGGCCGCCGGTACCAGCCACTTCGGCACCATTACCAGCCACTTCGGCGCCGGCCCAGCCAGCCAGTCGGCTGGTCAGCCAGTTGGTTCATCAGCATGATCGTGGGGCGTCCTCCTTGGAGGGCGCCTCGCGTGTCTTCGGTGATCATGGGTGATTCGCGACGATATATCGTCGCCCAGCGCCCATGATGCCCCGCGGGCCAAGCGAGGGCGGCGGGATGAGGGCGGCGGGACGAGGGCGAGCGGGACCCGGAAAGCCGTTGCCGGGGGCAGTTGGTAGGCCGTCGCTACTCGCGCGTGGCCGGCGCGGGCCTTTCGGTAGCTAACTGCTACCGCATTCGTTGAACGTTGGTAGCATCGCCGGACCGAGTGCCCGGAGGGGGTATTCGGATCGTTGCCAGGGACGGCAACGGGACACCAACCAAGGAAGGTAGAGCTCACATGCCTCAGGCACTCGTCGTGGGTGGTTACGCCAGCAACACCGCTGGAGACCGCACCTACATCGCTCAGCTCAACGGAACTGCCAATCTCGATCGCCCGAGCATCATGCCGCGCGGCACGGACCGCAAGTCCGCCGTCGTGAACGAGCTGGCTCGCGTGAATCGCAACTCGATGACCGGCGCCGCGCCGGCACTCGACGCGCTCAAGGCCCAGGGCCTGCTGACGTCGTACGAGGTGAATCCGCTCTCCAACACCGTGACGTACTCCGTCGCCGAAGGCCGCACCGCCGAGGCATGGAAGGTCATGAACGCCATCGAGGGCGTCGGCCAGATCACCCGTGACCGCGAGGTCCGCCTGATCGACCCGATCGACGTCAAGTCGACCGACCGCGTGCTCATGGAGTTCTCGGACGTGACCCCGAACGCGATCGAGTGGAACGTCGACCGCGTCAAGGCGCCGCAGGTCTGGGAGCAGGGCTTCAAGGGCCAGGGCATCACCGTCGGCATCGTCGACACCGGTGCTGACGTCGCCCACCCGGCACTCAAGAACGCGTACCGCGGCACCAAGGCCGACGGCACCTTCGACCACAACTACAACTTCTTCGACGCGATCGCCGCCAAGAAGGAAGCGTACGACGACAACAGCCACGGCACGCACGTCGCCGGTACCGTCCTGGGCCGCACGCCCGAGGGCTACACCACCGGTGTCGCACCCGAGGCGAAGTTCATCGCATCGAAGATCCTCTCCGGCTCCGGCAACGGCACGCTGCAGGGTGTCATCAAGGGCCTTGAGTGGATGCTCGCCCCGACCGACTCCGAGGGCAAGAACGCCGATCCCTCCAAGGCGCCTGACATCATCAGCAACAGCTGGGGCACCTCCAACGGCAAGGACACGACGTTCAAGAACCTGCTGAACGCGTTCCTCGCCGCAGGCATCGAGCCCGTGTTCGCCGCTGGCAACTCCGGCCCCCGCGCCGGCAGCCTCGGCTCGCCCGGCTCGTACCCGGAAGTCATCTCCGTCGGCGCGACCGACAAGGCCGACAAGGTGGCGAGCTTCTCCAGCCGCGGACCGAGCCCCATCAAGGATGCGGCCGGCAGCGACAAGAAGCCCGACATCTCCGCTCCGGGTCACCAGATCACCAGCTCCTTCCCCGGTGGCAAGTGGGGCACGATCAGCGGCACCTCGATGGCAACTCCGGCAGTGTCCGGCGTCATCGCGCTGATCCTCAGCAAGTACAAGGACCTGACGCACGACGAGGTCGTCAAGGCGATCACGACGAGCGCGACGGACATCGACGCGGCTGGCTACGACTACAACTCGGGCCACGGCCTGATCAACGCCGAGGCAGCCCTCAAGGCCGCTGACGCGCTCGTGGCGGCTCGCCCGGCGAAGCCGGCACCGGCCAAGGTTGGTACGGCCGCTGCCTGACACGGCATCGAACGTGCAAGCCAGTGAGACCAGGTAACGACGAGGGCCCCGCGGAAGCGGGGCCCTCGAACGTTTGGACAATGTCGGTGCTGCCGATGGAAGCGGCTGCGATGCCGACCGACGGGCCATTCACATCTGGATGAACTCGGGTGGGTGATTCGGGGTGGGCGTTCAACCAGATCGATCAGGGGTGAGTGACTGGCGGGTCGTGGGTTGTGTCCTCAGGTGCTACATGCATCGGTCGGGGCAGCGGCCTGCTTGACCAGATACGAGCATCACGGAAACATTGCAAAATCGCGCTGCGTGGCAACCGCATCGCGCGGCTCGTGCGGGCGCGTAGAATCCGGGAGATGAACGCTCCCCGTGACATGTCCGATTCCGCCTCCACCGAGGACTACCCCGAGATCGCCGACGTGACCATCATCGGTGGTGGGCCCTCCGGCCTGGCAGCGGCGTACTACGCCGGCCACCGCGAGGCCACCGTCCGCATCATGGACACGCTGCCCGAGCTGGGTGGCCAGGTCATGGCGATGTATCCGGAGAAGCACGTCTACGACGTCGCCGGGCACCCGAAGATCAAGGCCGCCGACCTTGTCGCGCTGCAGGTCGAGCAGGCGCTGCAGTTCGATCCGGAAGTCGTGCTCAACGAGGATTCCTGTTCGATCGAGTACCTCGAGGCGCCCGACGAGCCGACCGGCAAGCTGATCCGCATCACCGGGCTGCGCGGAGCGACGTACCTGACGCGGACGATCATCGTCACCGCCGGCCATGGCTCCTTCGAGCCGCGCAAGCTGCCGGTCGCCGACATCGACGACTGGACCGGTCGCGGCCTGCACTACCTCGTCAAGCGCACGGCGGACTTCGCCAACAAGCGCGTCGTGATCGTCGGCGGTGGCGACTCCGCGCTCGACTGGACGCTCGGCCTCGACGACGTCGCCGCGAACCCGATCACGCTCGTGCACCGTCGTGATCGCTTCCGCGCACTCGAGGGCTCGGTCTCCAAGATGCGCGAGCTCGCCTCGCACGGCCGCGTCAACCTGATGGTGCCCTCCGAGGTGACGCAGATCCACGGCGGCGACATGATCGAGGCGGTCACCGTCACGAACGCCGAGGACGGCACCGAGCGCGTGGAGCAGTGCGATGCACTCGTCACGCTGCTCGGCTTCAAGAGCGCGCTCGGCTCGATCGGCGAGTGGGGCTTCGAGTTCCACTCCAAGAAGCAGGTCCTGGTCGATCCGACCACGATGGCGACGAGCATGCCGCTCGTCTTCGCCGCGGGTGACGTCGCCGGCTACGAGAACAAGATCACGCTCATCACGATCGGCCTCGGGGAAGCGGCGATCGCCGCGAACCGGGCGATTACGATGTTCCGGCCCGACGCGCGCGCACAGCCCAAGTACTCCTCGGAGTAGCGCGTCAGGGCGTGCGCCGGCGCAGGGTCGCGGCGCCCGCTGCCAGCGCGGCGAGCGCCACGGCGAGCACGACGATGAGGTCGCGGGTGACGGCGCTGGTGCCGAGCCCTTCCCCGTCCGCGACGCGCGCGAGCCCGTCGAAGGCCCAGGTCATCGGCAGCGCGACGCTGATCGCCTGCAGCAGCTCACCCATCTGGTCGCGCGGCGCGAGCAGCCCGCACAGCAGCAGCTGGGGCAGGATCAGCGCGGGCATCATCTGCACGGCCTGGAACTCGCTGCGCGCGAAGGCACTCGCGAAGAGGCCGAGCGCGACACCGAGCAGCGCGTTGACGACGGCGAACAGCACCAGCAGCCACGCGGCACCATCGATCTCGACTCCGAGCGGGCCGATCGTGACGGTCGCCGTGACCGTCGCCTGCACGGCGGCGACCAGCCCGAACGCCGCCGCGTAGCCGAGCAGCAGGTCAGCCTTCGCGACCGGAAGTGACATCAGCCGCTCGAGCGTGCCACTCGTGCGCTCGCGCAGCATGGTGATCGAGGTGATGATGAACATCAGCAGCAGCGGGAAGAAGCCGACCAGCCCGACCGCGACGTTCGCGAACAGCTCCGGGCGACCATCGAAGACCGAGCGCAGGATGGTCAGCAGCAGCGGCGGCATGCCGAGGATGAGCACGATCGTGCGCGGGTCACGGCGCAGCTGGTGCAGCACGCGATGCGCGATCGCTGCGATGACGCGGCCGCTCATCGCACGACCTCCGCGTCCGGCTGGCTCGCGCGGATGATCGCGAGGAAGCACTGGTCGAGGTCGGGGGAACCGCCACGGCGGCGCAGCCCGTCGGGGGTCTCGTCGGCGATGACCTGCCCGGCCCGCATCAGCAGCAGGCGGTCGCAGCGCGAGGCCTCCTCCATCACGTGGCTGGAGACGAGCAACGTGGTGCCGGCCGCGGCCAGGGCGTGGAAGGTGTCCCACAGCGATTCGCGCAGCACGGGGTCGAGCCCGACCGTCGGCTCATCGAGCACGAGCAGCTCCGGCTCGCCGAGCAGCGCCGCAGCCAGCGAGGCGCGACTGCGTTGGCCACCCGAGAGCCGACCGACGAGGTGGCCGGCGTGCGGCTCGAGCCCGACGAGCTCCAGCACCTCATCGATGCGGCTGCGTGCGACGCCGAGCACGCGCGCGAAGAACTCCAGGTTCTCGCGCACCGTCAGGTCGGCGTAGACGCTCGGCTCCTGGGTGACATAGCCGACGCGCCGACGCAGCGCAGGAGCGCCGGCGGCCAGCCCCAGCACGTCGATGCGGCCGGAGCGGACCTGCTGCACGCCGACGATCGCGCGCAGCAGCGTCGACTTGCCGCAGCCGGAGGGGCCGAGCAGCCCGGTGACGGTGCCCGCCGCGACGCTGAGCGCGAGATCGGCGAGCACGGGCGCGCCGCCACGCTCGACGGTGAGCTGCTCGACCTGCACGGCTGGCGCGGAGTGCTGCATGCCGCACTCCTACCCGAGCAGGTGCAGCAGCACCCGCCGCTGGGAAGGAGGGATCCAGCCTGGCGAACGACCTGCGAGAGGCACGGCAATGGCGAACGACTTCAGCGGAACGCTCACCTGGGTGGGCCACTCCACCTTCCTGCTCATCACGCCCGGTGGGCGGCGGATCCTCTTCGATCCGTTCATCGAGGACAACCCGACCGCTGGCGCGCAGTTTCGCGGCGACGGGGTCGGCGAGGTCGACCTGATCCTCGTCTCCCACGGCCACGGCGATCACCTCGGTGACGTCGTCGCGCAGCAGGCGCGTACCGGCGCGCAGGTCGCAGGCATGGTCGAGCTGCTCGGTTGGTTCGGCACCCAGGGCGTGCCCGCGGACAAGCGCATCGCCTTCAACAAGGGCGGCACGATCGAGCCGTTCGAGGGCGTGCGCGTGACGATGGTGCATGCACAGCACTCCTCCTCGGCGCCCGACGGCACCTACGTCGGCGAGGCCGCGGGCTTCGTCGTCGAGCTCGAGGATGGCTACCGGATCTACTTCGCGGGGGACACGAACGTCTTCGGTGACATGCGCATCATCGGCGAGCTCTACATGCCGGACCTGGCGATCCTGCCGATCGGCGGGCACTACACGATGGATCCGCGCGAGGCCGCGATGGCAGCCGAGCTGCTCGGCGTGCCCGACGTCGTCGGCATGCACTGGGGGACCTTCCCACCGCTGACCGGTACGCCGCAGCAGCTGGCGGCGTTGCTGAGCGAGGTGCACGTCACCGTGCACGAGCTCGAGCCGGGCGACAGCCTGCGTGGCGGGGCGGGCGCGTGAGCCCAGCGCCAGTCGCAGCGCCGAAGGGTATCCTGCTCCCATGAACGACGCAGCTCCACATGCCGGCGCCGCATTCTTCGACGTCGACCGCACGCTGTTGGCGGGATCGAGCGGGCTGCACCTTGCACGCCCGATGCGCCGCCACGGCCTGATCACCGCGCGCCAGCTCGCGCGCACGATGCTGATCCAGCTCACCTTCGCCGCGAAGGGCTCCGATGACGAGCAGCTCGATCGCTACACCGAGGGCGTCAAGGAGCTGATGCGCGGCTGGGACCGCGACACCGTCGTTCGCGTGGTCGAGGACCAGCTCGAGCACCGCGTGCGGCCGATGGTCTACCGCGACGCGCTCGACCGGATCGCCCAGCACCGCGCGCAGGGCATGCGCGTCTACGCCGTCAGTGCGACGATGGAGGAGATCATCGAGCCGCTGGCCGAGCTGCTCGGGCTCGACGGCGCCGTCGCGACGCGGATGCAGGTCGAGGACGGGCTCTTCACCGGCGAGATCGAGCTGCCCTGCCACGGCGCGCAGAAGGCAGACCGGCTGCGCGACTTCGCCGAGGAGCAGGGCATCGACCTGGCCCAGAGCGTCGCCTACTCCGACTCGATCACCGACGAGCAGTTCCTGCGGGCCGTGGGCCGCGCCTACGCGGTGAATCCCGACCGCAAGCTCAAGACGCTGGCCGAGCAGGAGGGCTGGGGGATCCTGCGCTTCACCACCCGTGTGCGCGCCCCGATGCACCGCCGCCGTGCACCGCGCATGGCCGCCCTGGCGATCGCGACCGGGCTCGCCTACGGCTGGCGCACGCGCCGTCGCGCGCGTCGCAGGCGCGACGCCTGACCCGGTAGGGTGCCGCACATGTTGCTTGCACCCGTCGCCACCTCCGCACCGCGCGTCGCAACGTCGACGCCGCTCCACA
>JAOPYV010000067.1 GCA_025964435.1 Thermoleophilia bacterium | reverse complement strand
TGGAACTCCGCCTCCTGCTGGGCATCCATCTGGTCGACCGTCTCGCGGAAGCGCTTGGTGAAGGATTTCACCTTCGCATCGCTCTTGGCCGTGGCCGCGAGGGCGATCGTGAACTCGCGCTCAGTCGGCTTCGTGCGGGCGCTCAGGCCCTCCGTGACGTCGGGGTCTTCCTTGGTGTCGGAGCGCTCGACGTCGAGCTTCAGCCCCTTCAGGCAGCTCTCCACCTTGCTGATTTCCGGAGGTCCGCCGCCGCAGCCGGTGGCCAGCAGCGCCGCGAGGGCGATCGTCGTCAGGGCTGTGGCGGTGCGGTTCATGGCTGCGACCTACCCGCGTCGAGCGACGCATCAAACGCTGGAGCGGAGTGGGTCAGCGCGCCGATCGAGATGCGATCGACGCCGGTGGCTGCGATCGCCGCGACGGTGTCCAGCGTGATCCCGCCGCTGGCCTCGGTGACGGCGCGACCGGCGACGAGTGCAACTGCGGCGCGCAGATCGTCCGGGGCCATGTTGTCGAGCAGCACGACGTCGGCGCCGGCGTCGGTCGCGGCCTCGACCTGCTCGAGCGTGTCGGCCTCGACATGGATGCGCGTCCCATCGCCGGCGTGGGCGCGAATCGCCGCGACCGCCGTGGCGATGTCGCCTGCCGCAGCGATGTGGTTGTCCTTGAGCATTGCCTCGTCGAAGAGGCCGAAGCGGTGGTTGCTGCCGCCGCCGCAGCGCACGGCCCAGCGCTGGAGCGCGCGCATCCCCGGGGTCGTCTTGCGGGTGTCGACGATGACGGCCTTCGAGCCCTCGATCGCATCGACGAACGTGCGGGTCAGCGTCGCCGTGCCGGAGAGGCGCTGCAGCACGTTGAGCGCCGTGCGCTCGGCGGCGAAGATGTCAGCCGCGCGACCGCGCACGCGCAGCAGCTTCGTGCCGGCCGAGACGACAAAACCATCCTCGACGCCCTGCGCGATCTCCCCGACACCGCGCATCTCGAAGGCTGCGGCGGCGATCGCCAGGCCGCAGACGACACCGTCCTGGCGCGCCACGATCGTGCCGTCGAAGGCGGTGTCACCCAGCGCGGCCTCGGTCAGGTCGAGGCCGGGGAACGGGCCGAGGTCCTCGAGGAAGGCGCGTGTCAGCAGCTGGCGGCCGGCAAGCAGCTCGGACGGGGTGATGCGGGCGTGTTCGTCGCTCATCGCGGAGCATCCTCATGGGTCGTGCGCTGGAGCGCATCTTCGAAGGAGCCGAAGATCGGCTCGCCACCAATGCGCTGGATGACGTGCTGCTGCCACGCCGGGTCCTCGGCAGGGAAGTCCGAGCGGAAGTGGCCGCCGCGACTCTCCTCGCGCGCCTGCGCAGCGCGTGCCACGAGCATCGCGACAAGCACGTCGGCGGGCGTTGCCGCGGCGACGGCGCGATCGGTCAGCGCCTCGGGGGCGATCGTGCTGACGGCCGCGAGCGATGCGGCGTCGCGGATCACGCCGGCGCCTGCCCACAGCAGCTGGCGCGTCGCCTGTAGGTCCGGGAGCGCGGCGGGTCGCGCCGGCATCGGCGGGCGATCCTCGAGCGCGCTGATCGGAGCCACGGCGGCATCGACGCTGCCGGCCGGCGACTCCTGGGTGACGAGCCCGGCGCGGTCGGCGAAGACGAGGCACTCCAGCAGCGAGTTGGAGGCCAGCCGATTCGCACCATGCACGCCGGTGCAGGCGACCTCGCCCACGGCGAGCAGGCCCGGCAGCGAGGTGCGCGCGTGCAGGCTGGTGAGCACGCCGCCCATCGTGAAGTGTGCGGCTGGCGCGACGGGGATCCGGTCGCGCGCGAGGTCGAAGCCCAGCTCCGCGAGCCGACCCGAGATGGCTGCGAAGCGGTGATGCACCATCGTCGGGTCGAGGTGGGCGAGCGTCAGGTACACGGACGGATGGTCGGTCTCGTGCATGCGCTGGGTGACCGCGCGGGTCAGCTCATCGCGCGGCGCAAGCTCCGCATCGGGATGCACGCCCGGCATGAAGCGCACGCCCGCGACGTCGACCAGGTGCGCACCCTCACCGCGCACCGCCTCCGAGACGAGGAAGCAGTCACCCTCGCCCGGCAGCACGAGCGCCGTCGGGTGGAACTGCTGGAACTCCATGTCGATCAGCGATGCCCCGGCACGCCACGCCATCGCGACGCCCTGGCCACGGGATCCTGCGGGGTTCGTCGAGCGCGCGAACAGACTGGCCATGCCGCCGGTGGCGAGGATCGTCTGGTGGGCAAGGATCACGCCGTCAGGCACGTGTGCGCCGTAGCAGCGCTCGCCGTCGGCGACCAGGCCCCAGGCGGGCGTGCCGTCGAGTATCGTGATCTGCGGATGCTCGATGACGCGGCGCACGACCGCTTCCATCACGACGCGGCCTGTTCCGCCGCCGCCCGCGTGGGCGATGCGGCGGCGCGAGTGGCCGGCCTCGAGCGCCAGCTCCAGCTCCTCGCCGTGCTGCTCGAAGTCGACACCCAGATCATGTAGACGGCGAATGTGGCGCGGCGCCTCTTCGGTGAGCAACTCGACTGCTACGAGCCGATTCAGTCCACGGCCGACGCGCAACGTGTCGGCCTCATGCAGGCCAGCGGTGTCATCCAGTCCGACCGCCGCCGCGACGCCGCCCTGCGCCCAGAAGGAAGCGCTCTCCTGCATCGCCCCGCGCGTCACGATGACGACCTCGCCCGACTCGGCGGCGCGCAGCGCGGCGTACTGCCCGGCAAGGCCACTGCCGAGCACGAGGGTGCGGGTGGTTCGAACGTCCATGTGCCAAGCCTCGCATAGCGCCACGGCTCGGGTACGATCAACCACATGGAACTCGCCCCATCTCCCGACGAGAAGCCCGTGCTGCGGTTCGAGGACGCAGTCGCGTTCGACGCATGGCTCGACGAGCACCACGACAGCGTCGACGGCATCTGGATCCAGATCGCCAAGGCGAGCACGGGCATCACCTCGATCTCCTGGAAGACCGCGGTACCGGTCGCGCTCTGTCACGGCTGGATCGATGGCCAGTCCAAGCGCATCGATGACGACTGGTACGTCCAGAAGTTCACGCCCCGCCGCGCCCGTTCGATCTGGTCGCAGATCAACGTCGCGCACGTCGAGCGACTGACGGCCGAGGGCAAGATGCGGCCGTGGGGACTGGCCGAGGCCGAACGCGCGAAGGCCGACGGCCGCTGGGCTGCCGCGTACCAGGCAAGCTCTTCGCGTGACGTTCCCGCGGAGCTGCAGGCCGCGCTCGACGCGAGCCCGAAGGCCGCTGCTGCCTTCGCGCTGCTCGACTCACGCAATCGCTACGCGATGGTGCATCGCATCGCCAACGCCAAGCGCGTGGAGACGCGCGAGCGCAATGCCGCCAAGTACGTCGCCCTGCTCGAGCGTGGCGAGCAGCTGCTCTGAAGCTCAGGCCTTCCACTCCGGAACTTCGCCGATCGTGGCGAGGCTCTCGGCGGGGGCGCGGGGCGGCTCGCTGAGCATCTTGCCGAGCGTCGGGTCCTGCGCTGCGCGGCGCTGCTCCTCGGCCTTGTAGGAGGAGCGCACCAGCGGTCCGGCGAAGACGCTGCCGAAGCCGAGTGACATGCCGTACTCGGCGAGGTCGTCGAACTCCTCGGGCGTGACGTAGCGGTCCACCGGCAGGTGGCGCTCGCTCGGGCGCAGGTACTGGCCGATCGTGACGACGTCGACGCCGCGCTCTCGCAGGTCGACGAGGACTTCCTTGAGCTCGGCGATCGTCTCGCCCATGCCGGCGATCAGGCCGGTCTTGGTGAGCACCGGCTCGGCGAACTCGAGCTCGCGGGACATCTCCTTGGCGCGCTGCAGGCACCACATCGCGCGCTGGTAGTCGCCCTTGGGGCGGATGCGGCGATAGAGCCGCGGCACGGTCTCGGTGTTGTGCGCGTAGACGTCGGGGCGCGCGTCCATCACGATGCGCAGCCCTTCCTCCTCGAGGCCCATGAAGTCCGGGACCAGCACCTCGATGCTCGTGCCGGGGCTGCGGCGCCGGATCGCGTGGATCGTCTTCGCGAACTGCGTCGCGCCGCGGTCAGGCAGCTCGTCGCGGTCGACGCTCGTCACGACCGCATGGCTGATGCCCATCTTGTGGATCGCGTTGGCGAGCTTGCCGGGCTCGAGCGGGTCGGGCTCGGTGCCCGGGATGCCGGTCTTGACGTTGCAGTAGCGGCACGCGCGGGTGCAGGTGTCGCCGAGGATCTGGAAGGTCGCGGTGCCCTTGCCCCAGCACTCGCCCATGTTCGGGCAGTGACCCTCCTCACAGATCGTGACGAGGTTGTTCTCACGCACGATGGCGGCGGTCTCCGCATAGCGCCCGCCACCCGGCAGCTTGATCTTGAGCCACGGCGGCTTCGGTGCGCGCAGCGACGCGGCGCTGATCGCCTGCTTCTGCTCGCGCGTCAGCTTGCCGCGATCGAGCGGGTTGCCCTCGGCGTCGGTCAGCTCCGCGATGCCGGGTGTCAGCTGGCTGCCGTCGGTGCTCGCGCTGGCGAGCGAGATCGCATGGCCGCGCGGCCTCGGCTCCTGCGTCACCGGGTCGAGCTGCATCCGCTCGAGTAGCTTGACCGCGCGGGCGCCCTCAGTCTTCGGGGCGCGCTCACGCTCGACGTCATCGGTGCCGGTCGGATCTTCGGTCACGTCGCTCATGTCAGTCCAACTTCATCCAGGTCGATGCGCGTCACGCGCATGATCGGTCCGTCCTGCGCGCCCGCCTCGGGCAGCGCGAGCTTCGGGTCTTCGACGGGGTGACGCAGCGCGAGGAGCTGCAGGTCATCCAGTCCAATGGGTGATTCCGTCGCGTCGAACTGGTCGAAGATCGCGTCGGCCAGGCGCTGCTCGACGCTGCGCACCAGCTCGGCGCGCTCGGCGGCGCCGAGGTCCTGCAGGTTGAGCTCGCGCACGAGGCTGGTCATGTCCGCATCGGGAATGCCGCAGGGCGTGAACCAGGAGAACGGCTCGAGGTCGCAGGCGACGTTGAGCGCGATGCCATGGAACGTGATGCCGCGCGTCAGGCGCAGGCCGACGGAGGCGATCTTGCGCGCGCCCGGCAGCTCCGGGTCGACCCAGACGCCGGGGAAGCCGTCGCGCCGCGCCGTCGTGACGCCGTGCGCCTCGTACGTCACGATGATCGCTTCCTCGAGCCGGCGCACCAGCTCCTTCACGTCGTCGTCGACGCGAGCGAGGCTGAAGATCGGATACGCCACCACCTGGCCGGGGCCGTGGTAGGTCGCCTTGCCGCCGCGCTCGACCGGCACGAGCGGGATGCCCGTCGTGCGTGCATAGGCGATCTCGGCGTCCTCGGTGCGGGTGCCGCAGGTGATCACCGGATCATGCTCGAGCAGCAGCAGCACGTCCTCGACTGCGCCGGCCTCGCGCGCAGCGCGCAGCGACCGCTGCAGGCGCGCGGTCTCGACGTATTCGACCTGGCCAAGGCGGCAGGTGCGGACGGTGCTCTTCGCGCGCGAGGACATGGCGCCATTGTACGCCGCGACGGGGGTTGCCGGTCGCAGGCCGAGCCGTCAGCTCAGTGCGTCTTCACGGTGTCGTCGTCGAACTGTGCTTCCTCGGTCGAGCCGGTGAGCGCCAAGGTCGAGGAGGTGCCGGCCGTGACGGCCGTCGAGACGCGGTCGAAGAAGCCGGTGCCGACCTCGCGCTGGTGACGCGTGGCCGTGTAGCCGTCGGCCTCCATCCCGAACTCCTTCTCCTGCAGCTCGACGTAGGAGGTCATGCCGTGTTCGGCGTAGCCCTTGGCCAGCTCGAACATGCCGGCGTTGACGGAGTGGAAGCCCGCCAGCGTGACGAACTGGAAGCGGTAGCCCATCTCGGCGAGCTGCTGCTGGAAGGTGGCGATCGTGGAATCGTCGAGGTGCTTCTTCCAGTTGAAGCTCGGCGAGCAGTTGTAGGCGAGCAGCTTGCCGGGGAACCGTGCGCGGATCGCGTCGGCGAACTGGCGCGCCTCCTCGAGGTCGGGCGTGCTCGTCTCGCACCAGATGACGTCGGCGTAGGGCGCGTAGGCGAGGCCGCGCGAGATCGCCTGGTCGAGCGAGTTGTTGACGCGGTGGAAGCCCTCGGCCGTGCGCTCGCCCGTCATGAAGCGCTGGTCGCGCTCGTCGACGTCGCTCGTGATCAGGTTGGCGCCGAGCGCATCGGTGCGTGCGACGATCAGCGAGCGCACGCCGAGCACGTCGGCGGCCAGCCGCGCGCTGTTGAGCGTGTTCACGAACTGCTGGCTCGGCACCAGGACCTTGCCACCGAGGTGGCCACACTTCTTCTCGCTCGCGAGCTGGTCCTCGTAGTGCACGGCGGCGGCGCCGGCCTCGACCATCGCCTTCATCAGCTCATAGGCGTTGAGCACGCCACCGAAGCCGGCTTCCGCGTCGGCCACGATCGGCACGTGCCAGTCGATGCCGCTGTCGGTGCCCTCGCTCCACTCGATCGCGTCGGCGCGGCGCAGGGCGTTGTTGATGCGGCGCACGTGCTGCGGCACGGAGTTCGCCGGGTACAGCGACTGGTCCGGGTAGACCTCACCGGCGAGGTTCGCGTCGGCGGCGACCTGCCAGCCGGAGACGTAGATCGCCTTGAGTCCTGCCTTCACCATCTGCACGGCCTGGCCACCCGTCATCGCGCCGAGCGAGTTGACGTAGTCGGGACCGTTGAGCAGCTTCCACAGCGTCTCGGAGCCGTACTCGGCCAGCGTGTGGCGCAGCGGCAGCGAGCCGCGCAGCGCGACGACGTCAGCGGCGGAGTACGTGCGCTCGATGCCCGCCCAGCGCGGATTCTCGGCCCACTCCTGCTCGAGCAGCTCCACGTCGCGATCGAACTGTGCGCGTGAGCGGCGACCGTTCGTGCCGGCCCAGGTATTTGCTTCGGTCATGACGTGCCTGCTTTCGAGGAAGGGGGATCAGGATGGGTCGGGACGGGTGGAGCTCAGTCGAGCGCCTCATACGCGGGAAGCGTGAGGAACTCGATGAATGGTGTTTCCAGCGCGACGCGCGCGAAGATAGCTGCCGCCTGGTCGAGGCGCTCGAGCGCAGGCGTTCCGGCCAGCTCGGCGCGAAGCTGGCCGATGACGTCGACGAGCTCGTCACGCACCAGCTCGGCGGTGACGGTGCGCCCGTCCTCGAGCTGCGCGCCACGCTGCACCCACTGCCAGAGCTGGGAGCGGCTGATCTCGGCGGTCGCGGCATCTTCCATCAGGTTGTCGATCGCGACGGCGCCGCTGCCTGTCAGCCAGGCGGCGAGGTAGGCCACGCCGACGCGCACGTTCGTGTGGACACCCGCTGCGGTGATCGCGCCGCCCGGAACGCGCAGGTCGAGCAGCTGCGCAGCGTCGACTGACACGTCGTCGCGCTGGCGCTCGAGCTGGTTGGGGCGATCGCCGAGAACCGCATCGAACTGCTCGAGCGCGACCGGGACGAGGTCGGGGTGCGCGACCCAGGTGCCATCGAAGCCCGCCTCGGCCTCCCGGCGCTTGTCCTCGCGCACAGCGGCGAGCGCGCGCTCGTTCGCCTCGGCGTCGCGACGTGAGGGGATCAGCGCCGCCATGCCACCCATCGCATGGGCACCGCGCCGGTGACAGGTCTGCACCAACAGCTCCGCGTAGGCGCGCATGAAGGGCACGCCCATCGTTACCTGCACGCGGTCGGGCAGCACCGGCAGCTCGGTGTTGGCGCGCAGCCGCTTGATCGTGCTGAAGATGTAGTCCCAACGGCCCGCGTTGAGGCCGGCTGCGTGCTCGCGCAGCTCGTAGAGGATCTCGTCCATCTCGAACGCAGCGAGGATCGTCTCGATGAGCACCGTCGCGCGGATCGTGCCGCGGTGCAGGCCGAGCTCCGCCTCGAGGAAGCTGAAGACGTCGTTCCACAGCCGCGCCTCGAGGTGCGACTCGAGCTTGGGCAGGTACAGCCACGGGCCCCAGCCGCGCGCCGCGAGCGCCTCGTGGTTGCGCAACACGTAGAGCGTCGCGTCGAAGAGGCCGCCCGAGATCGGCACCCCGTCGATCGTGACGTGTCGCTCGTCGAGGTGCCAGCCGCGCGGGCGCACGAGCAGCGTCGCGATGGGCGCGTCCTCGGGCAGGCGGTACTCCTTTCCGGCGTCGGTCGTGAGCGAGATGTCGCCGTTGATCGCGTCGGTCAGGTTGAGCTGGCCCTCGAGGCAGTTGCGCCAGGTCGGCGCATTCGCGTCCTCGAAGTCGGCCATGAACATCTTCGCGCCGGAGTTGAGCGCGTTGATCACCATCTTGCGCTCGACCGGGCCGGTGATCTCGGTCCGTCGATCCTGCAGCCCCGCCGGGGTCGGCGCGATCGTCCAGTCGCCCGCACGCACGTCCGCGGTGCTCGGCAGGAAGTCGGGCAGCTCGCCCGCGTCGAGTCGTTCCTGCCGCGCGGTCCGTGCCGCGAGCAACTCGATCCGGCGGTCCTGGAAGCGCTCGTGCACGCGGAGCAGCAGTGCTTGGGCAGCGTCGTCGAGCACCTGCTCGGCCAGCCCACCCGGAGCCGGTCGGAAGGAAAGGGATGCCACGGCGTTGGCCATCGACGAGCTCCTCTGCTGAATCGGGGAAAGGAGCCACCTACCCCCGCGACTACTCGGTACACCTCCCGTACAGTTCCCCCTTGCCGACCCCACCTCCTGCCCACACACTGGATCCAGGGAGTGTGCAACGACCTGGCTGGGCGCCGGAGTACGCCGTTGCGCACGTGGAGTACGGGGTGGTTCCATGGGTGTGCGTCTGAATATGTCTCGATTGATCCTGCTGGCGATCGGCGGGTTGATCCTGGCGCTCGGCTGGTCGATGTCCGCCGCTCCGGGCACGGCATCCGCGGCCACGGCCGAGGCCGCCGTGTTCACGGCATGTCCCGCGATCTATCCGCGCCCCGCTTCCTGCGATGCGAAGCCGATCGTACGCACCGCGCCGCTCAGCCACGAGGGTTGGGCGTACCTGAACCTCAACTACTGCGCTCCAGGCATGGTGTGCGCGGCGATGTACCGCATGTCGACGCCCGCGTGGAGCTGGTCGGGCCGCGCCTGGCAGCAGACGAGCCTCAACGGCAACTCGTGGTACTACCTCTACCCGTACTCGGGCGAGTGGCGCTGGGCCTGCGACTACACGCGCTGCGTCGCCGTCAGCGGCGGACGGTTCGAGCTGCGCCCCTACTGACCGGCCGACGCGGCCACGGCACGGGCACCGGCGGCCACCGCCGGAGCTATCGATTGCGAGCGAGCCGCGCTTCGGACTACGCTTGCCCCAGACAACGCGATCACCCCGCTTCGGCGGGAACGCGGCAGCCGCGACACGGAGCGAGGGCCCAGTCGCAGGCGCCAACGAGCGAGGCCCCCCGGTGCGACGGGGGGCCTCGCGTCGTTACTGCTGATGATCTTGGAGGACCTCGCGGGCTGGATCAGCCGACGAAGGTCGCCTCGTCCCAGGTCTGGAGCGAGTTCTTGAGGTGTGCGAGGAACTGCACCGCGTACGCACCATCGATCAGGCGATGGTCGTAGCTGAGGCACAGGTTCATCATCGAGCGGATCGCGATGAGGTCGTTGCCCTCGGCGTCGGTGATCACGACCGGGCGCTTGACGATCGCCTCGGTGTCGAGGATCGCCACCTGCGGCTGGTTGATGATCGGCGTGCCGTGGATGGCGCCGTAGATGCCGGGGTTGGTGAGCGTGAAGGTACCGCCGCTCACGTCATCGGGGGTCAGCTTCTTGCTGCGAGCCCGGCCGGCGATCTCGTTGACGCCACGGGCGATGCCGACGAGGTTCTTCTCCTCCGCGTGCTGGAGCACGGGAACGATCAGGCCCTCGCCGTTGCCCAGCGCGACGGCGATGCCCAGGTTGACGTAATTCTTGACGACGGCGCTGTCGCCGCGGATCTCGGCGTTGATGAGCGGCCAGTGTGCGATCGCATCGATCAGTGCTCGGATCGCGAAGTGCGTGAAGGTGACCTTCACGCCCCACTGCTGCTCGAGGTCGCCCTTGAGCCGGTTGCGCATGTTGACCACGCGCGTCATGTCCACTTCCATCGTGGAGGTGACGTGCGGCGAGGTGTGGACCGACTCGATCATGTGGCGAGCGATCGCCTTGCGCATCGGGTTGAAGTTGATGACGGTCTCGCCACCCTTGAGCTCCGGAGCCGGGGCTGCGGCGGCTGCGGGTGCGGCAGCTGCGGGTGCGGCGGCGGGCGTCGGCAGTGCGACCGGTGCGGGCGCCGAAGCTGCTGCAGGGGCTGCTGCCGGTGCGGCGGCGGGCGCAGGAGCCGCTGCTGCCGGAGCTGCGACGGCAGGAGCGCCACCTTCCAGGAAGGCGAGGATGTCCTTCTTCGTGACGCGACCACCGCTGCCGGTACCCGGCACGGTGTTCGGGTCGATGCCCTTGTCGGCGGCGATGCGCGCCACGACGGGCGAGACGAAGCGGCCGGGCACGGGTGCCGCGGCGGGCGCAGCCGGAGCGGCCGCGGGTGCGGGTGCGGGAGCGGCGGCTGCAGGAGCCGGGGCCTCCACGACCGGAGCCGTCGGCGCCGGAGCCGTCGCGGCAGGCGTGACCGGATTCTCCTCGGCGAGCGCCTGTTCGCCCGATTCGGCGACGGGGG
>JAOPYV010000050.1 GCA_025964435.1 Thermoleophilia bacterium | reverse complement strand
TCAAATGCCTGCGGGCGGAAGGGATCAGCGTGCCGGTCGTGCTGTTGAGCGCGCATAGTGAGCGTGGGCTGCTGGAGCGCGCGTTCGATGCGGGGGCCAACGGATTCGTGGCGAAGGAATCGGACCTGGAAATCCTGATCGCTGCCCTGCGCACCGTCATGCTCGGACGTCGCTACGTTGATCCGTCGGTCGCCGCGAACCTGCTGGGGACGGTAGGTGAGCGATTGAGTCCGCGCGAGGTGGAGGTGCTCGGGATGGTGAGCGTGGGCCTCCAGAACAAGGAGATCGCGTTCAAGCTTTCTTTGAGCGAGGAGACGGTGAAGTCGCACGTCGCGGCGATCATGCGCAAGCTCGAGGCGACCAGCCGCACGCAGGCGGTCGCACTGGCGTTGCGCACGCAGCTCATCGATTGACGTGTGCGGACTCTCGTGGGCCCCTGCCTACGCTTGGGGGCTGAGGAACTTTCGACCGAATGCTGCCGTCGGAACGGTGTAGGTGAACGATGATCCACCGCTCGCGTTCTGGGAAACACGGATCGTTCCGCCGTGCTCCTCGACCATGCGCTTCGTCGCATACAGGCCGATGCCGCTCCCCTCGACGTGCTCGTAGCCCGGCGTCGAGATCCTGCCGAACCGCTGGAACAGGCGGGGCTGGTTCTCCAGCGCGATGCCCGGCCCGTGGTCGGTGACGCGAATCTCGACCAGGTCGTCTGTCAGGGGTCGGATGTCGATGACGACAGGCTCATCCGAGGGCGAGAACTTGAGTGCATTGGAAACGAGGTTCTCGAGGATCCGGCGCTGCCGGTCGGCATCCGCCCACACCGGGGGAAGATCCGGCACCGTCGACACTTCGACGCGTCCGCCCGAGCTCGACTGTCCCAGCTGGCCGGCAACCTTCGCGGCGACCTCGCCGATATCGCATGCAGCGCAGGTGACGACGGCGTCGTCGAGTTCGAGTCGCGTCAACGCGAGCACGTCGTTGACGAGACGCATCGCCGAATCCGTGCAGTCGAGGATGGAGGTACACAGCTCCCGTCGTCGGGTCTCGTCGACGGTGTCCCACCGGGAAACCAGGATCTGGGACAACGCGCGTGCGCCCACGAGCGGGTTCTTCATGTCGTGGACGATCATGTGGATGAAGTCGTTCTTCATCTCATCCACCGACTGCAGCTGGGACACGCGCTGCTGCAACGCTCCCACAGACTCGTCGTAGCCGTGGATGATCATCGCGAACGGAGCCACGGATTCGCAGAGGAACTCGGTCGCGCGCTGCAGGGCCGCTTCCCGGGTGGGCGACCCGTCACCGATCAACCCGGGAAGCATGCTTCCATGGTCCGTTACCAGGTCGAGGATGGGCACCCGCGCCGTGAGCATGTCGCGACCCAGCGAATAGGCCGTTTCCAACGCGTCCTCGCTACCGGAGTCGATGTAGCGAGCAAGCGCTTCCCGGTACTCGTGCCGTGCCTGTTCACGGGGCGACATCATGCGAGCAGCCGCGCAACCAGCACGAGTGCGTCGTCGATTGTCGTGGAGGCGCCGAGGATCGAGTGGGCGACCGACAGCGGTGCGAGCTGTGCGGTCTCGCCTACTGGAATGAAGGGACCCACCCCATCGGTGGCGATGACGAGCGTATCGCCAGGTCGGATCTCGCGTCGGGATTCTCGCAGCTGCTTCGGGAGCCGATGCCCGACGATGCCGGGCATGCCCATGACGGTCGAGCGCTCGGCGGTAGCGCGGCGAAACATCGTCACGCCGACGTTGCCCACACCCATGAGGTGGAGGTTCGATTCGTGTGGGTCGTGCGACGCAACCATGACCGCTGCCCCGCGTGTGCCCTGGAGCGCCGCATGACAGAGCTGCAGTCGTCGCGACAGCTCCATTCCACGCGGGTCGCGAAGCGCGTCGATCGCGGTGAGCGCCGCCTCGGCCGCGAGCGGGCCGTGCCCAAGACCGTCGACCACGGCAAACAGCGCGTTTCCCAGGTCATCCTGCCAGACGGCATGCTGGTCACCACACGCATCAGGAACCAGCGAGCAGCTGCACGCGGCAACCTCGAACCGTTCTGCGCTCAACTCGGTGCTGCACGCGTGCGCGATCATGGGACGTACTTTCGAAAGAAGATCGAGGTTCCGTGGCCGACACGGGTCTCGATCATGAACTCGTCGGAGATGCGGCGTGCGCCCGGCAGGCCGAGCCCCAGCCCGATTCCCGTGGAGTAGCCATCCTGGAGGGCCAGCTCGACGTCGCGGATACCGGGCCCGGTGTCGGTCGCGACGATGGCGATTCCCGGCCGGGAGCTGACGGTGCTGATCTCGATCGCGCCTCCCCCGGCGTGCAGCACGATGTTGCGGGCGAGCTCGGAGATCGCGGTCGCGATGAGCACCTGGTCGGTGGTGGAGAAGCCGAGCTGCTGGGCGATCTCGCGCCCGGCCTTGCGCGCGTGCACGATCTCGTGGTCGGAGGTGAGCTCGACCCGGACGCGTGGGCCCGCATCAGACATGGGCGCGCGTGAGCACATGGAGCAGCTGGACCGCGTCCTCGAAGTCGAGCGCCGTTTCCACGTCCTCCAGCCGGAGCGCCAGCTGCACCATGGCGAAGGCGACCGCAGGCCGGACGCCGCAGACCACTGCGCGGGCTCCGTGGATCCGCAGGACCGTGGTGATGGTCTGCAGCATGCGGCAGCCGAACGAGTCGATGACTTCCATCGCCGATACGTCGAGGATCACGCCGCGGCTCTTGTGACGGATGGTCATGGCTGAGAGCCGCTCGAGCAGGGTCTGCATGTCATGGTCCCCGATGTCATCGTCGAGCGTGACATACAACAGGTCGCCGTGTTTCGCGACCACGCTCATGACGGCGTGCCGGTGCTGGAAGCGAACACGTCAGCGTCGTCGATCGCCGTCTGCAGGTCGACGACCGTGCGCAGTCGGGAGACGTCCACACCCAGCACGACCAAGGACTGTGCCACGGCCGGCGAGACCCCTGACACGATGACATGGGCTCCCATGAGCCGTGCGGCCTCGATTGTCTGGAGCAGGTGGCCCGCGACCTGCGAGTCCACGGCGGCAACTCCGGTGATGTCGATGATCACGGTGCGGGCCCGGAGCTCGCCGATCTTCGCCAGCAGGCTTTCGGTGATCTCACGCGCCCGGACGGTGTCGATCACGCCGATGATCGGCAGCAGCAGCAGTCGATCCCGAATCTGCAGAACGGGGCTCGACAGCTCCAGCAGGCTCTGCTGCTGGTTCCGGATGACCGTCTCCTTCTCCGCGAGGTAGGTCTCACCGATGGTGGACATCGCGAGGTCGAGGAGGTCGTGGAGACCGGTCAGCCCTGCCAGCAGCTGCTCCCTCGAATCGTCGAAATACTGGAACAGGACGGGGCGTACGAAGCCGCGGAATGCGCTGACCACCTGGAACCAGCCGCTGAAGGAAATGCCCTGCTGCGCATAGGTGCGTCCCTGCTGGACGAGGTCGTCCAGATATGGCTTCCACTGGCCATCGACGATCGCATCCCGCATCAGCTGACGGGACTGCCTGTCACGGTCGAGCTGCAGCTGTGGATCCATCCGCGCCACAATGGGCCCGAATATGGGGTCCTTGGATACGAACGCCAGCAGCTGCTCACGGACCTCGTCGTAGTGCGCGTCGTACGCCTCCCAGAACAATTCGAGGGAGCGGGCGTCGAGCCGGCTTGGGTCCGGAAGTTCGATGGCCGAGCCCGTGTAGGGGGCCGGGGTCGACCCTGACCACTGCTTGTCGTTGGACATGTGTCGCACTCCTGGGACGTCGAGCAAGGCTCCGGCGTGGAAGTCGGCCTCCGGTTCATCCAGAAGCTTATCATGGGTCTAGCGGCACGTAGCGGCCGTTCTCTGTAAGACGCGGAGGTTGCGGGGGAGTGCCATGCCCCCCGGACGTGCCTCGCAGGCGGACCGTATCCGCGATCTGCCCCGAGGCGCAGACGACCGATCCAAGGAGGGACAACAGCAAGGGTCGACGTTGCGAGCCAAGCCGGCCCTGACGTGCCACTTGCCTCCCGCCGAAAGGTACCACCATGAAGCTTCCTGCATTCCTCGTACGGTCCACGAGCCGCAAGCTGCTCGCCTCGCTCGCACTCGTCGGCACCGCAGCCAGCGTCGCCGGCCTGGGATCCTTCGCGGCCTTCACCAGTTCTACGTCCGCCACGCAATCGGTGGCGTCGGGCACGGTGACCGCTGCGCTCGGAGCCGCCGGGGGAGTTGACAACCGACTCACCGTGAATGCGACGGCAGTTGCGGCAGGCGATACGATGCAACGCGCGGTCAAGCTGTCCAACACAGGCACGTTGAATTGGGCATCGGCCGGACTTACGACGACCGCCACGGCTACATCGTTGCTCGATACGGACGTCACGAATGGTCTGCAGATGGTCGTCGATTCCTGCTCGGTCGCTTGGACCGAGGCCGGGACCTCGCCCGCCTACACCTACACGTGCAGCGGGGTGCAGTCGACCCAAATCACGTCCCGTGCCGTCATCGGATCGACCATGTCGCTAGGCAGCATCGGCTCCCTGACCGCGGGCGGATCGGACTTCCTGCGCGTGACGTTGACCCTGCCCAGCACGGCTGACAACACGTTCCAGGGCCTGACGTCGACGATCGACTTCGCCTTCGTCGGGATGCAGCGCACGGCTACCAACGCCTAGCAGACCGACACGACCCTGGGGTGGGGATCGGCGCAAGCCGGTCCCCACCCTTGTGGAATGACCGAATGGAGCACGTGATGACAGCCCTACATACGCTACGATGTCGATTGGCCAATCTCGTGCTGTTGCTTGCGCTCCTGGTCCTCGTGGTCTTCGCCATCGGCCCGCACACGGGCAAGTACCGAACGCTGTCAATCCTCTCGGGCAGCATGGAGCCGACGTTCGCCACGGGCGACGCCGTGATCGTCACTCCGATTCCGACGAGCGACCTGCGTGCGGGGGATGTCATCTCCTACCATGCACCGGTCGACGGCTCGCCGCTCGTGACCCACCGAGTGGTCGAGGTGCTGGAGCGCGGCACGAACCCGATCGTGCGGACACGAGGTGATGCAAATGCCGCAGATGACCCGTGGACGGCCCAGCTCGAGGGTGGAACCGTCTGGAAGCAGCGCATGAGCATCCCGTATGCCGGCCATGCGACCCGCGCGCTTCGACATCCGGCGATGAAGACGATCACGGTCTACGGGTTGCCGCTGCTGCTGCTGTGCATCGCCCTCGGGGGCGTGTGGGGGCGACGCGAGCTCCCCGAGGATGGCCTGGATGCGACGCGGTACCTCGCTGACGACGAGCTGGACGCCGATCGCCTGGACGTGGACTTCGAGTTCTACGGACCGCACGAGGAGATTCCGCTGCCTCGCATGTCTGCGTACTTGTTCGTAGACGCCGACGGGTGCAGGGAGCCGGTGGCATGAAGCCCCGCCGCCGGACGGGAAGCAATGTTGCGGTGGTTCTCGTCGCGCTCGTCGCGACCATCGCGGGATGCGGCGTCGCTTTCGGCCACTTCAGCGCTGCCGTGCAGTCTGCCCCGAGCGTCGGCACGATCGTGCTGGAGCCGCCGGCATCCGCGTCGACCTCCACCGCGGACGGCTGTGCGACGATCGTCGTCTCCTGGGTGGCGGCCGTACATGCAAACAGCTACCGAATCCAAGTCCAGGTGGGCGGGGGGGCATGGACCGACCTCACTGCGGAAGCGGGTGACGTGCTCCAGACGGTCGATGGAGCCGGGTACACGGCGACGAACGTCGGCTACCGGGTGTTCGCGCGGGACCTCGGGAGCGGTTGGGAGAGCTCCGTGCCGGTCACCACGGAGCCCCGGAACTGCTAGCCATCGAGGTTGCCGTATTGTTCTGGTCCACTAGTAGGGGGGAATATCGAAGCTTTGGCGGGCCAGCGGGATCAGTGGGAGGGTGGGAAATGCGCGACATGGAGGTTCTTGTTGCCAGTTCTGCGACCACACGGGCCCGTCTCTTCGATCTGTCCCATGACATGTTGTCGGTCATCGATCAAGCGGGATCCTTCACCGAGATCAATGAGTCGTGGACACGGGTCCTCGGATGGTCGGAAGCGGACCTCGTGGGTCGACCGTTCCTCAACTTCGTCCACGCTGCCGATTGCGACCGGACGCGGGTCGAGACCGCCTTGCTGTTTCGAGGCCATCTCACGCTCGATTTTCGAAACCGCTACGTAACGAGCCGGGGTGAATACCGCTGGTTCGACTGGCGTGCGACCTACGATGGCACGTCGGGCGTGATCCTTGCAGCCGCTCGCGACGTCACGGCGACGACACGCGAGGGCGCGGAGCGGACTCAGCGCCGCGAGCTCGGACAGGGCGAAAGTGTTTCCCTGTCACCCCGTGAGCGCCAGATCCTGTGCATGATCGCCGATGGCGGTCAGAACCCCACGATCGCCCACGCCTTGTCGATCTCGGTGGAGACCGTCAAGGCGCACGTCTCGAACCTCCTCGTCAAGTTCGACGCAGGAAGCCGGACCCAGGCCGTTGCGTCAGCGCTGCGCGCAGGTCTCATCGACTGAGAGCGTCTCCCCGTTCCCCCAAATGGGGACCGATCGACCACGACCGAGGTATGTCCATTCGTTGACCGTCCGTCGATGCCATCAGTGCAGCATCAAAGGGAAAGGGTCGGCATGTCACAGGCTTGGAACACGGGGGAGCGCTCCGCGCGGAGGCGGCGACTGATGGGAAGCGTCTGCGCCGTTCTCCTCATCGGTGCCTTGCTGGCTCCGACCATGGCAGCAGCATGCACGATTCCGATCAGGTCCATCGGACCGCTCGAGCTCCTGCGCACCGACCTTCGGCGTCCGACCCTGCATCCTGCGACCAGGACAGCCTGGAAGCTTGACGATACGTGGACTTCGGTCACGCCGGAGCTGAGCCAGTTCGTCGTCACGCGAAAGGTCGGCCGACACTACGGCGTGAGCTACAAGAACCAGCTTGCGCTGAGCATTGACGCGCGTGGGCCGGAGGATGACGGTGGATGGCGATACAGCGACGACGACGACCCGGCAACGCCGCCGTGTCAGATCACGGGGCAGATCGAGTGGCAGCGGCCGAAGGTGCTCGTGCGCCAGACGCGGACTGCAATCCGAATCCTCGCCGTGGCACAACGAACGCTCGGTGATCGCACTGGGTGCGTCTACGGTGCGGAGTTGGGGGAGGTGGAGTGCCCCAACCTGGCGACGGTCATCGTGCGGCTCAATGCGCCCGTGGGGAATCGCAGGATCCACTTCGAACGTATCGCTCCGAGCGACGGCTCTGCGAGTTGAGGGCTGCTACGCGGGTGCGCCGAAGCGCTGCATCGTCGAGGTCAGCCCTGTGGGGCGCCACCAGGCGTTCTCGCTGACGACTGCGCGTACGATCGGCGCAGCCTCGCGGATGTCGTAGTGCGTGGCATCCATCACGGTCGTCTTCGCGGGCGTCGCTGCTGACCACATGGTCGTGTAGATGTGCTCGATCGCGTCGTGACGCTGCGGGTCGTAGGCGAGGCGCGAGGCGAACCACGCGCCGTCCTTCGCCTGCAGGAGGGCCATCGGTGTGGCCATGCGCTGGATGTCCTGCCGCACGCTGTCGTCGGTCGTATCCAGTGAGGCGCTCGCGATGAGGAGCGTGCGCGCTGCGGCGACGGCGTCATCGAGGCTGGCGGCGCCCGGGAGGCTCCAGCCCACTCCCATGCCATTCCCGGACTGCTCGAGCCAGCGGGGCTGCAGCTGCGTGTGGCGCGTCGCGATGAGTGCCATGGACGGGAGCTGCAGCTCGGTCGGCAGCGCGATCGGCGCGGCGGGCAGCGGAGAAATGAGCATCAGGGTCCTATCTCGTCGGGAGCTCGGCGAGCGGCGGGGGCCACTGAGAGGGAAAGGGTACAGGCCCGATCGTCATCGTGTCGCAGTGCTGGATCCTGCAACGCCGGTGCAGGGTGTCGCAGGCTGGCGCGCGAGATCGCCTAGCCGCATTGGCGTCGGGTACGCGTTCCTGATGAGCGGCGACGACGTGACATCAGCGACAGAGCCGGCCGCGGCGCCAGGCGACCGGCCGATGGTCTTCGCGGGGCGGTATCGTGCCGATGTCGTGCTCAAGCGCGGCTTCGGCATCGATACGTGGCTGGGAACCGACCTGGAGGACGAGCAACGGGTCGTGATCAAGGTGGCGAAGACCGATCGCGTGCCGTTGGGGGTCCAGTACACGCTCGACCACGACACGCGTGTGTTGCGAATCCTCGGGAACCGATACCTTGCTGCCCCGTTGGACGTCGGCCACACGGATGGCGTGACCTACCTCGTGCGTCCGTATGTGGCCGGCATGACGCTCAGGGATCGACTGACCGAGCGCACCCTCGACGTGCAGGAGTGGACGGTCGTGGCACGCTGCATCCTGTCTGCGATGACCGCGGCGCATGGCGCTGGCGTGCTGCACCGCGACATCACGACCGGCAACATCATCGTCAATGACGGGCGGTCCGTCGAAGCCGCGACGCTCATCGACTTCGGCCTCGCTCGCAGCTCGCAGCTCGGTGTGGCGCTGAGTGACCGCGCCAGCAGCATCGCGTACTACATCTCGCCGGAGCAGGCGGGCATCCTCGGGCGCGTGGCGGACAACCGCTCGGACGTGTACTCCCTGGGCGCCGTGCTCTTCGCCTGCATCGCTGGTCGACCTCCCGTCGAAGGCGACTCCATCGCCGACCTGCTCCGCAGCCACATGTCCGAGGCTCGGCCGACGCTGCGCAGCCTCGGCTTCGAGGTGCCGCAGGTGCTCGACGAGATCATCGGCAGGATGCTGCTCAAGGATCCGTACGACCGCTACCAGGCGGCCGGCGCCGCGCTGGAGGACGTGACCGAGCTGGCGCGGCGCCTGTCGGCGGGTGAGCGCGACCCCGACTTCGTGATCGGGATGCGCGATCGCCGCTCCACGATCGTCGAACCTGCCTTCATCGGCCGGAGCGCGGAGCTCGCTGCAGTGACGTCCGCCGTCCAGCGCTCCGTCGAGTCGGGCCGGCAGCTCGTCCACGTCGAAGCAGAATCCGGGGGTGGCAAGACACGGCTGCTGGACGAGCTGGCCGCCGAGCTCGTGATCCATGGCACGACGACCTACCGTGGACATGGCTCGGACGAAGCGGCACAGCGCCCGTTCCAAGCCCTGCGCGGTGTGTTCACCGGCGTGCTCGCGACAGCGCGCGTCGATCCGACGTTCGGGCTCCAGCTGCGGGATCGACTGGCGCGGCATGCCTCGGCGATCTGTGAGGCATTTCCCCTGTTCACGCCGATCCTCCTTGGTGGCGAGATCGTCCGTGAACAGCTCGGCGCCGAGCGGTTCGGCCAGCAGCGCAGCATCGACGCGCTCTGTGCATTCGTCGATGCGCTCGGCTCGGCATCCGCGCCCGCCGTGCTGATCCTCGACGACCTCCAATGGGCCGACGACCAGACGGTGCGCGTGATTCGCCAGTGGCACGCCCAGCGCGCCCCAGCTCGCGGTGTGACGATCATCGGCGCGTTCAGGTCCGAGGATGTCGGCCCCGATGACCCGATCCGCATGGCGTCGCCGGAGCTGACCGTGGAGCTGGCGCCGCTGTCGGACACGGACATCGTGCGCATCGCCAAGTCGATGGCGGGTGCCGTTCCGGCGGAAGCGACCGATGTCGTGGTGCGCCTGGCGCAGGGCAGTCCGTTCATGGCATCGGCCGTGCTGCGCGGTCTCGTCGAGGTCGGTGCGCTCATGAGCGGACCGCGCGGGTGGACTGTGGAACCGAACGCGATGGAGGACGTGCGGTCCTCCAAGCGGGCCGCTGACATGATCGACCAGCGAATCTCCCTGCTGGCACGCGACGTCATTGACTTCCTGATAGCAGGTGCGGTCCTGGGCAAGGAGTTCGATGTCGTACGGGCCACGTCACTCGCCGACCTCGCGCCCGAGAAGGGCTTCGAGTGCATCGCCATCGCCCGGCGCAGGCACATCGTCTGGGGCCCCTCGAATGAGGGCACGTGCGCGTTCGTCCACGACAAGCTGCGTGCTCGACTGCTGTCACGGGTGCCGACGCCGCGTCGACAGCGACTGCATCGGACCGTTGCCGCGATGATCGAGGCGAGCTCGTCGGAGGCCGTCTTCGAGATCGCCTACCACTATCACCAGGGGGGCATGTCGGAGCGTGCCTATCCGTTCGCGATGGTCGCGGCCCGCCGCGCGCGGGGCCAGAACTCGCTCGTCGTCGCGCGAACCAACTACGAGATTGCCGAGATCGGGGCCCCTGTCGAGGACCGCGCTGCGCGCTTCGAGATCGCCTCCGGACTGGGCGCCGTCCACGCGCTGCTCGGTGCGTACGATGCGGCGGATGCCCAGTATTCGCGCGCGTTCGAGTTCGCGTCGACACCACATGAACGGGCCGAGATCGACACGCGACTGGGAGAGCTGGCCTTCCGACGCGGAGACGTCGGCGGGTCGGAGGTCGCGCTGGAGCGGGCTGCGCGGATCCTCGGGGTGCGCGTCCCGTCGACGAAGGCCGGATTTGCCGTCGCGTTGCTCGGCCAGCTCATCATCCAGGTGGCGCACAGCCTTCGGTGGCGCGCGTCCGGAGCGCGGACCCGGCCTTCGCCCCCTGCCTTGGAGCAGGCACAGATGACCATCTACAGCCGCTTGGCGTACACCTACTGGTTCGGACGGGGAGCCATCCCGTGCTTCTGGGCGCATCTCACGGAGATGAACCTGGCCGAGCGCTATGGGCCGTCGACGTGGCTGGGCCAGGCGTGGTCGGAGCACGGTCCCGCGATGTCCATGCTGCCGTGGACGTCGCGCGGGCTCCGTTACGTGGAGCGTTCGTTGGACGTGCGGCGCCAGCTCCATGATGTCTGGGGTCAGGGGCAGACGTACCACTTCGCGGGCGTGCTCTACTACGCAGCCTCGCGATACGAGGAGTGCATCGAGCACTGCCAGCTGGCGATCAGCCTCCTCGAGCGGACCGGCGATCGGTGGGAGATCAACGCATCGGGATGGCAGACGGCGCTCGCCATGTATCGCCTCGGCGACCTGCGCGGTGCAGCCAGGACCGCCAAGCAGGTGTATGAATCGGCGCTGGAGATCGGAGACTTCCAGGCTGCGGGTTCGGCGCTCGGGGTCTGGGCCAAGTCGACCGACGGCAACATCTCGCAACAGGTGGTGGACGACCTCCTGCGCCAGCAGGAGAACGCGTCCGCCGACGTCGCGACCAGCACCCAGATCGCACAGGCGACGGCGCTGCGCATGATGCACGATGGGCGCCACGAGGAGGCGATCGAGGTGCTCGAGTACGCCCAGGAGCGGGTAGCGGAGCGCGGGGCGCGGCAGGAGAACGTGATCACCCTGCTGCCTTGGATCGCGACTGCGCGCAGGCGGGAGGTGCAGTCGGTGGCCTATGACCATGGCGCGCGGATGGATCGGATCCGTCTCGCGCGGCGCGCGGCGCGGCGCGCCCTTCGGAAGGCGCGGCTCTATCGCAACAACCTGCCCCACGCGCTTCGCGAGCTGGGATACCTCGAGGCGATGTTCGGGCGGCGTCGGCGCGCACGGCGACATCTTGATCGCAGCATCGAGGTAGCAATCGAACAGGGCGCACGCCACGAGCAGGCGTTGTCGCTCCAGGCACGAGGGCGCATCGGCCTCGAGGCAGGCTGGCAGCGCGCGCAGGAAGACCTCGACCACGGCACGGCGATGCTGGCGCGTGTCGCGGTGCCGGTCGTCGACGGCACCGTTCCCGTGAGTGACCCGGAGCCGTTGGCGCTGTCGGTTCGGTTCGAGCAGCTGATCGACGTCGGGCGCAGCATCGTGAGCGCGTCGACCTATGAGCAGGTCTGCGAGAACGTCTGCATCGGCGGTGAGCAGCTCCTGCAGGGGGAGGGGTGCGCGGTGCTGCGCGTGACGCAACCCCAGCCGTGGATCGGACCAGAGGTGGTGGCGTCCGTCGGCGACGGCGACCTGACGCCGAGCCCGACGCTGCTGCGCCGAGCGTTCGAGACGGGACGGACCGTCGTCCTCGACGAGGAGGATCGAGTCCTCGACGGCGCCAGTGCACCGCTGGGGATGTCGGAGGTCCGCTCCGCCATCTGCACCCCCATCCGGGCGTTCGGGCTGATGAGCGGCTGCCTGTATTCGGCCCACGGCAACGTCGACGACCTGTTCGGTACCCAGTCGGTCCGGCTCGCCGAGTACCTCGCAGTGCTCGCTGGGGCAACGCTGGAGCAGGTGGGCAACCTCCAGGTCCTGCGGGACCTGTCCCAGTCGCTGGAGCGACGCGTCTCGGAGCGCACGGCGCAGCTCGCGCGGGCGAACGAGGAGCTCGACACGAGCCTGGCGGGCCAGCGCGCAGCCTTCCAACAGGCGCGCGAGGATGCTCGTCGGCTCGAGGAGGCGATCCGGATCAAGGATCGCTTCGTCTCGATGGTGTCGCACGAGCTGCGCACGCCGCTGACGTCGATCATCGGATTCTCCGACACGCTCCGCGCCGCCTCCATCGACCTGACGGAGGAGCAGCGCAGCGAGTTCCTCGACATCGTCCAGTCCCAGGCGCATCGACTCGGCCGGTTGGTGGATGAGCTGCTCACCTTCTCCCGGATCCAGCGCGGCGCGGTCCTGCCGCGGCGTGAGGAGACCCGCCTGCGCCCGACGATCATCGATGTCATCGCGGAGCTCAACCTCGACGCCGAGGTGCAGGTGCAGTGTGACCCGGACGTCGTGATCTCGATGTCATCGGATCACGTGACGCAGGTCCTGAGCAACCTGCTGTCCAACGCCGAACGCTACGGATCGCCGCCCTTCGAGGTTGCTGCGCACATGACCTCGGAGTTCGTCGAGCTGCGGGTATCCGACCACGGGGACGGCGTGGAGGAGGACTTCGTTCCGCTCCTGTTCACCGAGTTCACCCGTGATCAACGCAGCCCTGCAGCCAACGGGCCTGGCTTCGGGCTGGGCCTCTCGATCGTCGTCGCGCTGGCCCACACCTACGGCGGCGACGTCAGCTACGAGGGCGTCGAGCCGCACGGCGCGTGCTTCATCGTGCGCATTCCGACGGTGGACCTCGTCGCCGAGGACGACGGGGCGCCGCTACGGCAGGACGAATGACCACGTCTGGTTCGAGGGCCGCTGGTTGCCCGACGGATCGACGGCGATGACGTTCCAGGTGTGCGCGCCCGAGCCGAGCTCGGCCGCGGCCAGCTTGAGGTCGTCGATCTGCCATGCGGCGTTCTTCACTGCACCGCCGCCGTCGGTGTCGGGAGCAAGTCCGGGACACTCCGCCAGGAACTGTGCGGGCATACCCACGCGGCAGTCATCCACGGCCATCACGAAGCGGACCTGGATCGTCTGCCCAGCAAACTTCGTCAGGTGCAGCGACGAGGGGACCATGCCCGAGCTCGCGCCGGCGAAGACGTGGCGATATGGAAGCGGGCTCCCGATGCTGTCGGCGAGCACGCCCGTGAAGCCGTTCTGGGTATCCATGACCTCGTGGACGCAGTCGAGTGACGTGCCGAACTGGGCTCGGGCATCCTTCTCACAGGTTGCGCCCCACGTCGCGCCACCGTTGGTCGAGATCTCGATGCTGCCCCCGTCCCATGCCGAATGGATGGACCCATCGCCGTTCAGTGTCGCCGACGTGTCGTAGTGGTGCGTGAAGCGCAGGTCGGCGCCCGCAGCAGGAACGGTCACGGTGTACGCCGCAGCGGTCGTCGTGCCGCTTCCGGTGGTGTCCCACGCGTCGAAGCCGAGCGAGTTGCCACCCGAGTTGTACGCGCCGTGCGGTCCGACGGTCCACGGGGCCGCGTAGGTGCCGCTCGCGACGCAGCCGGGCGAGTTCGAGGTGCCGTCGAAGTCCACGGTGCAGATCGCCGCTCCGCTGCCTGCCGCAGGCGTGAAGGAGGTGACGTTGCCCGGCACGGAGCCGACGAGGCCGCCGTCGATCATGACCTTGTAGCTGTCGATGCCGTTGAAGTCGTTCGACGGCTCCCAGGTCAGCGCGGTGCCGATGGGCACCGAGGCGCCGTTGGCCGGCGTGAGCAGGTTGAAGGTGGCCGGTGCGGTGACGTCCGGCACGAACTGCGCGGTGAAGGTGAACGGGAAGTCGGTGAAGTTGCCCAGCGTGTCGTAGGCACGGATCGACCAGGTGTGGGCCCCGAACGGGATGCGCATGATGCCCCACTGGTCGGGGGTGAGGTTGGATGCCTTGAGCACGCCATCGACGGTGATCGAGTAGGTCGCGACGCCGGCCGGATCCGCGCCTGCGCTCCAGTCGAAGGTGTACATGCCCTCGTCCGGCGTGCCGCCATCGAGCGGGAAGATCGCGCCCACGCCGGTGGGGCCCGTCTTGTCGACGGTGACGCCATCGCTGCAGCTCGGCGTGGTGGAGAAGTTGCCGAGGCCGTCGCGCGCCTGGACGCAGACCCAGTACTCCGTGCCGGCGACGAGCGTCAGTGCGCTGTTCGTGAAGCTGCGCACGAGCGCCGTGCTGGTCCAGTCGACCATCGCGCCGCTGCCACAGTCGGCGCCGCTGCTGGAGGTCGAGGAGATGCAGTACTCGTAGCGGCTGATGCCGGCGACGTCGGTGCTCGCCGACCAGTTGCCCGCGAGCGTCGTCAGGGACGCGGTGAAGTCGATGTCGGCAGCGAGGCTGTCATTGACGGTGGCCGGGGCAACCGGCGGGCCATCGTCGGCCTGGACGCCATCGGAGCACAGGCCGAGGCTCGTGTTGCCGGGCACGTCGCTGGCGCGGATGCACGCGTAGTAGAAGGTGCCGACGACGAGCGTGAGCCCACCCTGCGTGTGGTTGGTGGTCAGTCCCGTGGAGGTCCAGGGCATCTGCGCCGCACCTGTGCAGTCGGCGCCGGTCGGGGAATCGGTGAAGCAGACCTCGTAGTCGGCGACGCCCGACGGGTCGGCAGCGGCGTTCCAGTTGGCGGACATGGCGGTCATCGAGCCCTGAGCATCGATGTCGACGCCGAGCCCATCACGTGGGATCGTGACGATCGGTGGGTTGTTGTCGAGGCGCACGGCGCCGCTCGTGGTGGTCCAGATGCGTCCTGCGGCGTCGGTCACATCGAGGCGGAAGTTGTAGTCGCCATCCGGGCCCACGACGGTGCTGTTCCAGTTGCAGCTGATTGCGCCACCCGTGATGCCGCTGCAGACGGGCACTGCGTTCCACGCACCGGCCGGTGCGCTGCGCCAGCGGATCTGCCACGTCGCCACGCCGCTTGCCGCGCCATCCTTGAGCGGGTCGGTCGCAGTGCCGGTGAACGGCACGCTCGTGCCGCCGCTCGGCGTGGTCGGCCAGGTGACGCTGCTGACGGGATCCTGTGTGTCGATGCGCACCGTGCGGTCTGCGGTTGAGGTTGAGCGGGCGGCGACGTCGAGTGCGTTGACGCTCCAGGTGTGGCTGCCGTCTGTCAGGGCGGCAGGCGTGTAGGTGCTGGCGGTGCCAGTGAGGGTCTCGGCGATGGTGCCGTCGATCACGGGCTGGGTGCGTGCCACGCAGCGGTCATCGGTCGCGGTCCAGGACAGCGCCGGCGTCGCGGAGGTCGACCAGGCGTTGTTCGCCGGCGTCGTGAGGTTCACGGTTGGTGCGGCGATGTCGACGCCCACCTGGAGCTGCGGGGTCGGCAGGCCCGGATTGTTCCACGTCGTGTTGTTCGGGGTGTCGCGTGCGGCGACCTTCCACCAGTAGAGGCCGGCGGGGCGTGCGCCGAGCGTCAGCGTGCTGACGGGCGGGGCGCCGACGACGGAGCCGTAGGCGATCGGGAAGGCTGCCGAGGGGTCGAAGTAGACGCGGTACTCGGCGAGCGAGCCGTCGGTGGCGTCGGTCCAGTCGAGCGTCGGGGTGGCCGAGGCGAACGTCGGGATGGCGACGCAGCCGGGGGCCGCGGGTCCGGTGGTGATCGCCGGTAGCGCGGGGTTCGTCGGCGGCTGCAGGTCGAACGGAGCCGGCGGCGTCCAGTCGGTCTTCGTCACCTTGAGCGCGCCACCGTTGTAGGTGGTCGTCGCGTTGCCGACGTGGTCGACCGTCACGATGCGGTACTGGTAGCACTTGTTCGTCGCCATCGCGATCGGATCCTGCACGGGCGACGCCGCGGGATTCGTGACCGACACGATCCAGGTCAGCGGGCCCCAGACGCAGGATCCGGCGACGAGGTCGCCCTCGGCGCGCTCGATGACCCACGACTCGAGACCAGAGCGGTTCGGGCCGGAACCGGCACCACCGAAGTCAGTGCCGCGGTTGAAGGTGATGCTGTTGCGCGGGCTCGGGGGAACCGGGCCGGGCAGGAAGTCATCCAGGTAGTCGATCGTCGCGCCGACCGGCGCATCCGTGTCAGCTTCCGTGCGGAACGTCGCGGTGTTCGGGCGGCCGGCGCCGTCGGTCGCGGTGACCGTGTGGTTGGCAGTGATGGGTGCACCCGGGCCGAAGGTGTAGGAGTAGCTGTAGGGCGTCGGGCCGGTGCCTGCACCGCCGGCGCTGAAGCCGCCGCCGATCGCGGGGAATGCGACGCCGCTGATGCCGTTGAAGTCGGAGGCGTTGAAGCGAACCGCGACCGTGCCGCTCCCGGCCGGGTTGTAGTACAGCGTGGTCGAGGCGCCGCCCGCGGTCCAGAAGTTCGACGACGCACCGCCGGCGGGGGAGAAGGAGTTGAAGCTGATCGCGGGCGGCGTGTTGTCGACGTTGGTCACTGCGCTGGTGACGGCGTGCGTGCGACCGGCGTTGTCGGTGACCTCGAGCTGGAAGTAGTAGTTGCCGTCGGCGACGACGGTGCTGTTCCACGTGCAGGCGAGCGGGCCGGCAGTAGCGCCGGTGCAGCCGGGGTCGACCATCGTCGTCCAGGGGCCGGCCACGTTGGCGGAGTAGCGCAGGCGCCAGCTGGCCACGCCGCTGGCGTTGCCGTCACGCAGTGGATCGGTCGCCGTGCCACTGAACGCTACTGCTGCGCCACCGACGGCAGCGGCGGGCCATGTCGCGGTCGCGACGGGGTTCAGCGTGTCGATGCGCACGGTGCGGTCGGCGGTGGAGGTGCGGCGGTCGGCGACGTCGATCGCGCGGACGTGCCAGGTGTGGTCGCCATCGGTCAGCGGCGTCGTGGTGAAGGCGGTTTCGGTGCCGGAGGCGACGGCAGCGGGCGCGCCTGCCTCGGCTGCGTCATCGATCCAGACCTGCGTACGTGCTGCACAGCGATCGTCGCTCGTGCTCCACGAGACGGTCGGCGTCGCGGAGGTCGACCACGCGTTGTTCGCGGGGGCGGTCAGGCTCGCCGTCGGCGCCGCGATGTCCACGCCGACCTGGAGCTGCGGGTTCGGCAGGCCGGGGTTGTTCCAGGTCAGGTTGTTGGGCACGTCGCGCGCGGCGACCTTCCACCAGTAGAGGCCGGCGGGGCGTGCGCCGAGCGTCAGCGTGCTGACCGGTGGTGCGCCGGCGACGGAGCCGTAGGCGAGCGGGAAGGCTGCAGAGGGATCGAAGTAGACGCGGTACTCGGCGAGCGAGCCGTCGACGGCGTCGGTCCAACCGAGGGTCGGGGTGGCGGACGTGAAGGTCGGGATCGCCGTGCAGCCAGGCGTCAGTCCAGCGGTCGTGATGGCCGGCAGGGCAGCGTTCGTCGGCGGCTCGAGGTCGAACGGGTTGGGCGGAGTCCAGTCGGTCATCACGGCACGGAGCGGGCCGGCGTTCGACGTCGTGGTGACGTTGCCGACGTGGTCGGTGACCACGATGCGGTACTGGTAGCACTTGTCACTCGACAGCGGCAGGGAGTCGGCAACCGGGCTGGCGGCGGGGTTCGTCGCAGTGACGACCCAGGCGGTCGCGCCCCAGACGCAGGCGCCGGCGACGAGGTCGCCCTCTTCGCGCTGGATGATCCAGGACTCGAGGTCGGAGCGGTTCGGGCCGGTGCCGGCGCCGCCGAAGTCGGTGCCACGGCTGAACGTGATGGGCGGCTGCGGATTCGGCGGCACGATGCCGTAGTAGCCGTCGGCATAGGTGATCGTCGCGCCGACGGGCGCGTCGGTGTCGGCCTCGGTGCGGAAGGTGGCGGTGTTGGGGCGGCCCGCGCCATCGGTTGCCGTGACGGTGTGGCTGGCGCTGATGGGCGCTCCCGGGCTGAAGGTGTAGCTGTAGCTGTAGGGCGTCGGTCCAACACCGGCGCCGCCAGCGGTGAAACCGCCACCGACGTTCGGGAACGCGACGCCGGTGATGCCGTTGAAGTCGGAGGCGTTGAAGCGAACCGCGACCGTGCCACTGGCGGTCGGGTTGTAGTAGAGCGTCGAGGAGGCGCCGCCGGGGGTCCAGAAGTTGGCGGCGGCGCTGCCGGTCGGCGAGAAGGAGTTGAAGCTGATCGTCGGCGGCGTGTTGTCGATGTTCGTCGCTGCGCTGGTGACGGCGTGTGTGCGACCGGCATTGTCGGTGACGTCGAGCTGGAAGTAGTAGTTGCCGTCGGTCGGCACGATGTTGCTGTTCCAGGAGCAGGTGATCGGGCCGGCGGTGATGCCGGCGCAGCCGGGGTCGACCATCGTCGTCCAGGGGCCGGCGACGTTGGCGGACCAGCGCAGGCGCCAGCTGGCAACGCCGCTCGCGTTGCCATCGCGCAGTGGATCGGTCGCCGTGCCGCTGAACGCCACGGCGGTGCCGCCGAGCGGTCCGGTCGGCCACGTCGCTGCCGCGACGGGGTTGAGCGTGTCGATGCGGACGGTGCGGTCGGCGGTGGAGGTGCGGCGGTCGGCGACGTCGATGGCGCGCACGTGCCACGTGTGGTCACCATCGGTCAGTGGCGTGGTGGTGTAGGCGGATTCGGTGCCGGAGGTGACGGCTGCGGGCGCGCCGGCTTCGGCGGCATCGTCGATCCAGACCTGGGTGCGCGCTGCGCAGCGATCGTCGGTGGCGCTCCAGGAGACGGTCGGGGTTGCGGAGGTCGACCACGCGTTGTTCGCGGGCAGGGTCAGGCTCGCCGTCGGCGCGGCGACGTCAACGCCGACCTGCAGCTGCGGGTTGGGCAGGCCGGGGTTGTTCCAGGTCAGGTTGTTGGGCACGTCGCGTGCGGCGACCTTCCACCAGTAGAGGCCGGCCGGCCGTGCCGTGAGGGTCTGCGTGCTGACGGGCGGTGCACCGACGACGGAGCCGTAGGCGAGCGGGAAGGCTGCGGACGGATCGAAGTAGACGCGGTACTCGGCGAGCGAGCCGTCGACGGCGTCGGTCCAACCGAGCGTCGGGGTGGCGGACGTGAAGGTCGGGATCGCGGTGCAGCCAGGCGTCAGCGCAGCGGTCGTGATGGCCGGCAGGGCGACATTGGTCGGCGGCTCGAGGTCGAAGGGATTGGGCGGCGTCCAGTCGGTCATGACCGCGCGGAGCGGGCCGGCGTTCGACGTCGTGGTGACGTTGCCGACGTGGTCGGTGACCACGATGCGGTACTGGTAGCACTTGTCACTGGTCAGTGGGAGCGAGTCCGCGACGGGGCTGGCGGCGGGGTTCGTGGCGGTGACGACCCAGCTGGTGGCGCCCCAGACGCAGGCGCCGGCGACGAGGTCGCCCTCTTCGCGCTGGATGATCCAGGACTCGAGGTCCGAGCGGTTGGGGCCGGTGCCGGCGCCGCCGAAGTCGGTGCCGCGGTTGAAGGTGATCGGTGGCTGCGGGTTGGGCGGGATGATGCCGTAGTAGCCATCGGTGTAGCTGATCGTCGCGCCGACCGGCGCATCGGTGTCGGCCTCGGTGCGGAAGGTGGCGGTGTTGGGGCGGCCCGCGCCGTCGGTTGCCGTGACGGTGTGGTTCGCCGTGATGGGCGCGCCGGCTGCGAACGTGTAGCTGAAGCTGTACGGCGTCGGGCCGGTGCCGGCGCCACCGGCGGTGAAGCCGCCGCCGATCGCGGGGAATGCGACGCCGGTGATGCCGTTGAAGTCGGAGGCGTTGAAGCGCACGGCCACGGTGCCGCTCGCCGCAGGGTTGTAGTACAGCGTGCTCGACGCGCCACCCGGGGTCCAGAAGTTGGCAGCGGCGCTGCCCGTCGGTGAGAAGGAGTTGAAGCTGATCGCCGGCGGCGTGTTGTCGATGTTCGTCGCGCCGCTCGTCACTGCATGCGTGCGGCCCGCATTGTCGGTGACCTCGAGCTGGAAGAAGTAGTTGCCGTCGCTCGGAACCACGGTGCTGTTCCACGAGCACGTGATCGGGCCGGCAGCAGCGCCGGTGCAGCCGGGGTCGACCATCGTCGTCCAGGGGCCCGCGACGTTCGCGGACCAGCGCAGGCGCCAGCTGGCCACGCCACTCGCGTTGCCGTCACGCAGCGGGTC
>JAOPYV010000025.1 GCA_025964435.1 Thermoleophilia bacterium | reverse complement strand
TCGACGACCCATCGAAGAACAAGATCACGGTCGAGCCGAAGAAGGCCAGCGACTTCGAGCCCTACTCGATCGGCTACGCGACCGAGAAGCAGGTCGAAGACCTCGAGGCCAAGCTCCAGGACGCCGGCGCCGAGGAGCTGCTCGAGGTGAAGCCCGTCGAGGGCCCCGGCGTGATCGGCTACCTGCTCAACTTCATCCTCCCGATCGGCCTGCTGATCCTGTTCTGGCTCTTCATCATGAACCGGATGCAGGGCGGCGGTGGCAAGGGCGTCATGAGCTTCGGCAAGAGCAAGGCGAAGAAGCTCGCCGTCGATGCCCCGAAGGTCGCCTTCAGCGACGTCGCCGGCGCGGAGGAGGCGGTCGAGGAGCTCCACGAGATCAAGGACTTCCTCGAGAACCCCCGCAAGTTCCAGGCGCTCGGCGCCCGCATCCCCAAGGGCGTGCTGCTCTTCGGCCCTCCCGGTACCGGCAAGACGCTGCTGGCCCGTGCCGTTGCTGGCGAGGCAGGCGTGCCGTTCTTCTCGATCTCCGGCTCGGACTTCGTCGAGATGTTCGTCGGCGTCGGCGCATCGCGTGTGCGTGACCTGTTCGAGCAGGCCAAGCTCCACGCGCCCTGCATCATCTTCGTCGACGAGATCGACGCCGTCGGGCGCCATCGTGGCGCCGGCATGGGCGGCGGCAACGACGAGCGTGAGCAGACCCTCAACCAGCTGCTCGTCGAGATGGACGGCTTCGAGGGCAAGGACAACATCATCGTCATCGCGGCGACCAACCGCCCCGACATCCTCGACCCCGCGCTGCTGCGCCCCGGCCGCTTCGACCGCCAGATCCGCGTCGATGCGCCTGATCGCCCGGGTCGCGTCGAGGTGCTCAAGGTCCACACCAAGGGCAAGCCGCTCTCGAAGACCGTCGACCTCGAGAAGATCGCCGCGCAGACCGCGGGCTTCACGGGCGCCGACCTCGCCAACCTCGTGAACGAGTCGGCGCTGCTGGCTGCACGCCGCGGCCTCAAGCGCGTCGGCATGCCCGAGCTCGAGGAAGGCATCATGCGCGTCATCGTCGGGCCGGAGAAGAAGGCCCGCGTGATGTCCGTGAAGGAGAAGCGCGTGACGGCCGTCCACGAGATGGGTCACGCACTGCTCGCGCATCACCTCGAGGACGCCGATCCGCCGCACAAGATCTCCGTCATCGGCCGTGGCATGGCGCTCGGCTACGTGGTCAGCCTGCCGACCGAGGATCGCTTCACGCGCCGCAAGGCCGAGCTGATGGCGTCGCTCGCGCAGGCGCTCGGCGGTCGCACGGCGGAGGAGATCGTCTTCGGCGAGTTCACGACCGGCGCGGAGAACGACCTGCAGAAGGTCACGCAGACCGCCAAGCGCATGGTCATGAAGTGGGGGATGAGCCCGTCGCTCGGTGCCCGTTCCTTCGGCGGTGCCAGCGAGAACCCGTTCCTGGGTCGCGACTACCACGCCGAGCCGGACTACTCCGACGGCATCGCCGCCGAGATCGACAGCGAGATCCATCGCATCGTCGAGGAGGCACACGCCACGGCACGCCTCGTGCTGACCGAGCACAAGGCCGAGCTCGTGCGGCTCGCCGACGTGCTCGTCGAGTACGAGACGATCGACGCCGAGCAGTTCCAGCGCCTCGTCCTGGGTGAGCCGCCGGTCGACGTCTTCGGCGATGACCGTCTCGACGACACGATCGGCGAGGTCAGCGGCGTGCCGCTGGCATCCGACAAGCCGATCGTCGCCACCGACGTCGCCGACGAGCCCAAGCCGGCCGACACCGTCGTCCGCTCCGAGCAGGCCGAATGACCGCGCTCGCGCCGGCCACGCCGGTGACGATCCGCCTCGATGGGCTGAGCGTCTATGCACACCACGGCATGGTCGTGGAGGAGCGTACGCTCGGCCAGCGCTTCGAGTTCGACGTCGAGGTCGACGTCCCGGACTGCACCGCCTGTCGCACGGATGAGGTCGCCGACGCGGTTGCCTACGAGGCGATCGCCGCCGTCGTCGTCGAGGTTGCGACCAACTTCCGCTTCTCCCTCATGGAGGCGCTCGCGGACGCGGTCTGCATGGAGCTCCTGGCGGAGTTCCCCATCACCCGCGTCCGGCTCTCGGTGTCCAAGACGGCCCCCAGCATCCCGCACTCCGTGACCCGTGCCACCGTGGTGCTCGAACGCAACCGCGAGCACCTCGATGCCAACGGCGAGTAGCGCGCTTCGCGCACCGCACTGAAGGGTAGGTCGACACCATGGCGAACACCGATGACCTCGACGAGTACGACGCGGGACTGGAGCTCCGGCTCAAGAAGGAGTACGCGGACGTCTTCCAGATCTTCCGCTTCTGCGTGGTCACCGACGAGGCGACCTACCTCTGCAACGAGCTCGAGATCGACTGCGTGCCGCACGCCGCCTACCTGCTGTTCGAGCTGAGCATGGTGGACGTCTGGGTGTGGGACAGGAACCGCCCGACGCGGATCATTCCCCGCGCGCACGTGTTCACGACCGGCGACGTCACCGTCGAGCAGCTGCGCGGCGATGACGGTGAGCTGGAGAAGTCGCTGCCGAAGAACGTGCTCGAGCAGCTGCGGACCCAGCTGGAGATCGAGACGCCGACCGATGAGGACGCAGATTCGTCGAGTTCGGAAGCACCGGAGGCTCCCGAAGCCGGGACCGGGCTGGAATCCACCGACGATGCTGCAGGCGCTCCGCCAGAGAACTGACGGTCCGGCGTCCAAAGCTTCGACATTCTCACTGTGTGACACGGTGGATGTGTCGAGATGTCCTACGCATTGACGATCGTGCTTGAGGCATGTCGGGGGCGTGCCGATAGCAGCCGCAGACATGTACCCCCGTCTCCTCCCATCCCTCGCGGCCCTGGCCGTGCTGCTGCTGTGCCCCGCCATGGCCGCCGCGACGACGCCACCGACGCTCACCGCGCCGGCCGCGAACAGCGCCAGCTTCACGGAGGGCCAGTCGATCGAGTTCACGTGGAGCGGTGCGCTCCAGGGCGATCCCGACACCTTGGCGCGCTCGTACTTCCGACTTGAGATCGCTGCCGCCGCCGACGTCCCGACCGGCTCCCAGTCGGAGTGGACCGAAACGGAGGACTTCCGCGTCACGGAGGCAGGGCAGACCGAGACCACCGCGATGATGGGCGTTCCCGCTGCAGGTGCGTACAAGTGGCGCGTGTGTGCGTGGGGCGTCGTCGATGACATCGCGGCCAACGTCATGCAGCAACTGCCCGGAGGCTGCTCCGGCGCGCGCAGCTTCACGACCACCGCAGCGACGGCGGCGAGCGTCGTCGTCACGGAGCTCGAGCAGAAGAAGACGATCACCGCACCCGGAACGACGAAGTACGTCGACGTCAAGCGGCCTGCGGCGCCCGCTCCGGCCGTCGCGACCCCCGAGCCGACCCCCGACGCCGACCCGGTCGTCGAGGAGCCGCTGCAGCCCGCAGGCTTCCAGGAAGTCGTGCGCCGCACGCTGCGTGAGAGCGGCCCTGCAGTGGACCTCGGCAGTGACACCTTTGACTCGGATGCCTCGGCTGATCGTGCCGCACCGGGCGGCCGCGTGGGGCGCATCGTCTCCGGCGGCCTGTCGGCGTCCCTGCCGTTCGTGAAGATCCCCTACTGGACGCTCCTGCTGCTGGCAGCGTGTGTCCCGATCCTGCGCGCGTGGCGCCGCAGCGTGCTCGGCATGTTCGATTGGCCTGACGGTACGATCGACGGAAGTGGCATGCCGGACGATTCGTTCGCCGACTTGCCAAATGTCCAGCTTGGTCGATCGTTCAAGGATGATCGTATTTCCACCGATGGCGACACGCACCCCACGTCGCAGCCGGTTCCCGAACGGGAGCAGCTTCCGGCCTGACGCACCTCATGCACCGATTACTCGACCGATACCACCACATTTCCTTCCGAGGGCGGCTCCTGCTGCTTCTGGTAGCTGTGTCGCTCGTCCAGGCGGGGGTTGCGGCCTACACGTTCTTCGACCTGCAGTCCAAGCCGGCGGAGCAGCGGATCCAGGCGCAGCTCAATGCCGCACAGCGCGGCATGGCTCCCGTCATCGATGCGCGCATCAACGTGGCGGCCGAGCGCATGGAGCAGCTGCGCACGAACTCCGAGCTCAACCTGGCGATCGAGCAGGAAGACTGGGCCCGCACCGGTCAGATCATCAATGCCGGCACCTCGATCGGCGATGACCTGGATGGACCCGTCGACGCGATCGATGCGGGTGACGGCTTCGAGGACGCCTCGAGCGGCGCGGCCGATGACCTGCTCGTGGCCTACGTCACCGACGCGACCGGCGAGGTCGTCGCAGGAACGGTGCCCGAGGGCGCGCTCGTCGACCAGCCTGGAACCAACTCCGCGCGCTTCAATCGCGGCGCCAAGCTGTTGGCGACGCTGCATGTTCCCGTCGCCGTCGATGCGGCCTTCCTCAAGGAGCAGGTTGCCGAGTACGTGCCGAAGCAGGTCGGCGTGTTCGTCGCCGACGCCGAGAACGTCATGTCCAGCACGGCCGGCGGAGAAGTGCTCGCTCGACCTGTCGACCTGCGCGAGGGCCTCCACGAGGTCAAGCTCGGTGGGAAGCAGCAGCTCGCGCTGATGCGGCCGCTGCTCGACGGCAGCATGCTCGTCGGCGCGATGATCCCGGCCGACCGTGCCGCTGCGGAGAAGCGCGAGGGAATCGGCGCACTCTGGGGCTTCATCGGCCTGCTCGCGCTGCTCACCGTGACGGCCTCCTACTTCATCACCAAGTCCGTCGGCGACGCGCTGCGCAAGTTCGCCGAGATCGCACGGGCGCTTGCCGGCGGTCAGCTGAACCGACGCATCCCCGTGACGGGCGATGACGAGATCGCGATCCTCTCGACGTCGATCAACGACATGGCCGAGAACCTCGAGGATCGCATCGAGTCGCTCGTCGCAGCACGCGCGAGCATGCGTCGGCAGGTCGACCTCTTCGGCGAGGCGCTGGCGAACGCGACCGAGACGAACGAGATGCTCCAGGCCGTCTGCAGCCTTGCCATGGAATCCACCCAGGCGACGCACGCGCGCTTCTGGACCGTCGGCGAGGACGGGCACTACGAGCACGCAGCGTGCATCGGGCTGCGCCCGAACGACACCGAGCCGTGTGGTCTCGAGAAGGCCGTTCCCGTCCGCAATGGTTCCGTCCGCAGCGACAGCGATCCACATTGGCTGGTCGTGCCGTCACGCATGCGCGACGGGCAGATCGTCGGCCTGCTGACACTCGTCTCCACCG
>JAOPYV010000032.1 GCA_025964435.1 Thermoleophilia bacterium | reverse complement strand
ACGCTCGTCGGCATCGGCGATGGCACGCTCACCCGGCTGCGCGAGGTGCCCTATGTCGCGCCGCCCGTCGCGCCGCCGCCGGCGCCCCGCGTGCGCCACGCTCCCGAGTGCCGTCTCGTCGGCGCGTTCACGCTTCCTGGTGCGGCCGTGTCCGGCACGCTGTCCTGCAGCGACGTCGACGGCGACGCGATCAGCTACCACCTCGCCAGCGCCCCCGGCCATGGCACTGCGACCGTCACCGCGAACGGCACCTTCACCTACCAGCCGGCCGCCGGCTACGAGGGCACCGACATCTTCGGCTGGTACGGCACCGACGGCACCTTCGCCGTCACGACGATCGTCGCGATCAACGTGGAATCGAACCTGCCGCGCGTGCTGCGCGACACCAAGAAGCCGGTCATCGCGCTCAAGGTCGCGAAGTTCAAGCGTGCCGCACTGCTCAAGTCGGGCCTTCCAGCGGCGGTGACCTGCAACGAGCGGTGCTCCGTCATCGCGACCCTCGTCGTCGACACGAAGACCGCCGTGCGGCTCGGCATCCCGAAGCGTGCGCCGTACCTGATCGGGAAGAAGACGGCGAAGCTGGCGCAGAGCAAGGCGACGCGCATTGCATTGCCGCTGACCAGGAAGGCGAAGCAGTCGGTCCAGCGCTCGCGCGGCACGGTGCGCGCCGTGCTCGTCATCACGGCGAAGGACGCGGCCGGCAACACCGCGGTTCGCAAGCTCGTCGTCCAGCTCTGACGCGAGCGATCACGGCCCGGAAGAAGGTGACGGCACCTGGGGGCTAATTCCCGAGTGCCGTCGAGACCATCCTAGCGCACCCCGACCAGCTCCGCGCTGCGCAGCCACAGCTCCTCGGCCAGGTGCGCGTCGTCGGCCTGGGGGTGCACGCGCCCGATGCTGCGCCCGTCGTAGTAGCTGCCGGAGATCCAATCCACGCCCGGGGCGCCCTCGGCCAGCCAGACGGTGTTGTCGCTGCCGCGCTCGGTCGAGACGAGCAGCAGCCGGCGCAGCGGCGTGTGGTAGATGAAGCGCATCAGGCTGTTGGTCTCGGAGGCGAAGTTCGTCGCGACGTTGCCCGGGTGGAGCGCCGCGGTCGCGATGCCGTTCGCGTGCTCGCGGCGATGCAGCTCGCGCGTGAAGAGGATGTTGGCGAGCTTGGCATCGCCGTAGGCGGCCCGGGCGGTGTAGTCGGTCGCATTGCCGAGGTCGTCGAGGTCGAGGTTGCCGAAGAGGCGGTTCGCGACGCTCGACGTGTTGAGCACCGTCGCCTCATTGGCGCGCAGCAGGTCCAGCAGCAGGTTGGTCAGCAGGAAGGGGGCGAGGTGGTTGACCTGCAGCGTCAGCTCGTGCCCGTCGGCCGTCTCCTGACGCGCACCGAAGATGCCGCCGGCGTTGTTGATGAGCACGTCCAGGTCGGCGTGGTCGGTGCGCAGCTTGGTGGCCAGCTCCCGGACCTGTGCGAGCTCGGCGAAGTCGCAGACGTAGCTGGGCGCGTCGAGCTCGTGTGCGATCGCGATCGTCTTCGCGGGGGAGCGGCCGACCAGCACGACGTCGTGGCCGCTGGACGCAAGCCGGCGCGCCGCGGCGGCGCCGATCCCGTCGCTGGCCCCAGTGATGACGATCTTTCTCGTGTCCATACGCATGTCGCGCAAGCTATCGTCACTGCTGCGCCGGCGCTCGGAACCGGATACGCTGGTGTGATGCTTGACCACGAATCCAGCGACAGCGTCGGCCGCATCGAGCGCGCGATGCGCTCCTTCAAGCGTCTCGGCGATGCCCAGCGCGTGCAGCGCGGCTGGCGCAGCGCGACGGGCATCGAGCTGGACGCGACGGGCCTGCTCGCGCTCATGCGCATCGACGAGCACGGGTCGCTCCGCCTCACGGAGCTGGCGCCGCTGCTGTGGCTCGACCTCTCCGTGGTGAGCCGCAAGGTGCGGCAGCTCGAGGAGATGGGCCTCGTCATGCGTACGCCGGATCCTGCGGATGCCCGCGCCTCCCAGCTGAAGGCGACGCCGTCGGGCGCCGCCACCGTCGCGCGGATGATGAGCCATCGTCGCGACATGCTCGAGGCGACCGTCGGCACCTGGACCGAGGCTGACCGCGAGCAGCTCGCCGAGCTGCTCGAGCGGTTCGTCCATGACGTCGTCAACAGCTATGAGGACCATGACCAGTCCTGAGGATCCGACCGCGCCGGCGCTCCAGCTCGTCGACCTGGCCAAGCGCTACGCGACGGGTGTCGATGCCCTGCGCGGGGTATCGCTCGAGATCGGGCGTGGTGAGTTCTTCGGGCTGCTCGGTCCGAACGGCGCCGGCAAGTCGACCTTGATCCACTGCGTCACCGGGCTGGCGAATCCGACCGGTGGCACGGCGCGCGTCTTCGGCCACGACGCCGTCGACAACTACGAGCACGCCCGCGCCGCGGTCGGCCTCGCGCCGCAGGACATCAACCTCGACCAGTTCCTCACCGTGTTCGAGACGCTCGACTACCACGGCGGCTACTTCGGCATGGCCAAGCGCGACCGCCACGAGCGCGCTGCCGAGCTGCTCGACGCCTTCTCGCTGACCGACAAGCGTGACGACAAGACGCGATTCCTCTCCGGCGGCATGAAGCGCCGCGTCGTGCTGGCGCGCGCGCTGATGCATCGCCCGCGGCTGCTGATCCTCGACGAGCCCACGGCCGGCGTCGACGTCGAGCTGCGGCTGGAGCTGTGGCACTACGTCCAGAAGATCAACGCCGAAGGCACGACGGTGCTCCTGACGACCCACTACCTCGAGGAGGCGGAGCAGCTCTGTGACCACATCGCCTTCATCGACCAGGGCGCGATCATCGCGCAGGGCACCCCGTCGGAGCTGACCCAGCGCTACGCGGTGTCGACGCTCGAGGATGCCTACCTGCAGCTCGCCGGGCGCAGCGAGCTGTCGCGCGCCGGGCTGACGGCGGAGGAGGGGCGATGACGCCGCGCCAGATCCGTTTCTGGAGCCTGGTGCGCCGCGAGCTGAGCCGCTTCTGGAAGATCAAGCGCCAGACGATCGCGGCGCCCCTGCTCGAGGCGTTCCTCTACATCTCGGTCTTCGGCGCCGCGCTCGGCTCGCGCATCGACGAGCTGCACGGCGTCGACTACGTCGTCTTCATCGTGCCCGGGCTGGTGCTCATGTCGTGGGCGCTCAACGCGTACACGAACAACGCCTCCTCGATCCTGCAGCAGAAGATGCAGCGCGCGATCGACGACCAGCTCACCTCGCCGGCGTCGCCGCTGGAGCTGCTGCTCGCTTTCTCGCTCGGCGGCTTCGTGCGCGGTGGGCTCGTCTCGGGCATCACGCTCGCCGTGGCGGCGCTGCTGGTCGACATGCCGTTCGAGCATCCGGGGGTGCTCATCGTCTCGATGCTGCTGTGCGGCGCCTTCTTCGCGCAGCTCGGGGTCCTGGCCGGCGTCCGCGCCGAGCAGTGGGACGACATCTCCTTCATCCAGCAGTTCGTGCTGACGCCGCTCATCTTCCTCGGTGGCGTGTTCTACTCCGCGTCGCTGCTGCCCGCGCCATTCGACGTGCTGACGCAGGCGAACCCGGTGTACCACATGGTCGGGCTGGTGCGGTATGGATTCCTTGGCTTCACCGACTCGAACGTCGTCGTCTCACTGGCCGTGTTGACCGTGGCGACAGCCGGGCTCGTCGCGCTCAACCTGCGGCTGTTCACGATCGGCTGGCGACTGCGCGCCTGAGGTCAACTCGTTCGCGGAACGAGCCGATAGCATGGACGAATGGCGCTCCATGACCAGCACATCGATCTGCGGCGCGTCACGGCTGCCGTGGCCCTGCTTGCCGCCATCGTCGAGGGCTCCGACGACGCGATCATCGCCCAGAACGCGGAGGGCGTGATCATCAGCTGGAACCCCGCCGCCGAGCAGATGTTCCGCTATTCGGAAGCCGAGGCGATCGGCCAGCCCGTCGCGATGCTCGTGCCGGAAGACCATCGCGGCGAAGAGCGTCGCGTGCTCGACATCATCCTCGCGGGCACCAGCGTGCAGCACTACGAGACCGAGCGCGTGCGCAGTGATGGCGAGCGGCTCGAGGTCTCGGTGACCGTCTCCGCCCTGCGCGAGCCGGACGGCACGATCGTCGGCGCCTCGAAGATCGTGCGTGACATCACCCAGGCCCGGGTTGCGCAGCGCGCGCAGGGCCAGCTGGCGGCGATCATCGAGAGCACCGATGACGCGATCATCTCCAAGGACGCGACCGGCATCGTCACGAGCTGGAACCCGGCGGCGCAGCGGCTCTTCGGCTACAGCGAGGCGGAGATGGTCGGTCAGCCCATCTCGAGGCTCGTGCCCCCGTCGCTGGTCGGCCACGATCGCAACATCCTGGCCGAGATCCTTGCCGGCAAGAAGGTCGACCACTACGAGACGCAGCGGTTGACGCGCGACGGTCGCGTGGTGGACGTGTCGCTGACCGTCTCGCCGCTGCGCGATACGGACGGCACGATCATCGGCGCCTCCAAGGTGGTTCGCGACGTCTCCGAGCGCAAGCTCATGGAGGTGCGAGCCAGGCACGCCGCCGAGTTGACCCGCGCGAACGAGCGGCTCGCTGCGGCAGATCGCGTCAAGGACCAGTTCCTCGCGATGGCCAATCACGAGCTTCGGACGCCGCTGACATCGATCGCCGGCTTCACCAAGACGCTGCTCGATCCAGTGCACGACTTCTCCGAGGAGCAGAAGCGGGAGTTCCTCGAGATCATCGATGGTCAGGCCACGCGACTGACACGGATGGTCGACGACATGTTGACGATCAGTCGACTCGAGCTCGACAAGATCGATGCCCGCGCGGTCGACGTCGACGTCGTCTCGGTGATCGAGAGCGTGCTCGTCGAGCGTCGGCTCACCGACGTCGAGATCGAGGTGTCGGCCCCGGAGCTGCACGCATTGGTGGATCCGCACCACCTGCAGCAGATCCTGCTCAACTACCTCGACAATGCGACCAAGTACGGCTCTGGCGAGATCTCCGTGCATGCATGCACGGTCGGCGAGGGCGTCGTCATCGACGTGCGTGACCAGGGCGGGGGCATCCCCGATGAGCTCGAAGGACGACTGTTCGAGCGCTTCAGCCGCGCCGAACACGTGGCGCAGCAGCAGATTCCCGGGACGGGCCTGGGGCTGTCGATCGTCCGCGGCCTGGCCCGTGCGCAGGGCGGCGACGCGTGGTACGAGCCGAACGTGCCGACCGGCGCGCGCTTCTGCGTTCGACTCCCGCGGTCGCGGGCTAGCGTCGTCTAGGCGGTCGGCGCGGTGTCCGCGTCGAGCAGCGCCTGCATCTGCGCCATGCCGGCCGAGCTGATCGGCTGCACGTCCGCGCGCTGGTAGAAGGTCAGCGTGTCGTAGTCATCCGGAAGCGCGTCGCGCAGGTGCAGCTCGAGTGCGGCAAGGCGCGGGAAGTAGCCGCCACCCATGCAGTAGACCGCGTCGAACATCTGCCCGCCGATCTCGTGCTGGTCGATCGTCGTCGCGTGCTGCACCTCGAGCACGGTCGTTTCAGGCGCGTCGCCGGGTGTCAGTCGCAGCTCGATCTCGTCGGCGCCGGAGCTGCCGAGCACGAGCCGGAGGAAGCTCGGCGCGTCGCACTCGGCGATCGTGCCGCCGCCCATCATCTCCTGGCGGAAGGCGCCGCCGACGTGGAGGTCGCCGCTGACCGGGACATACCAGCGCGCGAGCCGATCCGGGTTCGTGCAGGCATCCCAGAGGTCCGCGATCGGCGCGTCGTAGGTGCGGCGGAAGGTCGCGACCCGTGCATCGCCCGACGTGATGCGTCGATGGGTCAGGGTCGTGTCGATGGGCGTCGTCATGGTGTCTCGCCTTTCGGGTTCGTGTCCTGTCGGCGCGCGCGTGCGCCGCGAGCGAGTTCGGTGCCGAGCGCGTCGAGCCGCTGCTCCCAGAAGTGGCGATAGGGAGCGAGCCAGGCGTCGACCTCACGCAGGGGAGCGGGCTCGAGTGCGTAGTGGCGGCGCGTGCCGTCGACGCGGACCGTCGCGAGGCCGCCTTCGCGCAGCACGCGCAGGTGACGGGAGACGGCGGGCTGGCTGATGCCGAACTCCTGCTGCACGACGCTGCCGAGGTCGCCGGCGGCCTGCTCGCCGTCGGCGAGCAGCTCCAGGAGCCGCCGTCGGACGGGATCGCCAAGGATGTCGAACGCGTGCATGCCCACAATGTATCGTCCAATCGTTATATAAGCAAATTGTGATGTTGTCGCTAACCGGCAACGTCGCCCGCGCCGCCACGGGCAGCTTGCTACATTGCTTGCTTGCTGCAATCAATACCGAAGGCCGTGCATGACCGACACCGCGCTCCCCGCCCTGACCATCACGAACCGCCAGCGCAACCTGATCCTGGCGGGGACGCTGGTGGGCATGCTCCTCGCGGCGATCAACCAGACCACCGTCACCACGGTGCTGCCGACGATCGCGAGCGACCTGCACGGCCTCGACCTCTACACCTGGGTCTTCACGGCGAGCATGCTGGCATCGGCCGTGGCCGTGCCGATCTTCGGCAAGCTCAGTGACATGTACGGGCGTCGCCCGCTCTACATCAGCGGCGTGTCGATCTTCATCCTCGGCGCGGTCGGCTGCGCGCTGGCCCAGTCGATGGGGCAGCTGATCGCGGCGCGCGCGATCCAGGGCGTCGGCATGGGCGCGATCATGCCGCTCGCGATGGCGATCATCGCCGACGTCGTTCCCGCGCGTGAGCGAGGCAAGTGGCAGGGGATCATGGGAGGCGTGTTCGGCCTGGCCACCGTGCTCGGACCGCTGGCCGGTGGCTGGATCTCCGACACCTTCGGCTGGCGTTGGATCTTCTGGGTCAACGTGCCGCTCGGTGCGATGGCGCTCGCGCTCATCATCACGCAGATGCACATCCCCTTCCATCCGCGCCGCGCGAAGATCGACTGGCTCGGCGCAATCGCGTTCGGTGGCGGCCTGAGCGCACTGCTGCTCGCGCTCGGCGAGGGCGGCTCGCGTCGCCCCTGGGATTCGCCGTACATCATTGGCATGCTCGCCACCGCGGTCATCCTGCTCGTGGCGTTCGTCTTCATCGAGCGTCGCGCCGAGGATCCGATGATCCCGATGCGGATGCTGACCGAGCGCAACGTGGCGCTGACCAGCATCGTCGGCCTGGCCGTCGGCGCGGGCATGTTCACGGCGATCTTCTACGTGCCGCTGTTCATGCAGTCGGTCGTCGGGGTCTCGAGCGCCGACTCCGGGCTCGCGCTCGTGCCGCTCATGTTCGGGCTGATCCTCACCTCGACGGGGTCGGGCATCCTCATCGGCAAGACCGGCAACTACAAGCTGATCGTCGTGGTCGGCCCGATCATCGCGGGCATCGGCCTGTGGCTGATGTCGCAGATGGATGCGAGCGCGACGGTGCTGGACACCGCCTGGCGGATGAGCATCGTCGGCGCGGGCATCGGGCTGACGATGCAGAACATCCTGCTGATCGCCCAGAACTCGGTGTCAGTCAAGGAGACCGGCGTGGTGACGTCGCTGTCGACCCTGATGCGCTCCGTCGGCGGCACCGTCGGCATCTCGATCCTCGGCACGCTGTTCGCCACCCGCCTGCCGGGCAACATCGCCGAGCAGGTCGGCAAGCTCGAGCCGGCGCTCGCCCGCACGGCGCAGGGCGTCGACTCCGAGACGATCCTCAACTCCGGCGACAGCGACCTCGCGCCGGCGGTGCAGGAGGCGCTGCGGCTCGGCGTCTCCGACACGCTCGTGCACCTGTTCATGGTCGGCGTGCCGTTCATGGTGATCGCGCTCGCCGCCGCACTGCTGATCCGCCGCGACGAGCTCTCCAATGAATCGGCGATCAGCGTCGTCGACGAGCTCGAGCATGAGCTCGCCGACCTCGTCCCGGTCGACCCGGCCCACGCCCGCCAGCCCGACGCGGTCAACTAGCGGCGTCGACTTCGTGCTGGCGGTATCGATGCCGTCGCGCGACTGAATCTTGGAGCGCTACATTCATGTGGCGTTTGGAGATCCAGTGCGCGACGAGCCGCGACTGAATCTTGGAACGCTACATCCGTGTGGCCTTGGGAGATTCAGTGCGCGTCTCGGCCGGTCGATTCCGTGAGCGCGGCATGGATACCGCGCTGGGAGAATCGATGCGCGTTTGGGCCTGTCGATTCCGTGAGCGCGGCACGAATGCCGCGCCGGGAGAATCGATCAGGCGGCGCCGTCCTCTTCGGAGACGGCGATCGAGAGGCCGTACTTCGGCAGCGTGCGAACGCTCGCGTGCGGCGTGAAGAGGCGCTCCTTCGACATCATGTAGAGCTCGGGAATGATCTCGGCGAGCAGCTCGCCGCCCGAGTAGACGCGCACGACCGAGCTCTGCGACACGACGATCGCGACGGCCTTGGTCTGCTTCGAGATCGACTGGCCGGCAGCGTGGCGCGTGCCGAGGCCGGAGGTGAACTCGCGGTCGTCGAGCTGCGTCGCGATGTAGCGCGCGGCCGAGACGAAGGTGCCGGTCCAGTCGACGATGAAGGCGCCGTCCAGCTGGGACAGCTCCTTGATCGTCTCGCGCAGCTCGGGGCGCTCGATGTGCAGCACCTCGGCCGCGTGGCCCTGGAGCGGATCGAGCAGCAGCGGGCGCGAGCGCTTGAGCACGGCCTCGTGGTCGCCCACGACGAACAGCGTGCCGATCTTGCGCCCTTCGCGACCCTCGCGCGCGAGCTCGACCGCGAGCTCGATCAGGTGCTCGAGCGCGGCACGCTTCTCGCTGGTGCAGTGGATCCGGTCGCAGACCGGCCCGAAGATCTCTTCGCCGATGTCGCGCGGCTGTGCGCCGTTCGCGCCGTTCGTGCCGTTCATGCGTTCGCCGCCGTTCCAGGTCGTGTGGGGCAGGGCGCTGGTGCGGTCGTTGACGATCGATTCAGTCATACGCCCAGCGTAGCAGCGGCCCCAAGGGGAGGAGGCGCACTCAGTTCAGCAACCGAATCAGCACGTTGAGGAGGATCGTCCCGACGACCGAGAGGACGATCGAGACGACGAGGCAGCCGGGGAAGAACTTGACCTTCATCAAGCAGGGATTCCCAGCTGGTGAGCCATGAAACGGTGGTTCAGCTGGCGGAAGGAGCCGCGGGTGCTGGGGTGCCCGCAGCGCTGCGCGCGACGTCGGCGGCGTGGCCATTGCGGCGACTGGCGACCAGGAACGGCACGGCCAGCAGCTGGAGTGCGCCGCCGATGGCGAGCGAGGCGCCGTAGCCGTGGAGGTCCGCCGCGCGCCCGAGCCCGGGCTGGATCACGACTCCACCGGAGCTGCCCATCAGCGAGTCGAAGGAGAGCACGGTCGCACGCTGCTTCGACGGGATCATGTCGTTGAGGTAGGCCTGGCGAACCGGCATCTGCGCGGCGGAGACCAGTCCCCAGAGCGCGCAGACGATGAGCGCCACGACGAAGCCGTCGAACACCGCGAGCAGGGCCAGCACCGAGCTGACGACGACCGTGCCGATCAGCACGGTCGTGCGGCTGTGGAAGACGGCGCGAACACGCGGCGCGAGGAAGCCGCCCGCGACCTGGGCGCCGGCGATGAGCGCGGCGGCCAGCCCGGCGACCGCGTAGGCATCGGGGTCGCCGTACGCCTCGAGCAGGTACGGCTGCAGCGCATAGAAGGCGTAGATGCCGACGCCCGCCGTGAAGGGCGCGCCGAGCATCACCCCGCGAACCGGCGGGTTGCGCAGGCCGTGCTCGATCGAGGCGCCGAGCACAGTGCGCACCGCCTGCATCGGGCCCTCGCCGCGGTCCGGCTCGAAGCCGAGGTCGCGCATGAGCAGCCCCGCGACGAGGAACATCACGAGCAGCACGCCGACGCGCAGCAGGAAGGGCACGCCCAGGTCGGTCGCCTGCGCGACCACGCCGCCGAGCACGGAGCCGCCGAGCATTGCAGCGCCACCGACCATCTGGCCGCGCCCGAGCACCGTCTCGAGCGTGCCCCCGTAGCCGGCGTGGTTGAGCGCATCGACGAGCCACGCCTCGACTGCGCCGGAGAAGAAGGTGAAGCCGAGACCGAGCAGCACCGAGACCACGGCCCACATCCAGAACGCGCCTTGCTCGACCCAGAGCAGCCAGTACAGCAGCGTCGAGATGGCGAGCGTCACCGTCCCGAGCAGGTAGGAGGCGCGACGACCGCGTGTGTCGGCGACGACGCCGGTCGGCACCTCGAACAGCACCATGCCGGCCGTGAAGAAGGCGTTGGCGGCGAACGCCTCGAGGTTGCTGAACCCGGCGTCGAGCAGGAACAGCGTGTTGATGCCCCAGATGAAGGACGCCGCGAGCGTGTTGCCCAGCGTGAGCACGAGATAGGTGCGCTGGACGCGTCGGGCGAGATCGTTCATCGGCGCAGCTTACCGAGTTCCCGGCTGACCTCCCGTGGCCGCTCCTGCGAAATTCCCGCTCGGAGCGAACCCTCGACCAGCGGTCGACGTTGCGCGATCGCCGCACCTGGCGCACCTTCGAGGAGCAGCCACCGCCCTGGTCGTAGGTGCCGCCCCGACCAAGACGGATCGCGCTGCAACGAGCTCCCTGTCAATTTCGATGTGGCCCGGGACGGCACCTGCCGTCTCGGGCCACGCTGCGTTGGGTAGCAGGGTCCACATGTCTCGTTCGCCGGCACTTCCCCATCGCACCGAACAGAAGGGCGTCTCCACGCTCGAGCTGTTCTTCGACCTGGTGTTCGTCCTGGCGATCGCCCAGGTCACGCTGCTGATGTCGCACCACCCGACGTGGGAAGGCCTCGCCCAGGGCGTGGTCGTGCTCGGGCTGCTGTGGTGGGGCTGGGTCGGCTACTCGTGGCTGACCAGCGTCGTGAACCCCGAACACCTGTCGGTCCGCCTGCCGCTGTTCGGCGCGATGTCCGGTTTCGCGGTCGCCGCCATGGCGGTGCCGACCGCCTTCGAGAAGACCGGCGTCGTCTTCGTCTGTGCGTACGCGCTGGTCTCGTTCGGGCAGGTCGCGCTGATGTACGTCGCCGGCCGCGACCACGCGCCGATGCGCAGGTCCACCGGTGGGCTCGCGGTCGGCGCGGCGCTCAGCACGACGCTGCTCGCGCTCGGTCTGGTGCTCGGAGATCGACAGCTCGAGTTCTGGCTCGCGGGACTGCTGCTCTACGTGGCCGTGCCACTCATCTTCGGGTCCGAAGGCTGGCTCCTGACCCCGACCCACTTCACCGAGCGACACAGCCTGATCGTCATCGTCGCACTCGGCGAATCGATCATCGCGGTCGGTGCGGGCGCGACGCATCCCGAGCGGCTGGGTGAGATCACCGTGGTCTTCGCAGGGACGTTGATCGCGTTCTGCCTGTGGTGGGTCTACTTCGACGTGCTGTCGATCGTCGCGGAGCATCGCCTGGAAGCTGCCGAGCCGGGACGCGTGCAGAACGAGCTGGCCCGTGACGCGTACTCGTACCTGCACTTCCCGATGATCGCAGGCATCGTGCTCGGCGCGCTCGGCCTCAAGAAAGCGATCGCACACGTCGACCAGCCGCTCGAGCC
>JAOPYV010000205.1 GCA_025964435.1 Thermoleophilia bacterium | reverse complement strand
GTCAGCGGCGTGCGCAGCTCGTGCGATGCCATCGCCACGAACCGCCCCTTCAGGTCATTGGCGACCTGCAGCTCCGCCTTGACCAGCTCGAGCCGGCGCGCGTGCGCGGCCCGGTTCGTCGCCTGCTCGGCGTCGACGATGATCTCGTGCGCGCTTGCGGCAGCGAGCTGGCGGCGCATCATGTCCTGGTACAACACCGCGACGACGAGCCCCATGGTGACGACGACCCATTGCGACCGATGGTCGAAGCCGAGCACGGGGTCGGCGGTTGCCAGCACGATGCCGTAGCCGAGCGACTGCGCGAACAGCAGCGCCAGCGTCCAGCGCAGCGGTCCGAGCGAGGCGGAGATGACGAGCGGGATGAAGAGCAGCACAGCCTGGACGCCGCCGACGTCGATGAAGCCCATCCACGTCAGCGCCAGCACGCACGCCGAGATGTAGAAGCTCGCGACGTGCACGCTCGTCAGCGTGACTGGTGCGCGCCGCGCGCGGAATCGCAGGGCGATGCCGAAGAAGGTCAGGGCGGCGCCGACGACGAGGTACGCGGGGTCGTAGCGCTCGTTCTCATGCGGGATCACGACGCTGATGATGGTGAAGGCGCCGCTGACGACGGACATCGACGCCATCACGACCAGGACCCGGGCCGGTTCCATCAACACGTGGCGCGTCGGGTGGGGACGTGCAGAGGTTGCTGGAATATCGGATCGTCGTCGTACCGCGCGCACAATCTCATCATTTCACCGTGTGAAGGCCACACCGTGCTGCGTGCATGCGATCCTCCGCGAGAGTGCAGTTCTTAGATAATCACGCTATCTGCGGCGCTGGCACGAGGATAGCGCCCGATCAGACGCGCATGCGTCACGCGGTCGGCAAGCGCGCGCAGCAGCTCGACGACGCGCTCGGCATCGAGCTGCCCGCGGTCGGCTGCCTCGATGTCCGCGTAGAAGGTGTACTCCCAGAGCGCGTCACCGGTGGGCCGCGACTCCAGCTTGGTCAGGTTGAGCTTCTGGGCGGCGATCGCCTCGAGGCAGGCCAGCAGGGCGCCGGGCTCGTTGCGCGTCGCGAATGCGAGCGATGCCTTCGACGCGGGCAGGTCTTTCGGGCGTCCCGCCTGCACCACGAAGAACCGGGTCGTGTTGTCGTGCCGGGTCTGGATGTCGGCGGCCAACACCTCAAGCCCGTGGATCGCTCCAGCGCGCGCGCTGGCGATCGCGGCATCGCCCGGCGCTGGCGCCGCCGCCAGGTCGCGCGCCGCGACTGCGGTGTTGGCCGCCGCGCGTGGCTCGATCTCATGCTCGGCGAGGAAGCGGGCGCACTGCCTGAGCGCCTGCGGGTGGGAGTAGCAGTGCCGCACGTCGCTCAGCGAGGTGCCGCGCGGTGCGAGCAGGCAGTGCCGCACGGCGAGGTCGATCTCGCCGACCACCTGGAGCTCGTGTTCCAGCAGCAGGTCGTACGTCTCCAGGACGCTGCCGGCGAGCGAGTTCTCGATCGGTACGACGCCCGCATCGACGCGTCCGGCAGCCACGGCGTCGAAGACGTCCTCGAACGAGGGCAGCGCGACGCGCGCAACGAGGTCGCCGAAGTGCTGGACCAGCGCTTCTTCCGAGTAGGCACCGGTCGTACCTTGATGGGCGATTCGCATGGCTGCAACCTACGCGCTGCCGGGCGCCCATGCGAGCGCCCGGCAGCTGCGGGTCGTGTCAGGAGTCGAGGCGCGAGCGCAGGAACTCCTTGCCCTGCTCGACGCCCTTGCGACTCTCGTGCTGCGCGCGGCGGAAGAAATCCGCGAGCTCGTCGTCGCCTGCGCGCTCGGCATCCTCGATGAAGATGTCCATGCGCAGCGCATTGGACATGCACTGTTCCACGAACCAGATGATGTCGTAGGTCCTGTCCTTGCTGCCGGTGATGTCACCGGTCTCCTCGCGCATCTTCGCCATGTCTGCTCCGTATCCTTGGGGTCAGTCAGTTCTGCTCGCGCGGCGCCCGCGTAAACGAAAGCGCCTGAATGCGAATCGCTAGGAATTCGAGTGATTCGGCAGGTTCAGGTTCGCGGAGGAGTTGCAGGAGTTTGCACCCGGGGATCTCGGTGGAGCGGGTCGTCATCGGCCCGCCCTTTTTTCGTCTCAATCACCTACGGAGGTCATTCCAGTGGCACGAATCATCCAGGACGGCAGCGAGACCATGCCGATCAACCACGTCACGCGCGAGTCGCGCATCACCGGCACGCCGCGGCGTAGCCTGGAGCCGACTCCGCAGTCGACCTATGCACCTGTCCTGCATTGGGGACCAGTGCTCGGCTCGGTCCTGGTCGGCGTCGCCATCACGGCGATGCTCGTCATCCTCGGCGTGGCCACCGGCCTGATCGCCGCGAATGAAGGCACCTCGGGGGACGAGGCCGGGGGCATCCTCGGCGCGCTCGGCGCCTGGACCGTGATCGCGATGCTCATCGGTAGCTTCGTCGGCAGCTTCGTCGGCGGTCGCATGACCCGCTGGATGGATCGGCTCTCGATCGGTGGGCACACGCTCATCTCGTGGGGCCTCGCCACGCTGCTGACGATCGCGCTCGCATCACTCGTGTCAATCGCCTTCGCGAGCACCACGACGTCCGTGGCCGCGACGACGACCGCCGCGGAAGTGACATCCGACGCGAACACGCCGGCTGACGCTGCTGCCGCTGCAGGTGGCCAGGCCGCTGATGGCGAGCAGGCGGCCGATACCGCCGGCGAGTCGACTGCGGCTGAGACCGCCAACGAGACCGGTGACGCGCTCGGTGGTGCCGGCTGGGCACTCGCCGTCGGCATGCTGCTGGCGCTCGTCGCCTCGGCGTTCGGCTGGTTCCTCGGTGCACGTCGCAAGCTGACGGACATCGAGCGTGAGGATTCGGTTCCGGCGACTGCCTGATCCGCCGCACGAAGCACAGGGTTGGCAGGGGGGCTGTCACGCATGACGAGGGGGCGCCGGATCCGTGGATCCGGCGCCCCTTCGTTCGTGCCGTTCGCTCGTGCTACGAAGCCATCCGCTCACAGGACTCCGAACACGCGCGGCAGGCGCGTGCACATGCGAGCATCTGCGCGTCGCCGCCGGCCAGCTGCTCGCACTCGTCGGCGCAGCGGGCGCAGATGTCAGCGCAGACGCCGCACGTCAGCCGATGCAGGTCCGATCCACGGAGCATGAAGCTGGCGCTGGTCTGGCAGATCTCTGCGCAGTCGAGCAGCAGTCGGATGTTCGCCGGAGTGGCGTGGACGCCGCCCAGCTCGAGACAGTGGTTGACTGTTGCGGTGCAGAGGTCGCGACAGTCGTCGCAGTTCTCGATGCAGTCCTGCATCTGTCCGCTCAGTCCCTGGATTTGCACGAGTTGTGCCATGGGGTGCTCCTTCGTCGTCAGGTTGCGCTTCAGGCACGATCTGCTCGTGGGCCCTGGAGCTAAACGACGAGGGAAGCGGCCACGCTGCTCGTATCACGCGGCGGCGCGGAATCGATAGCTCGAGCCACCGAATCGTGCCGTAACCCGAACCCAGACACGGCTCGCGCCCGCAGTGCGACACGCGACCGCGACGCGTCCGGTCACGTTCGAGCACAGCACGCGCAGCTGCCCGTTGCGCGTGGTGGTGTACACGTCGATGCGGAACACGGCGCGCGGGTTGGTCCGGGTACTGAGCGCGGCGCGCACGACGCGAGCATTGCGGGGGAGCATGATCGGATAGATGTCGACGGGGTCCGTCGCGCGGGATGCGCTGGCCAGGAAGGAGCGGGCGCGCACGCGGCGCAGGTCGAGCGCCGTGCGCAGCTGCTTGGCCCGGCGCAGGTCGCCGTTGGGTTCGTAGCGGTCGATCGGTGCGGCTGCAGCCTGGGCTGCGGCGGCGGCGCCACCGGCGTCGGGCACCGGCTCGACAGCGCCCGCGTCGGGGGCGGGTGTCGGAGCCGGAGCCGGGATCGGCATCGGCGTGCCGGGCGGGTTGGTCACCGCGAGCGCTGCCTGCACGTCGATCAGTCCATTGCCGGCGCGCACATCCCAGCCCGTCGCGCCGACGTCGCGCGAGCTGACCTGCAGCGCGCCGCGTGCCTGGGATGCGCTCCAGCCCGGATGCGCGCCGAGCACGAGCGCGAGGGCCCCCGCGACATGGGGCGCCGCGAAAGAGGTGCCATCGCGGGTCGTGAACTCGCCACCTGGCGAGTCGGTCACGATCGACTGACCGGGGGCGACGAAGTCGAGGTGGTCGCCGGTGTTCGAGAAGCACGGCACCGTGCCGTCGGGCGCGGTGGCACCGACCGCGACCACCTCGGGATAGGCGGAGGGGAACTGACGCACATTCCTGCCGCAGCCATCGTTGCCGGTCGCCGCGACGACGACCACGCCCGCGGCGACTGCCTCGCGAATCGCAAGCTGCTCGGCTTCGGAGGAGTCGCCGCTGCCGAGGGACAGGTTGATCACGCGGGCGCCGTTCGCGACTGCCCAGCGGATCGCCTTGATCTCGGCGGACACGAACATGAGGCCGCGCGCGTCGGCGATCTTGATCCCGAGCAGGGGGGCAGCTGAGGCAACGCCGGCGATGCCGTAGGCGTCATTCGTCGTCGCGGCGGTGATGCTCGCGACGGCGGTGCCATGGCCCACGTAGTCGGCGACGTTGCTGGAGTTGTCCGTCGCATTCCAGACGCCGCTGAACCGGCTCGTGCCGGCGGCCGTGCGCAGGTCGGGATGGTTGAGGTCGAAGCCGGCGTCGATCACGGCAACCGGCGCTGCGGGCAGGGTGTTCGCCGTGTACGGCCAGTTGACGGCAGGCAGGTTCCACTGCTGGGCGAAGAAGGTGTCAGTGGGCGCCGTGTTGCTCGGGAAGCGTCGCGCATCGACCTCCACGAGCTCGTTGTCGGGGTCGGCGCGCAGCTCGCGCAGCGTGTCGCGCAGCTCGTCGGCGGGGGTGGTCAACGTGCGCACGCCCAGGTCCGTGGAGCTCGCCTCGCCGACGACGACGATGCGCACGGGGGCGTCGTCGCCGGGCGCGGCTGCTGGCGAGGGCGCGGCGACGTACAGCGTCGCGGCGGCGGCAGCGACCAGACCGGTCAGGAGACGGAGTCGATTTCGAGGTTCCATGACGAGATTCTGGCCGCGTCGTGGTCGCCGCGTCGGTCAATCTTCGGAGGCTCACACGGGTGCTGCGGAGGTCCGCAGCCAGACCGCGCCCGCCGGCCACCTCTAGTCGTCGATCGGGTGCAGCAGGCCGGTCTTCACGTCGTAGAAGAAGCCTGCGACGATCGTGCCGGCGGGCATCTCAGCGCTGCTGCGCAGTCGCTCGACGTCGGCGCGCACGGCCGCTTCGGTCGGCGACATCGCACAGTCGGTGTGGGCGACGACCATGATGCGGCGCACCGACAGCCGCTGCGCCGCGACCACCAGCGAACGCAGGGCATCATCCGTCAGCTGTGCTCCCGCGTTACGCACGATCTTCGCATCGCCCGGCTGGAGCCCGAGCATCGACAGCGGCTCGATCCGCGAATCGATGCAGGTCAGCACGCCCAGACCCTTTGCGGCGAGCCCGGTCAGGTCGCCCAGCGCGAAGCCCTCCGTATAGGAGCGGTTCGCGGCGAGCAGGTCTGCGAAGGGGGAGGTCATGCGGCACCATCGTACTGGGTAGGGCAGAGCCATGACCAGCTTCACCCTCGACACCTCCGAGCACCAGCAGTTCGTCGACATCACCGATCGCGTCATCCATGCGGCTGGGGACCTCGCCGGGGTCGGGGCGCTCGTCGTCGCGTCGCAGCACACGACGGCGGCGATCATCGTGAACGAGGGCTTCGATCCGGACGTGACGGTCGATCTGGGGCGTGCGCTCACACCGCTTGCCGACCGCGACGACTACGACCACGACGAGGGCAACAGCGACGCCCACGTCAAGGTCGCGCTGCTCGGTGCGGCGCAGCTCGTGCCGGTGGTCGATGGCGCGCTCGCGCTCGGCCGCTGGCAGCGCATCTTCTTCTGCGAGTTCGACGGTCCGCGTGACTCGCGCAGCGTCGTCGTCAGCCGGCTCGCCGGCGCCTGACTCTCCTCAGGATGTCACGCGGCTGCGCTGCTGCTCGCCCTGCTGCTCGTGCTCGGCGGGCGGGCCCTGTTCCGCTGCTGCCGGATCCATCCACATCACTTCCCAGTGGTGTCCATCCGGATCCTGGAAGCTCGTTCCGTACATGAAGCCCATGTCCATCGGCTCCTTGGCGGGCGAGCCGCCCGAGGACAGCGCGCGCGTGGTCAGTCGGTCGACTTCCTCGCGGCTGTTGGCGCTGAAGGAGAGGAGCGCCTCGGTCTGGAGCGAGGCGTCGGCGGTCGGCTTCGTCGTGAAGTCAGTGAAGCGATCGTGCTCCAGCAGCATGACGTAGGCATCCTCGCCCACGAGCATGCAGGTGGCCTTCTCGTCGGTGAAATTCGGGTCGAACGAGAAGCCGATCCCGGTGAAGAAATCGATGCTGCGCTGCAGGTCAGCAACGGGGAGGTTGACGAACAGCTTGCGTCCTGGATGCGGTGCCATGGTGATGCTCCCTCGTATCGGGGTCCGTTCGGTGGGCGGAAGGAGGGTACCCGGCGCAAGCGCTCGAATCGCGAGCCGTGACCCACATACGGTGAGCTTCCCTGTGGGTTACGGGGGTTCGTCGTGAACGCCGCCATGACGCTGCGCTACCATCCGCCGTGCGCACGTAAATCCAAATGTTCGGAATTCAACGATGCTGGCGAAGCAAGTTACGGGTCGGGTGGCACACCTTGCCCTGGGGCCCGTCTGGAGCGAGGCCCTGGGCGGTCTCCAGTGGCTCGATCTCCTGGCAGGTGACGTCCTGAGCCTGCGGCCGGATGGCAGCGTCGCTCGCCGTAATGTCAGCGCGGGAAGTGCAGCCGCACTACGCCCGCGCACGCGGGGCGGCGCGGTGCTCGCGGTCGAGCGCGGCTTTGCGCTCGAGGCGGTTGACGGCACGGTGACGCAGCTTCCCGAGCTGTGGGATTCGGCGCACGGCTTGCGCATGAGCCACGGCACGTGCGACCCCGACGGGCGCTTCTGGGCGGGCTCGACTGCCGTCGACGGCAGCGCTGGCGTAGGCGCGCTGTGGCGACTCGATGCCGACCTCCAGGCCGAGCAGGTGCTCGGTGGGCTGACCAGCTCGAACGGGCTGGAGTGGGGGCCTGACGGGACGCTCGCCTATCTCGCGGATACGGCGAGCGAGCGGATCGATGTCTTCGACTACGACCCGGCGCTCGGGCTCGTCGAGCGTCGCCCCTTCGTGGCGCTGCCCGACCTGCGCCCGAGCGGGCTGACGGTGGACGAGGGTGGCGGGGTCTGGGTCGCGATGGATGGCTCTTCCGCGGTGCATCGCTACGACGCGTCGGGCTCGCTCGACATGGTCGTGGAGATCCCATCGCATAAGGCGACCTGCTGCACCTTCGGCGGTCCCAACCGCGACATCCTCTACATCACGACCTCGAGCGAGGGGATGGCTTCAGCCGACCAGTCGCTCGCAGGCGCGCTATTCAGTGCCGAAGTCGGCTGCATCGGCGTGCCGACACGCGCGTTCGCGGGCTGAGCCTCAACGCGCATCGCCATCGCGGCAACGGCAAGCCGTGCGTTCTCCTCGCGCATCCGGTCGCCGGCGATCGCTTGCCACATCGCGTAGACGATGACGGGGATCAGCATCAGCACGAAGCCGAACATCACGGCGACGGGGATCAGCTCTTTCGTGAACTCGCTCATCAGGGGCTCCAATCAGTTGGTCTGACCTGATCGTCGCCGCTGCAGGCTCGCGCGTCCTCCGTGGTTTCCCGCAATCGGCTGCACGTTTGTCGCCGCGCCACCGTGGCACACCTACGCTATGGAACTTCGCCACTTCCCCGTGCTTGCTGCTGCATTCCTCGTCGCCGGGTGTGGCGGGGGTGGCGATCAGGCAAAGATCAGCGACGATTCGCCGGCTCCTCCCGAGACGGTGCAGGAGGAGGAGATCGACGAGGGCGACGTCGCGGACGAGGTCCGGCTGACGGAGCTCAATGATTCCGGCGTGATGGGGACCGTGCGCATCACCTCGAAGCCGGACGCCGACCTCCAGATCGTGGTGCGGCTCGCGGATACGGCGACGCATGCAGTCGCTGGCGCGATGGGCGGTTGCGACGATGCGGGCGATGAGGAATCACTGCTCGGCAGCGCCACCTCCTTCGAGTTCCCCGACATCGAGCAGGGGCGGATGGAGACCGCGATCGACCCAGTCAAGGAGTTCGTCAAGGACGGCGAGTACTCACTCGTCATCTACGACGGCGAGGACCTCGACACGGAGCCGATCGCCTGTGCCGAGGTCCGCATCAAGTAGCTCGAACGCGTCCGTCAGATCCGCGTGCGATTGCGGTCGCGCTGCTGCTTGAAGAGCGAGGTGAAGCCCGACTGTCCGGACTGCTGCTTGGCGTTCGCGCCTGGCTGGTTGCCGCGCTCCTTGTACTGGCGGTACATCCGGTACGCGCCCATCGCCATCGTGCCGACTGCTACTGCTCGTCCAATGCGCATGGTGCTGCTCCTCACGGTCAAGAATCTGGGGCTCTGTGAGAAGAGGGGTACCTCACCCGCGCGGCAACAAACCGCAGTAACGACGAAGGCCCCGGCGCGAGCGCCAGGGCCTGTCATCTGCGTGCAGCGATTCGGGGGGACGAGACGCCTGCCGGGCTGCGCTTCACCATCAAGGGGGGACGAGGGGTGAAGCGCTCGGGGGGACGATGCCTGGCGGCGTGAGCTGCACGCTGTATTCACCAGTACTTCGGGGCCGACCCGTGGCCTGTTTCACGAAACGGGCCAACCCGTGGCCGTCTCGTCCTGGGATCGCCTAGAACGGGATGTCGTCGTCCTCGGCGGTCGGTGCGAGCGGCACGAAGTCGGACGTGTCGGGAGCGGCGCCGGTCTGCGGTGCTGCCTGGCCGAGGTTCGTCTTGAGCGTGACCTCGCGGTTCTCGTACGGCGTGCCGGTGGCCGGGTTGACCTTCGCGGCGAGCGAGATCTTCTGCTCGAAGGCGATGCGCGTGCCGACGAACTGGCCGGTGTGCTGGGCGAGCTCGCTGAGCACGCCGTCGTAGCCGAGCACGTCGGTGATCTGCCACTTCACGTAGCGGACCTTGCCCTCGGAGATGCCGCCATCACGGCCGGTCAGCGGCGCCAGCTCGATGTCGCAGAAGGTCGTGCGGCCGTTGAACTCGCCGGAGTCGACGCTCAGGCGCAGCGACAGCTCCTGCTCGACCCACGGGCGGAAACCGGAGCGCACCTCGGCGCCGACGATCACGCCCTCGTACTCGCCAGCCGGCAGCAGGCCGCCGCCGGTCTTCTCAGCTTCCGGCTGTGCCGGCTCGCTTGACGGTGTTGCCTTGGCGAATGCCTCATCCAGATTGTTCGTCATGAGCTCGCGGTTCCTCTCGCGTTGCGCCCCGAGCGCGGGGCAATTCCTCTGATCCTGCGCCACGAACGATAGCGAACCGACTCGTTGTTGCCCTTGAGTCGCGCTCGATCCTGCCGATGGTTCTGCACCCCGAAGGAGCCATGCCATGTCCTGCACACGCTTTCCCGCCATCGATGCACGCCGCTCCGGCGAGCTCTGGCTGACCGATTCCGGCCTTGAGTTCGTTCCCGCGCTGCGCATCGACGACGACCAGCTCGGCCTCGCCTGGGAGGGCTGGCAGCTGCCGTGGTCGGAGATCTGTGCGGTCGAGCGTGTGCGTGCTCCCGCCGACGCAGTGCGCATCCACCACGCCGACTTCGGCCACTTCCAGTCGCTGCGCCTCGGCGCCGAGATCGATGCCTTCCTCACCGCCTTCGATGCCCGCGTGGCCGCGCGTCGCGCGCGCGACAGCTCGGCTGCCTGAGCACGCCGTCACCTGAGCAGGTTGCAGCGCGACTCGAGCAGCGCGAACAGCGCAAGCGACGGCAGGTCCTCGCGTAGGCGCGCGAGATCATGCAGGTACGTCTTGGCGATCGAGCGACGGATCGCCGAACCCAGCTCGCTGCGATCGGCGGGCTCGAGCACGATCGGCGCGTCGGGTCCGAGCTCGGCGAGCTCGCTCCGGATCTGCGCCACGACCTCGCGCGTCGAGTCGAAGCTGCCGATCGCCTCGATGTGGTCGTAGCTGCGCGGATCGCTGTCGACGATCAGGCAGTGCTCCTCGCCGCAGGGGTGGCGCCAGCCCAGGACGCTGGCCAGCCGCGCGCCCAGACCGGTTGGCGCGGCCTCGCTGAGCTGCCACGCCTCGGTCAGCTCCCAGCGATCGAGCTGCGTCGTCCACTCCGGCGCCTGCGCGCCGCGGTCGAGCAGGATCAGCTCATTGGCGCGTGCCGCATCGCGCAGCTCCGGCTCGTTCGGCTGGAGCGACGCCAGCACGCGGTTGAGCGCGAGCGCGACGTCGTCGTGCTCGGGGAAGGTGTCGATCTCCTCGCTCAGCAGCCGCATGCTCGGCATCGCCGCGCAGCGCCCGAAGGGGTGGTCGTCGAAGCTGCCGCGCGCGAAGTCCGGCGCGGTCAGGAACCAGCCGATCGTGCCGAGGCTGACCTCGACCTCCGCAGCGAGCGGGCTCGTGCCGAGCAGCACGTCGCGCATCGATTCGAGCATGTCGAGCACGAGCTCGGGCTTGGTGAGCGTCTGGTCCAGTGGCATCGCGAAAGTCCTCTCGTTGGGGGACTGACAGCGTCGCGCAGCTGGTGTGACGAGATGCGCGCGCACTGTGACGAAATCCGCTCGCGGATGGGACAAAAATCATCCAACGCGATGCGCGGCGTGGGCCATGTAGGGTGGGCCAGCTTGTTCGACCATCCAAAACCGGAGCTTCCGTGAACGTTCGCCTGCTACCCATATCCGTCATCGCCGCCGTGGCGCTCGCCCTGCCCGCGAGCGCCCACGCCGTGCTCGCTGCGCCCGCCCAGCAGAGCCTGCGCGTGGCGATCGGCGCCAGGATCCCGGTGACCGCACTCGACCCGATGCGGACAGCAAACAGCGACGTCGTGACAGTGCAGAACGCTTTCCTCGCGCCGCTCTACTACGTGGGTCCGCGAGGCGTACAGCCCCAGCTCGCCGCCGGCGCGCCGGTGATGAGCAACCGTGGCAAGCGCTATACGGTGCGACTGCGCACCAATGCGCGCTGGAGCGACGGGTCCCCCGTCGTCGCCAAGAACGTCGTGCAGGCATTCAACCGCTCGCGCAAGGTCAACTACTTCGGCGGCTTCGCGAGCCATGTCAAGAAGGTGTCGATGCCGAACGCGCGGACGATCGTGTTCGACCTGTCGGTCGCCGATGCGACGTTCCCGACGCTGCTGGCATTGCCGATCTTCACGCCGGTTCCATCACACGTCATCGCGCGTGCCAAGACGGCCTGGACCAAGCCGGGCTCGCTCGTCTCAAGTGGACCCTTCGTGCTCAAGGCCGCAAGCAGCAAGCAGCTCTCGACCGTGCGCAATCCCCGGTTCTGGGGCGCCAAGGCGGTTAAGCTGCAGCGACTTGCCTTCGTCACCACTGGTGGCTCGACGGTGAATTTCGCCGCGGACAAGCTCGACGCGACCGCGCCCTACGCCGCGCGCGCCGAGTCGCTCCGCACGCTCGAGGGCAGCGGCATCAAGCTGACCGCAGCCCCGTCAGCTGACACGCAGTACGCATACCTCAACACGACGAACGTGCGCCTGCGCAGCTCGAAGGTCCGCCGCGGCATCGCGCTGGCGCTCAACCGGAACGCGCTCCTGCCGGACCCGTCACTCTCCGCCCTCAGCACGTTCCTGTCTCCGTCGATGACGGGCGGCTCCTACGCCACGTCGGGGCCGACGCTCCTCAAGACCGACGGCTCGGCTGACATCGCTGCGGCGACGGCCGAACTGGCCGCGGGAGGCTGGAACAACGCGAACGTGCTCAACCTGTACCACGTCACCGGATCGGCGCCAGCGCTCACGGTGGCCGAGGGCATCAAGACGCAGCTCGCAGCAGTCGGTGTCACCGTCGTCCTCAATGCGGTGCCGGGCTCCCAGCTCAGTAAGGTCGGCTACGGCGTCTCGCCCATTCGCGCCGACGTCGACATCGTGCTGCAGGGCTGGATCCCTGACTACGCAGACCCCGCCAACGTGTACGCCCTGATGAGCTGCCACGAGGTGAAGAACGGGTTCAACGTCTCGAACTACTGCAACCAGCAGTACGACACCGCCTACTACCGGCTGTTCACCAACTTCGGCTTCACCAAGCGGCTCGCTGACTTCCGCATCCTCGAGCAGCGCCTCACCGGTCCGACCGGCAGCTTCCCCGTCGTGCCGCTCTACACGCAGCGCTACCTGACGGCGGCGCAGCCCTGGGTGCGCGGCTACAGCGTGGATCCGTACGGCATGGTCCGCTGGGACCGCGTGGTGATCGACAAGCACTGAGGCCGCACCCTCGCGGCCGCTGAGCGCTACTCCTTGCTCGGGCGCTTCGCTCGAGCCTTCACGGCTCCGCCACCCGTCGCGTCAGTCGCCTTCTTGCGCGTACCGGCCGGCTTTGGCGAGGTCTGCGCGGCGGGCTTGGTGCCGGCCTTGCGTGCGGCCGGCTTGGCGGTCTTGGCGTCGCTGCGCGCTTGCGCCGTCTCCGCCGGCCTGAGCGCTGCCTTGGTTGGCATGCTCGCCTTCGCGCGTGCGGAGTTCGGCTTCGGTCGCGCACGACGCTTGGCGGCTGGCGTGCGCGGCACCGGGGTCACGTCGCCGATCGGCTGGTCGGGCAGCCCCGCCTTCTTGCGCAGCTGGTCGGCGATCTCCTTGATCTCTTCGGTCGAGTAGCCGGGGGAGAAGACGTCGTTCTGCGACGGCAGGTCGGTCGGGATCGGTCGCACCGACGGATCCTCGTCCACGACTTCCAGCGGCTCGCCGGTCTCCGGATGGTTGCCGTTGAAGACCGCCGCCAGCTCGCGGTAGTCGTCGGGCGAGAAGCGGTAGAGGCGGCGATGGTCACCGCGCTCGATGTAGGGGCGCGACTCCTTGATCGACATCGACGGCACGCGCGGCCCGGGGAAGAGCTTGGACAGGTCGGTGCCGGTCAGGTTCTCCACGGCGCGCGCATACGCGAGCTGGTGCACGCCGCCGCGCACGAGCAGGTAGCCGGTCAGCGCACGGGCCGCGGGGTGGTCGACCGCCTCGTAGACGCGCAGCTTGCCCGAGCGCGCACCGGTCTCGAGGAAGTAGTTGTGGGTCAGGTCGAAGAGCAGGTCGCCGGTCGAGACGACGTTGTCACCCGTCCACGGAATCCCCCGCGAATCCTGGGGCAGCGCGCCGCGACCGCCGTTGACGAAGTGGTGCGGGTTCATGCCCGCCATGCCCGCGAGCGCCAGCAGCGGCGAGTTCGCGGGATCGACCTTGTCAGCGATGCTCGCGTCGTCGGTCAGCATCGAGTTGATCGTCGCGGCGACGAGCTCGATGTGGCCGAACTCCTCGGCGGCGATGTTGGAGATCAGGTCGAAGAACGGGCGCGCCTTCTGGCGGTCACGGAAGTTGAAGGACTGGAAGGTGTAGTTGAGGAAGGTCGACATCTCGCCGAACTTGCCGCCCATCAGCTCCTGGACGATGTTCGCGCCCTCGGGGTCGGGCTCCGAGGGCGGGGGAAGTTCGGTCAACCAGCGATCGATGCGCAGAATCATGGGAGTGCTCCAAAGCGTGGAATTCGCCGAGGGGAGTCGGCAGTCACCCCCGTCTGTGTCCGCTCGAATTGCCGGCAAACACGGCACGGCCGAAGCTGGCGACTGCGCGCTAGGTTGCTGCGAACTCCAGCAGCAGGCGGCTGACCTCGTCGGGCACATCCTCGGCCACGAAGTGGTTGGCGCCAGGAATGATCTCGACGCGCAGGTCGTCGACGTGATGTTCGAGCTCGCGCAGGATCGACGGGCGCAACACCTCGTCGGCGTCGCCGTGGATCACCAGCGTCGGCGCCGTCACGCGGCGGTCGGCGTAGCGGCCGGCGAGCCAGGGTCCCGCCTCGTGCAGCAGGAAGGCGCGGTACAGCGCGACGCTCGCGCGCACCCGATCGGTGTCGTCGAACTGGTCGGTGTAGCTCGCGGCGGCCGCGTCGCTCCACGTGCCCGCTGCACGCATCTGCTTGGCCACGAGCGGCAGCATTGCGCGCCGCACCAGCAGCCGGCCGGTCAGCGGCGCCGCGATCAGCGGCTGGTAGGTCGCCAGGCGCAGCACGCTCGATGCGACTTCGGGCTTCGCCTTCGGCCACAGGTGCCCGGTGTTCATCGCGATCAGGCGCCGTACGCGCTCGGGATGCTCGACCGCCAGCAGCCAGGCGATCATGCCGCCCCAGTCATGGCCGGCGACCACGGCATCGTCGATACCCAGCGCGTCGAGCACGGCGATGGTGTCTGCCGCCAGCTCGCGCTTGCGGTAGCCGCCGGACGGCGCGTCGGTCCAGCCGAAGCCGCGCATGTCGGGCACGATCACATGGAAGCGGCGCGCCAGCTGCGGGATGATCCGGTGGAAGCTGTACCAGTGCTGCGGCCAGCCGTGCAGCAGCACGAGCGGCTCGCCGCGTCCCGCCTCGGCGACGTGGACACGAAGGCCGTTGGCATCGATGAAGCGGTGACACACCCCCGACAGCTTCGGCATCGGGCGGCTCACGGTGGGCTCCGTCAGCGGTCGCGCATCGCGGCGTAGGCCGCGACAGCGCCGGTCAGGCCGGTCGAGCGGGCGACGTCGGCGAAGGCCGGTGCGCGATCAAAGCCGGTCGCGTAGGAAGCGTTGCCGCGCTGCTGCGTGAGCGACGGCGACGGGAACTGCTGCTGACCGACGCCGCCGACGGCGCTCGCGGCGAAGATGCCCTGCGCCTGCGGCAGGAATGCGCGGTGGTCGTTGGAGCCGAACTCGGCGTCGCTGCCGCGGTCGGCGGGCTGCACGACGGTCAGGTCGGGCGCGAAGTCGACGAGCGTCGCATCGACGGTGCTGGCGACCTGCGGGTCGTCGTCGTCATCGGGCGCGCTGGCGGGATCGGGCGCAGGCAGCGTCGGACGAGGAGCACTCGTCCGCATCGCTGAGCTGATCGCCGAAATCACGTGTTCGCTGCCGTTCGTTCAGGGACGCCGAAATGGCGACCTCGACCAGTATCTCGGAAGATCACCGACTTGTGACCCACCATCCGTCACGATCTGCGCAATTCGTACTGGGCAGGGTGGGCCGAACCGCATTCTGGCGTTGACAGGGAATTCGGTAATACATGGTTCGCGGCTCTACGCGTTATCTATCAATAGAGCCATATTCGACGCTGCAGTCACACCCTGAATGGCACAGAGCTACCGAAAAACCTGAAGTTTGGTATAGGGGGTCCATGGCCCGCCCACAACCAGCAGTCATCGAACGGCTCGGCGCCATCCTCAATCAGCAGGACGGGTTCGTCACCACTGCCCAGGCGAAGCTACGGGGCATCGACGATGCGCGCCTCGTGCGCCTCGTGCAGGACGGCTACCTGGAGCGAGTGCTGCATGGGGTCTACCGCGTCAACTTCGGTGCTCGTGTGCCGTCGCTCGTGCGGGAGGATCTCTACGTTCGATATCTGGCACTCGATGCAGGCCGCCTCCCCTGGGAGCCTCATCCGACTGTGGTGGCATCGCATGAGAGTGCTGCTGACCTCCATCGAATCGGCAATCTTCCCGCAGACGTGGCGACCTTCACCAGCAGTACTCGACGGTCGACGACGATCGGAGCGACACGTATCCGGGTTGCATCACTCGATCGGGACGACTGGGAGTTCATCGAGCGCGGACGTATCCCGGTGACCACTGTCGCGCGGACGATCGTCGACCTGTCGATCTCCAATGTCGGTCGCGACTACGTGGAGCGAGCGCTCGATGATGCGCTAGCTCGGCGCATGGTCACGAGTCGTCAGCTCAAAGACGTCATCGATCGTCGACGCCGCCCGTCGCAGCAGTGGATCGCTGACCATGCACGTACGACTACGGGGAGCGCGGAATGACAGCCGCTCCGCGATATGGATCGCCTGAGGCGATGGCTGACGCGCTGAACCGCGCAGCAAAGGAACAGGCCGTAGTCGAAGCGGCCCAGCGAGACCTCGAGGGTGCGGACGCGAGGAACTACCGTGATCGGCGGGTCAATCAGCTACGCCGCGATGCCGTATTTCACTCCGCCCTTCGTCGCCTAGGCGGGTCTACGCAAGGGCGGTGGGTAGTCAAGGGTGGCGTGGCGCTTCAGCTGCGTCTGGATCCCAGTCGGCCAAGTCTCGATATCGACGTGGCATGGATCGGGGACCGACTGGACCACGCGGTGGCGCTTGAGGACCTGCGACGGGTGCTACAGGAGCCGGGCGACGACTTCTTCCAGTTCATGGTCGATCTGCCGGGAGCGCGGGAGGACTCGACCGGTGCGCTGGAGGTTCCGATCGATGCCATGCTGGGTGGCCGCCGCTTCGATCGATTCACAATTGACATCGGGCCGGTACGGGAATCAATTGCGGCGGACCCTCCGATCGATGTTCCCCCACCACTTGGCATCGCTCAGCTCGGAACCGCCATCGTGGTCATCCTGTCTGTCACGCAGCAGCTGGCGGACAAGGTCTGCGCGATCCATGAGATGCGTGGCGACATCCCTTCCACTAGGTGGCGCGACTTGGCCGATGTGGCGATGATCGCGCAACAGGTGGCTGGTATCGATGCGACTGAACTTGCTCGTCGCATCGAGACGGAAGCGGCGATTCGGTCTTCTGCGCTGCCGAGCGGCCTCCCGTCGAGGATGTTGTTGTTGGAGGAGCAGCTGACGCAGTGGAGTCGGAGTTGGGGCACGGGCGGCCGAGAGGTGCCAATCGGGATGGACGATGCGCTCGAGATCACAACGCGCTTCCTCGATCCGGTGCTCGCAGGTACCGCTCGTGGCGAATGGCAGCTCGGCGTCCTTGGCTGGAGTGGTTGAGGCTTACGAGCGTCACTACGCCGCAGGCAGCGTGAGCGCAAAACGCGAGCCGCCGGTCGCTGCGGGCTCGTAGCGGGCATCGCCGCCCTGCAGCTGGGCGAGCTCGCGCACGATCGCGAGGCCGAGGCCGGTGCCGGGCAGCTCCTGCACGGAGGAGGCCCGGGTGAAGCGATCGAAGAGCTGCTCGCGAAAGAACTCCGGCACGCCGTCGCCTTCGTCGATCACGACCACCTCGACCGTGTCGCCGTCGGCCGCGATCTCGATCGCTACGGCGCCGTCGCCGTAGTGGCGCGCGTTGGCGACGAGGTTGATCAGCATCTGCCGGCAAAAGTCGACGTCGGCGATCGCGATGCCGGCGCCCTCGAGCAGGCACACGTCGCAGGTCGGCTCATCGAGCTCGGCCAGCACCTCGCGGGTGACGGCGACCAGATCGACCGGCGCCAACACCAGTTGTACGGCGCCCGACTGCAGCCGGGACATGTCGAGCAAATCCTCCACGAGCCGACCGAGGCGCTGCGACTGCTGATGGATGATCTGCATGAACGCCGCCCACTGCGCGGCATCGAAGTCGTGGTCGAGCGCGGTCTGGGCAAAGCCCATGATCGAGGTCAGCGGCGTGCGCAGCTCATGCGAGATGTTGGCGACGAAGGCGTCCTGGACCTCTGCCGCGCGCCGCTCGGCGCGCGAGCGGGCCACGAACTGCGCGACCTGGGCCGTAACGGCGGTCAGGTGCGCGATCAGCGTCGGATCCTCGCTGCGCGGCGACTCGCCGAAGAACTCCATCAGCCCGACCACCTCGCTGCCGATCCGCAGCGGCACGACGACGCCCGCGCGCAGTCCGGCAGCGCCCGCGGCCGGGCCGCGCAGGCCGCGCCGGTCGACCGACAGGTCCTCGACCCAGATCGCCTCGCCGAGCTCCCAAGCCCGGCCCGGGATGCCGTCGCCGCGGCTGAAGCGCGCCGTCTGGCTGGTCGCGGCGAAGGCCTCATTGGCGTCGTCGTCGCGGTTCCAGGCGACATAGCGGCGCAGCGTGTCCGCCTCCGGGTCGACAGCCCACCAGCCCGCGTAGCTCCACTCGCCGGCCTCGGCCAGCGCGCCGAGCACGAGGTGCGGCATGTCGGACGCGTCGGCGATCGCCAGCGCCTCGGTGACGGCGAGGTGTGCGCGCTGGAAGCGGTCGCGCCGCGTGCGCTCGGTGATGTCGTGCGCGAAGGCGTGGAAGAAGACGCCGTCGTCGGTGACCGGCGCCGAGATCGTGATCTCGACCGTCAGCCGTCGGCCGCTGCGGTGCAGCGCCGGCAGCTCGACGCGCTTGTCGAGCACCGGTCCCTCGCGGGTATCGAGAAAGCGCGCCAGTCCGGCGCGATGCGCGCCTTGCAGCTCCTCGGGAATGATCAGCTCGGCGAGCTCAGCGCCGAGCGCCTCGGCACGTGACCAGCCGAAGGTGTCGCAGGCAGCGCGATTCCACTCGCGTACGTGACCGTCGCGGTCCATGGCGATGAAGGCTTCGCGCGCGGTGTCGAGGATCAGCGCCGCGTCGAATCCAGTCGGCTGCGGCGAACGGGACACGCGTCACATCCTAGCGGTGGGCGGTGTAGACGCTCGGGAGACGCCCCGGCGATCGCCTGGTCAGCGACCAGCGGTGTCCCACCTCAGCCCCAGCACGGTCTGAACACCTGTCCGTTCAGTTCGAGGTTGAAGTACACGGCCATCCGACCGGCCGTGTTCGCCGATCCGCACCGTGTGGCCTTCTTGGCGCCGTACTCCGCCTGCAGCACGGGCTTGTTCGCGTTGAGGAACACGCTGTATTCACCGCATTCGGAGTACTTCGCGCATTCCTCGTTCAACGCGCCGTCGAAGAAGGGCTCGAGTGCGGCAATTTGGTCGACGTCGTTCTTCAGGAATGCCGCGAGTCCGAGACGGTGCGCTTCCGCCGCGAGCATCTTGTTGTAGGCGATCTGGGCTGCCGCCGTCAGCGGGAAACCGCTGCTGTTCTGGTAGCCGTCGACGTTGTCCGGCTCGACCGCGTCAAACCCCTTGTCCTTGCACATCTGCATCCGGGCTACCATGACCGGCCTGAGCGTCGAGATCGCGCGGACGTCGAGCCACTTCTCCCCTGCCCAGCCATCGACGTTGGAGCCCTTGACCGCGGCGGGGAAGGAGGCGAAGTCCGGGCGCCAATCCTCCGACGTACCGGCGCTGAAGTAGCAGATCACCTTCTTGCCGTTGTCGTGGAGCGTCGTGACCGTCGCGGCGGAGCTGTCGAACCCGTCGATGTCGTACGCTGCAACGTTCGCGCGGTTGAGGTTGGAGACGGTCCCGGAAAGCTGCCAGTACCAGGTGAGGCGCTTCGGCGGAATCCACCGGCCGGGCGATGCGGGCGTCGTGACCGAAGCGCTCGATGCCATGCTCGTGGCTAGTAGGTCGCCGATCGCCGCCCACGCATTCGCGGACCAGTTGAGCAAGCTCCACGTCCACGTCTGGCTCGCCTTGCTCGGATCCTGGAAACTGGCGCGCACCTGGATCGCGCTGACAGTCGATGGCGAGACGAGGACCGGGCCGAGCGTGGCAGTGGCGGCGTGCGTCGCGGGCGATGCCATGGCGCACAGGGGCGCGAGCACCCCGACCACGATCAGTGCCAGACGCTTGGTCCGACCGAAGTGTCCCCCGCAGGGGCGCAAGGGCGTACGAGCCTTCATTCATGCCTCCTGACAAGGGGACGCATCAGGCGGCCAGGCTACCTCTCGGGAATGAGGCCCTTGGATTTGCGTCCCCGCCTCGCGACGGTTTTGCCCGATTTCCGCTGCTCCGATACTCGTAACCCTACAGTGCTGCTGTGGGCCGAAGGTGCTGCCTTCGTGCAATCTGTGGGGCTATGCGGCGTCCGCTTTCCCAGCTCGCGACCATCACCACGGCCACAATGCTCGCTCGACACCGGCCAGACGCTCCGCACTATGGGCGACGTACCTGCTCAGCACGGTCGCGAGCGCCTGCGCGCTGTCGGCTCGATCAGGCGCTGGAAGGTGGAGCGAACCCAGCACGTGCTCGCCGGCCTGCAGCTCGGTATGTGCGGTGATCGCGCCAGCGACCTTGCCGCCGCCATCGATGGCGACTGCGGCGCGGCGCAGATGCAGAAAGGCATCGAGCACGAGCGAAGCGTCGACGATGGAGCGGCCCGGATCGCCCGCAAGGCCCTGGATGGCGAGGGGTTCAACGGCGGAGAACCGGTCGGCGTTGCCGACACGCACGATGCGTACGACGCCGGCCTCGGCCAAGCGGTCGAGCGCTTCACGTACCGAGTACTTGGCGTAGCCGGTCGAGCGGGCGAGCGCATCGGCGGTCCAGCCGCGCCCGATGTCGGGATTGGCGAGCAGGTGCAGCACCGACGCGCGGGCCTGGGTCCCGAACACGGCCCGATAGCGAAGCAGTGACCAGGCGGGATCAGCGCCGATGCTCGCTCGACGCGTGCGTCGCGTCGGAGACCACGTCGAATCGGCACCGCGCTCGGCGCCGGGGAACGCGCCTGACATCCAGGGCCCGAGTGGTGTGGCGAAGCTGGCCCAGCGCTCCGACATTGCGTCGTCGAGTGCAGCGATTCGTCGCTTGAGTGCGGGGCGGGCGATCAGGTCCTGGTAGGTCACTGCCCAGTCGCGTGCCTCCTCGACGAGTCGGCCGTCAGCTGACATCGCGGCAAGCACCAATGCGGATTCGACGTCCACGGGTATTCCGACGGCCGTCGTGGTGCTCGTCGACATGCCTACCGCGCCCAGCAGCTTCCAGGCGGTTTCGGCGATGGCTCCATCTACGTCGCGCGTGAGGCTGCTCATGAGCGGCGACTCCGAATCCATGTGAGGAGTGCTGCCAGCTCGTCGTCATGCGTCTGGCTCGGCGCGATTCCCACCTCGACCCAGGCTGCTGCCGCTGAGAGCTCGTCATCTGTCGGCGCGAGCTCCTCCAGATCCCGATGATGCTTCGTGCGCATCGTGTCGTCGCCGAGCGTGAACGCCGCGTCGAGCTTGAGGCAGATGATGTCGACGCGGCTTGCGAGGTCGAGCACAAGGCCGCTGCCGAATGTCACGCGCTCGACGCGTGAGGCCATGCCTCGAGGTAGCGGCCGCGACGATGTCAGCAGGCCGGCGGTTCGGTCGTCGCCGAACCAGCCGCGCTGCAGGCCGTACGCATCTGCCACGGCATCAGCAGCTGCGAGCACCGTGGGGGGGAGCGGAACGACCGATTCGATAGTACCGTCGGCGATGTGGCCGAGCACGTCGACGTCCGCGGTCGATCGAGCGATGAGCCCTCGCAGCGACAAGCTCGCTCCACCGACGACCACGAACTCGTGCCGCTCGCCGGCTTCGGTGAGCACGGCGCCGAGCGCGGTGAGAGCCTCCAATAGGCGGCCGGGCGTGAGCGAAGTATCCATCGACTGCATATTACCCGCGTATCGCCCGGAATAAGCAGTCGCTTGAGCGTTGTGGTTCGAGGAGGTCCCCATCCGACCCCAATGAACTCCGCTTTGCTGCGAATAGGTCGCAGGATGGCTTCGGCGGGCAGCGCTGTATTGCGGCCAGGTCGAAATGCTGTGCTGGGGGTGACCCCTTCACTGCCAGAGAGGGATTCCAGCGTTTGGGGCCTCATGCACGGTGAGCAGCACGGGTCCGATCACCGGCACCACGCCCACCAGCAGACCCCTTCATTCGGACGGACAAGTGGCATGTCCACCCCGGTCTTCACGGGTCCCCCCGAGTCCGCCCTTCAAGCCGGTCTCGGCGCAATACACTTGGACACGCATGGTCGGTGAGTCCCTGTCGTGGACGCCGGTTTGGACGCGGTTTGGACGCGATTTGGACGTGCGTGGACTCGCGTCGGTTCCTACGTTGCCAACTCGAACATCCAGCGGATGCGCTCTGGCAGGTACTGAGGATGCTCGGCAACGAACTCCAGCAGCTCGTTCTCGGAGATCACGGACACGCGCGAGTCCGCTCCGGCGTAGCGCCCGGAAGTTGCGAACGCGAATGCGTCCGTATCCGAGTCGAGGGCCTTGGCCAATCCGTCGATGTCTACCGGAGTTCTTCCGGTCTTGACCTGAACGATGCCCCGGCGACCACTCTTTGCATGCAGCATTGAGAACTCATACACAGGCGTATCGCGCTTCCGAGAGCGTGGTAGCGCGATGTATCCCATCGTCACCTGTAGCCAGACGTAGATCAGATCTTCCACGTCGTATGGATCGAGCATGTCAGCCAGCACTTGGCTCGGCGAGAAGCCCAATGGCTCCGGTTCTGCGCCTGCCGCCATCGCCCAAATACGCTCCGTCAGCATCCGAGCGGACTTGTTCCGGACCCGGCTGAAGCTCGACCCGGTGCCAACAAAGCAGCGGATGACTGCACCGGGCACTTGCAGGTCGTTGGCTGGCGCGGTCATCCATGACACGTCACGGACTTGATGGATATCTACTGCGGCACTTTCGGGGTCATTCTCGTAGCGCCACGGGCCTTCGAGTCGGCACAAGCGGTAGCGGCCGAAGGTGTCCCTTGTCCAGATGAACTCGCCGTCCTTCGCCTCGGCAAAGCGACGGATCGTATGGGCAGCGGTTCGGAGGTTCCAGTCGTTCCTGACCACGGCAAGTACGTCGTCAAGCGCTGTGCCAGAGGGACGATCCATGCCCCATCCGATCCCGATGACCTCGCGCTCAATGCAGTACGCGACCTGTCGTTCGTGATTCACTCCGGGCTTGACGGACCGAAGTTTTGTGCGCCAGAGGTCACTCATCGGGGTCGCTAGCGATGCCGGACAATCGCTCGTTAAACGACTCCGACAAGACGGCCCACGCCGCGTCGTCGAGCACTTCGAGACGCTCGTCGATGTGCAGTCGGGTGCTTGTGCCCACGCCGGTCGCCCCTGCCTCCTCCCGTCGCTTGAACCAGCCGAGGGTGAACATGCTGCCCTCAAGGTGGTCGGCCATGTAGCGGATCAGGCGAACCGACCGCTCCGAGAGAACGAACTCGGTGTAGCTGTGCTCGTCGAGGCCGGGAGCAGACTCCAACGTGTACCGTTCGCCCGTCACAGACATGTCGCAATGTGCCACGCCAGCGCGCAGTTCGAGCAAGCGGAGATGCGCTGCCTTCAGTTCTGGCTCATGGAAAACGTCAAGCTCCTTTGGCAGGCTGAACCGTGCGCCCATGTCGTCGTCGTTTCTGTAGAACGGGACGCAGTACGCGACGATGACCGCTTCGGACATCGCGCGCAGCATCTGCCAAGATCGATGTTCCTCCGGGAGCCGAAGCGCGGCGAGCAGAGCGTCACAGAAGTCTTTGCACTTGTCGAACGCGCGATTGAACACCTTGTATTGCGCGGTCGTGAGGTCGAGGTCCGTCATCAGCGATGTGTTCCCGGGAACCCTCACGCCGACACCGTGAAGATCTGGGACACGAAGCGGTCGAAACTGCTGATCCGAGCTATGCCCCTGCCGGGTGCAGAACGACCCGCAGGATGGCTCTCAACGCGGTTTCCGGGGCGATCGCCGCGAGGACACCGAGCGTCACCATAGACAGGATCATGGTGAGGCCGATGTACTCGATCGCCGATGCCCGGTGCGGTTCAAGTGCCATGCTCTGAAGGTAGCGGAGGACGCGCCTCCTGTCTGTGCGAACTCTGTGACGATTTTGTGCCGAATGCGGTTGCGGGTGCTGAGGGAGAACGCGTCGTCACGAGGAACCGGACTCGGGTCCGTAGAATCTCGTGGGGGCATCCTCTTTCGCCAACGTGCGCGCGTGTAGGAACACAGCCCTGCCATTCAGCAATGCATCGACGACTGTGGGCGGCACCTGCCGAAGTCGTATCGGGCGACGAGATTTACGGATTGGTATCGGCACATGAGCACCACGAGCGTCTACGACGTACTCAACACCCTTCGCGCTGCATCGATCGACGAGCGCGACAAGGGCGATAAGTTCGAACTGCTCGTCAAGGCCTTTCTCGAACAGAGTCCAGAGTGGCAGCAACGGTTCACCCGAGTCGAGCGCTGGACCGAATGGGAAGGTCGAGCTGGTGTCACCGACATTGGTATCGACCTTGTGGCGAAGAATCGTGACGACGATGGGTGGACAGCCATCCAGTGCAAGTTCTACCGAGAACACAGCACGGTTAGCGCTGGTGACATCGATTCATTTCTCGCGTTGTCCTACCGTCCCGACTTCAACTTCACCCGTCGATACATCTTCGATACGGCAGGCCGATGGAGCAAGAACGCCGAGGAGAAGCTCCAAGGTCAGGTGCAGCGTATTGATGTCCTGCTCTTGGACGAGGCCGCATTCGATTGGTCGCGGTGGTCCATCGAGACCCCCGACAAGATTGCCTTCAAGGGTCCCAAGAAGCTCTTCCCCCATCAGGAAGAAGCGCTCGAAGCCGTCCGCAACGGGCTGAGCGATCAAGATCGCGGCAAGCTCATCATGGCGTGCGGGACAGGCAAGACATTCACGAGCCTGAAGATCGCCGAGGATCTCGTTGGCGAAGGCGGCACGGTCCTCTTCCTCGTCCCTAGCATCCAGCTTCTCAGTCAAACCCTGCGCGAGTGGATGGCGCAGACTGAGGTCAAGATTCGACCTTTCGCTGTCTGCTCGGATGTTCGCGTGGGGCGCGGAGACAGCGCATCGGACCGGGATCAATCGACAGTGGATCTTCCCGAGCCGCCTACTACCGACCCCACCAAGCTTGTCGCGCGAATCGGCGCCACAGCAGCGAGTGACGCGATGACGGTCGTGTTCTCGACATATCAATCGATCGGTGTCCTGACTGACGCGCAGGAGCAGGGATTGGGGACGTTCGATCTCGTCATTTGTGATGAGGCACATCGAACAGCGGGCGTGGTGCTGGCCGACAGCGAGCACTCGAACTTCGTCAAGGTCCACGACAATGGACTGCTGAGCGCCTCGAAGCGCATCTACATGACTGCAACTCCTAA
>JAOPYV010000201.1 GCA_025964435.1 Thermoleophilia bacterium | reverse complement strand
GTCGCGGACGGCAGCGAGGTGTGCGTCGAGCTTGTCGTCGTCGCTCGAGCCGTCGGCCACGAGCACCACGAGGTCGGCGAGCAGCGTCTCCTCCAGCGTCGAGGCGAAGGCGTCGACGAGCTGATGCGGCAGTCGCTCGATGAAGCCGACGGTGTCAGTGACGAGGTAGCGCCGACCGGAGCGCTCGTAGGCACGGGTCGTCGGATCCAGCGTCTCGAAGAGACGGTTGGCGATGCTGACCTCGGCGCCGGTCAGCGCATTGAGCAGCGTCGACTTGCCGGCATTGGTGTAACCGGCGAGGGCGATCTTCGGGATGATCGAGTCCTGGCGCTGCGAGCGCTGCGTGGAGCGCCGGGCCTGGAGCTCCTTGAGCTTGCGGCGCAGCAGCGAGATGCGACGACGGGCGAGCCGGCGGTCGGTCTCGAGCTGCGACTCGCCCGGGCCTCGCGTGCCGACGCCGGGGCCGGCGTTGCCGCCACCCGCACCGAGGCGCTCGAGGTGGGTCCACATGCCGCGCATGCGCTGCAGGTTGTACTCCAGCTGTGCCAGCTCGACCTGGACCTTGCCCTCGGCCGTGTGCGCGTGCAGGGCGAAGATGTCGAGGATGACCGCGGTGCGATCGAGCACGCGGCGCTTGAGGTGGTCCTCCAGCGCGCGCTGCTGGCGCGGCGACAGCGAATCGTCGACGACGACGATGTCGGGATCGAGGTGCTCGACCAGGTGCTTGAGCTCGTCCACCTTGCCCGAGCCCAGGTAGGTGGTGGCGTGCGGCTCGTCGCGGCGCTGCGTCACTTCACCGAGCGTCTCGACTCCGGCGGTGCGCAGCAGCTCCTGGATCTCCTCCAGTGCGACCTCTTCCGTGACGCCGGCCGGCAGCATGGCTGCAACGACCGCACGCTCGGGGACGCGCTCATTGAGAATCTCGAAATCATTCATCTGGTTGGCAGCCTATCTCAGGCCACGTCGCGAATGTCGTCGCCCATGTCGATGACGTCGCGGCGGGCCAGGGCGGCGAGGTTACGCTCGATGTCGAACTCCATGTGCTGGAGGAAGACGCGCGCCGCTTCAGGGTGGAATTGGGTGCCGAGTCCGAGGGCGATCTCCTCGAGCGCGACCTGCTGTGGCAGGGCGGCGCGATAGGGGCGATCGCTCGTCATCGCGTCGAATGCGTCGGCCACGGCGATGATGAATGCCTCGAGCGGCACGTCCTCGGCCTCGCGACCGAGGTAGCCGCGCCCGTCGTAGCGCTCGTGGTGGCAGCGCACGACCTCGGCGTCGTACTCGTCGAAGGAGAAGCTCGCGAGGATCCGAGCGCTCACCTCGGGGTGCGCCTTCATCACCTCGTACTCCGCAATGTCGAGCTTGCCGGGCTTGTTGAGGATCGAGTTGTCGACCGCCACCTTGCCCAGGTCGTGCAGGCGACTGGTCCAGTAGAGCGCCTCGAGCTGCCGCTCCGTGAGGTCCATGCCGCGACCGATCTCCAGCGCATAGGCGCAGACCCGGTCGGAGTGCTCGAAGGTGTAGCGGTCACGCTCGTCGACGATGTTGGCGAAGGTCTCGAGCGCGCGGTCGGTCACCTGCTGCACGCGGTTGCCGCGGTCGAGCGCCAGGTACATCGAGGCGGCCAGGGGAATCACGACCGGTGCGGTCCACGGGTTGTCGAGGCAGAGCACGGCGACGCCAGCCCCGACGAGGCTCTCGAGGAGCGTCGTGCGCAGGTTCGCGGGGAGCCGGTCCAGCTCGTCGCGCCAGCGGGCGCGTGCCAAGTCGCGGGCGCTCATCGCATCCCAGATGAAGCAGAGCTCGTTGACGACGGCGAAGGTCACGGCTGCCGAAACCAGCGGCAGGTAATCGCTCGGCAGGCTGATCGATCCCGCGGCGCCGCCCAGGAGCTCGAACAGCACACCGGCAACCGCGATCGGCACGATGCGGGTCGGCAGGTTGCCGACGAGCCGACTGCCGATTCGGCCGCGGGAGACGTCGTAGATGACCGAAGCGATCGCGCCGGCGAGGACGGCAGGCCAGGTGCCGACGAGGAACAGCACGAGCGTGGCGACCACCGCATGCATGCTCTGGGACGCTCCACCGGCGTTGCGCCGCACGTCCTGGACCCGCATGCCGAGCCCCGCCCCGATCAGCACGGTGGCGCCACCGAGCAGGAGGAACTCGCGGACGTCGAGCGGCCCGCCGACGACGTGCACCAGCGCGACCACGAGGGCCGACAGTGCACAGGCGTGGTAGGCCACGCGCGCTAATGGTGGGCGATGCGTCATGCAGGTGCGTCTGGAGCCGCCACATGGGCGTGGGGCTCCGACACGACCACATCGGCCTCCGTGCATCCGGACTTGAATGCAGGACGACGCTCGAACCACGTCCCGATCAGGGACGACGGCCCTCAGGCAGTGACGCGCATGCTGTCCTCGATGCGGCTGATCGCTTCCTTGAGGCGATCATCCGGGGTGGACAGCGAGATGCGGACGAAGCCTTCACCGGCGGCGCCGAAGCTGGCACCCGGCGAGACGACGACGTTCGCCTCGTCGAGCACGAGCTGCGCGAACTCGGCGCTCGTCTGCCCCTCCGGGACGCGTGCCCAGACGTAGATCGAGCCCTTGGGCGCGTTCGGCTCAAGGCCGATGGCGCGCAGCGCGTCGATGACGAGATCGCGGCGGCGCTGGTAGATCGTGCTCATCTGGTCGGGGAAATCGCGTGCCTCGGTCAGCGCCTTGGCGGCTGCGAGCTGCACGGCGTCGAACATGCCGCTGTCGACGTTCGTCTTGTACTTCCAGAAGGCCTGCACGACCTCGGTGTTGCCGACGCAGGCGCCGACGCGCCAGCCGGTCATGTTCCATGCCTTGGAGAGCGAGAACATCTCGACGCCGATGTCCATCGCGCCCGGCGTGGAGAGGAAGCTCGGGGCTCGGTAGCCGTCGAAGCTGATCTCGGAGTAGGCGTTGTCGTGCACGACGACGATGTCGTTGTCCTTGGCGAACTGGACGACCTCCTCGAAGAAGGTGTCCCCCTCCTCGATCACGGCGCCGGTCGGGTTGTTCGGATAGTTGAGGAAGAGCAGCTTCGAGCGCGCGAGGATGTCGGCCGGGATCGATGCGAGGTCCGGCTTGAAGTCATTCTCCGGGGTGATCGGCAGCAGGAACGGCTCGGCGTCGGTCAGCAGCGGGCCGCTCGTGTAGACGGGGTAGCCCGGGTCGGTCCCGAGGGCGACGTCACCGACGTTGAGCAGCACCTGGCAGATGTGGAAGATGCCTTCCTTGCCACCGAGCACCGGCAGCACCTGCGTGTCGGCGTCGAGCTTCACGTTGAAGCGGTGGTCGTAGAAGGACGTGATCGCATCGCGGAAGACCTGGCGACCGCGGTTCGACGGGTACTGGTGGGTCTCGCCACGACCGACGGCGCGGCGCAGCTCCTCGATCACGACGTCGGGCGTCGGCAGGTCGGGGTCACCGATGCCGAGGCTGATCACGTCGATGCCGGCATCGCGCTTCTCCTGGATCTTGCGCTCGAGCTCGGCGAACATGTACGGCGCGAGACGGTCCAGGCGATCGGCGTGACGTGGGCTCATCGTGGGGCACTCCTAGAGAAGGTGTTTGGGTGGTCGGTGACGCGTCGACAAGCCTACCGGCTGGTCAGGAGGTCGGTGCGGGCTGGCGATGCGTCGGCAGGCCCGCCACGAGCTGCGCGAGGTCGAGCTCGCCGGTCCATGCCTCGTGTGCCGCGCCCGTCATGTAGGCGGTGTCGCCGTCGAACTCGATGTCGAGGTCGCCGCCCGGCAGCTGCACCGTGATGCGATCGCCGAGGTCGGCGTCGGCACGCGCCGTGAAGGCGACCGCGACGGCACCGGTGCCGCACGCCATCGTCTCACCGACGCCACGTTCCCAGACACGCATGCGCACGAGACCTGCGGCGGCATCCTCGACCTCCCAGAACTCCACGTTGGTGCGATTGGGGAAGCGCGGGTGCCGCTCGGCGAGCGGTCCCAGTCGATGCAGGTCGGGGCCCTCGGGGGCGCGACGGACCACGAAGTGCGGGTTGCCGACGTTGACCGAGCGGCCCGTCAGCGATCGTCCGGCGAGATCGGCGTCCACGGTCGCGAGGTCCACCTCGAGGATCCCCTCCGACCTGACCGCGCCCATGTCGACCCGCACGCGACGATCGTCGAGCAGCGTCGGGCGCATCGTGCCACCGGCGGTCTCGATCGCGAACGAACCCGAGCTGCTGGGAACCACGGCGCCGGCCTCGGTCAGGAAGCGCGCTGCGACGCGGATGCCGTTGCCGCACATCTCGGCCATCGACCCGTCGGCGTTGTGGATGAGCATGCGCGCATCGGCGGTGTCGGATGGTCCAAGCACGAGGATGCCGTCGCCGCCGACACCGAAGTGCCGGTCGCAGGCCGCGATGACCGCCTGCTCATCGAGCCGTGGGCGCCCATCCTCCCAGGAGTCGACGTGGGCGACGCCCGCGTCGCGCGCGCGGCCGAGCTCCTCCTCGGTGATGATCAGGAAGTCGTTGCCGATGCCGTGCCACTTGGAAAACTGCATGTCGTCATCCTACCTGCCCGATGTGGAATCATTCCGGTGATGAGCACCGCATCTCCCGGAACCGGCATCACTCTCGAGCATGATTCAGCGATCGACCACGACCGCCCGTGGCGCGTGATCGTGCGCAACGATGACCACAACACGTTCGAGGGCGTCGCCATGGCCATCTCGCGCGTCGTGCCGAAGGTCGACTTCCATCGCGGCCTGGAGCTCGCGACGGAGATCCACACCAGCGGCGCCGCCGTCGTCTGGACGGGCTCCAAGGAGGTCGCCGAGCTCTACCACGAGCAGCTCGCGTCACTCGGCCTGACGATGGCGCGACTCGAGCAGGCCGACTGAAGACTTCAGGCCCATGCGCCAACAGGCTCGAGAACGGACCCAGATTCATGGTGCTGGTGCCGGGTACGTCGAGCCGGACCCAGTCCATCCGCGCTCTTCGACACGGGCAAACTCACCCCGAGGTGAGGACGCACAGCCATCGAAAGGCCCGCCGCCGTGACGTACCGTGCCGACGCCGTGCTTGCCTGCACCCTCGTGCTCCTGCTGTCGTACCTGCCAGCTGCCGGTATCGATTGGTTCAACTTCGGCGCGACGACGACCGCGCCACCTCCACCGGGCAATCCGCTCGCGGGCGCCACCATGTGGATCGACGAGAGCGCGAACCCCGCGCGAGCACAGGCGACTGCCTGGCGAACCTCGCGTCCCACGGACGCCGCGCAGATGGACAAGATCGCCGACCAGCCAAAGGCAACCTGGCTGGGCAGCTGGAGCGGCGACATCCAGGCCGCAGTGGCAGACAGGATGCGTGCCGCTGGCACGAAGGTTGCGGTCTTCGTGGCGTACAACATCCCCCTGCGGGACTGTTCGGGCCACCACTCCGCAGGAGGAATCAGCGACCCGGCGTCCTACCGCAGTTGGATTCAGGGGCTTGCAGACGGTATCGGGACAGGCACGGCGGTGGTCATCCTCGAACCCGATGCCCTCGCCGACATGGACTGCCTGAGCGTGACCGACAAGTCGACCCGCACGTCGTTGCTCAAGGAGGCAGTCGCGACACTGAAGGCACGCCGCGGCGCCATCGTCTACCTCGACGCGGGCAATAGCTCGTGGGTCACGGCATCGACGATGGCACGCCGCCTCACCGCCGCCGGGATCGCGCAGTCCGACGGGTTCGCACTGAACATCTCCAACTATAGTGACACGGCCCGTGAGACCACATACGGTCGCGCCATCTCGCAGGGGATCGGCCGCAAGCACTTCCTGATCGATACGAGCCGCAATGGTGTCGGCGGCAACGGCGAGTGGTGCAACGCCGCGGGCCGTGCGCTGGGAGCGCGACCGACGACGCAGACGGGTGAAGGGCTCGTCGACGCCTACCTGTGGATCAAGAGCCCCGGCGAGTCCGATGGTACGTGCAATGGCGGACCGGCGGCAGGGCAGTGGTGGGCCGACTACGCACTGGGCCTCGCGCAGCACGCTGCATGGTAGTGCAGGCATGTTCGCCGGACATCCCGCCCATGAGGTCTAGCCCTGGATCGTCGCGACTATCCGGCTGACATCGGCATCGGTCGCATCGACCCATGTCAGTCCGGGCCAGCGCCGCGCCCAGGTGTCCTGCCGCTTGGCGTACTGGCGCGTGCGTGTCGACATGAGCTCGATCGCGCGTGCCTGGCTCCACTCGCCGCGCAGCACGCCGAGGATGTCGTCGAGGCCATGCAGCTTGCGCGCCGTTCCGGAGAAGGCGGTGTCGGCTGCCGAGCCATCGGGCCCGGCCAGCGCGGCGACCTCGTCCAGCACGCCGACCTCGAACATGCGTCGCGTTCGCGCATCGATGCGGTCGCGGATCACGGGTCGCTCGACCTGCAGGCCGATCAGCTGGGTCGTGTGGCGGCGCGGTGCGTCCCAGTGGGAACCACCGGCGGGCGAGATGCTCTCGCCGCGCGCCGCGACCTCCAGGGCGCGCACGATCCGGATCCGATCGTTCCTGTGGACCCGGGCCGCAACATCCGGGTCCAGCTTCGCGAGCTCGCCATGGAGCACGATGCCACCCTCGGCATCGAAGCGCCGTTCGAGCTCCGCCCGCGCGGCGGGATCATGCTCGGGCGCTCCCCCGGCGTCGCCGTCGGGCAGCGAGGTCAGCGCCGCCTGCAGGTAGAGGCCGGAGCCGCCGCAGGCGACGGCTGAGCCGGTCCGCTCGACCAGCTCGTCGATCTCGGCGTGGGCCTGCGCGGCGAAGTTGACGAAGGAGGCGACGTGGTCGAGGCCCCAGACCCCGATCATGCGATGCGGTGCCACGGCATCGTGCTCCGGGCCGGGCTGGTTGGTGAGGATCGGCAGGCCGCGGTAGCACTGGGCGGGGTCACAGTTGACGACCTCCGTGCCCAGCTCGGCGGCGAGCGCCACGGCAACCTCGGTCTTGCCCGAGCCGGTCGGCCCGAACACGGCGTACAACGTCATGTCGTGACCTGCCGTCCCAGCAGCGTCTCGCTCGTGGCGTGGACGATGCGCACCGGGACGATCGCGCCCTCCGGTGCGTCGCCCTCGAAGACGACCTTCACGTTGTGTGGGCTGCGCCCGCGCAGGTGGTGCGCGGGTCGACGCGCGGCGCCCTCGACGAGCACCTCCTGGACTTGTCCCACGTGGCGCGTGTGTCGCTCCTCCGCGATACCGCGCACGACGTCGATCAGGTGCTCGAGCCGGCGCTGCTGCTCAGCCGGCGGGATGAAGTCAGCCTCCATCGCGGCCGCCTCGGTGCCGGTGCGCGCCGAGTAGATGAAGGTGAACGCGCCGTCGAAGCGGATCTCCTCACAGAGGCTGACGGTCTCGAGGAACTCCGCCTCGGTCTCGCCCGGGAACCCGACGATGATGTCAGTCGAGTAGGAGATGTCAGGGATCGCCGCGCGGATCTTCGCAGCGAGGTCGACGAAGCGCTCGCGCGAGTAGGTGCGCCGCATCGCCTTGAGCACGCGGGTCGAGCCGGCCTGCATCGGCAGGTGCAGCTGCGGCATGACGGCCGCGCACTCCGCCATCGCGGCGATGACGTCACCCTGCATGTGCGCCGGGTGCGGGCTCGTGTAGCGGATCCGGTCGATCCCCTCGATCGCATCCACGGCGCGCAGGAGCTCGGCGAAGGTACGTGGCGAGCCGTCCCGCGGCAGGTGGTTGCCATAGCTGTTCACGTTCTGGCCGAGCAGCGTCACCTCGCGCACGCCGTCGGCGGCAAGTCGCTCGACCTCCTCCACGATCTCGGCGAAGGGGCGACTGACCTCCTTGCCTCGCACCGCCGGCACGATGCAGTAGGAGCACTTCATGTTGCAGCCCATCGAGATCTGCACCCATGCCTGGTGCGGGCGATCGCGCCGCGTCGGCAGCTCGCTGGCGAAGGAGCGCTCATCGGCGATGCCGTAGAAGCCCTCGCTCTCCCCCGGCACGTGGCCGACGCCGGCACCCTCGCCGTCGGCGAGCTCGAGGTAGTTGCCGAGGTCGCGGATCCGACCGGGCCCGAAGGCGACGTCGACCCACGGGAACTCCGCGAGCAGGTTGTCGCGATGCGCCTCGACGAGGCAGCCACCCACGGCGATCACCTGGTTGCCGCCGCGACGGCGCTTGGTTCCCTTGACGCGCTGGAGCTGGTCGTACAGCTTCTGGTCGGGCTTCTCACGGATCGTGCACGTGTTGAAGACGACGACGTCGGCATCCGCCTGGTCCGCTGCCGGGACCATGCCGCGCTGCTCGAGCATGCCGGTGATGCGCTCGCTGTCGTGCGCGTTCATCTGGCAGCCGAAGGTGAGGACGTGGTAGCTCTGGGGATCGGGCGTGGTCACGGTACTAGGGTACCGGACGGCCGACCCTGGCGACCCATCAATCGATGGGATGCTCCAGCACGTTGCCGCTCGAATCCTCGAGGCGCAGCACGCCTGTGCGCACCTGCGCGACGGTGCGCGGCACGACGAGCGTGATCGTGCCCATGCGCGGTCCACGACGCGAGACGACCGAGGTCTTCCCGAGCACGATCCGGGCGTTCACCCAGGCGCTCCCGAGATCGGCGGCCTTGACCTTGACGATCGTCGTCCTGCCGCGCGGGGTGAGCGCGATGCTGCCGAGCGTCGGCGCGACGACGTCGCGCTCGACGCGCAGCTGCTGCACGACATCGCCGGTGCGGAAGTTGCCGACGACGTCGGTCGTCTTGAGCTTGGCGGTGTAGGCACCGTCGGGCACGATCACGCCGGCGCCGGTCCTGCCGTCCCACGTCACCTTGTGCGTGCCACGCCCACCGCTCGTGCCGAGCGTTCGCACGTGCTCGCCGTCCACGTCGTAGATGCGCAGCTCGTCACGCGAGCGCTTGTTCACCGTGTAGCTGACGACGATCGTGTCGCGGTAGCCGTCAACGGCGGGGATGATCGGCAGCCAGCCGGTCTCGGGCACGACGACCGTCGGCGGCGTGAGCAGGTACAACTGGAAGCGATCGCCGAAGTCGCGGAAGGTCGTGTTGCCGGTGAGCTTGCCGAGTCGCACGAGCTGCTCGGTCTGGAACTCGTGATAGCCGAGCTCGGCCTCCTGTCCGGGCTGGTAGTTGGACCAGCCGCCGGTGTCGAAGCTCGGCAGCAGCGGCAGCACGCCAGCCACGCCGGCGTCGACGACGGCCTGTGCGGCGGGCGAGGGCGTCAGCGCCTGCAGGCGCGAGAGGTTCTCGAGGACCTGGAGGTGCCCGTTGAGGATGCGCTGCGCCGGGTTGAACGGATACATCACGTAGAAGCGGCCGGTCCCTTCGGTGACCGAGACGCCGCCCATCCGCGTCGAGCGCTGGAAGGAGCGGATCATCGCGTCGCTCGTGGCGAGGTACGGAGCGCGCTCGGCCTCCGGCAGGTTGATCGCGGTGCGGGTGAAGAACTCGGTGCCGAGCGCCTGGGAGATGGAGCTGGTCCACGGCGTCGCGGGTCCACCGAACGGGAAGTAGTACTCCCAGACGAGCGCGCTTCCCGTGCGGACTGACAGCTGCAACATGCGGTCGGCGACCTCGCGGGCCTTGTCGACCTCGGGGTCGATCCTGTTCACGTAGCTCATGCCGACCTTGAAGGTCTCGAACGGCTGGAACTGCATGCCGCGTCCGCGGTAGTAGGTGAACACGGCGACATCGCCGGCGATCCGGTACTCGTCCTCGTGGGTGGGGAACGGGGTCCTGGCCATCATGTGCTCGGTCGTCGCCTTGACGCTCAGCAGCACGGGCACGATCCGGTC
>JAOPYV010000031.1 GCA_025964435.1 Thermoleophilia bacterium | reverse complement strand
TACAGACCGGCTAGGGCACGTCGACGAACATGAACGTCAACGAGGTGCTGACCAGCATCGCGGGCGAGGGCGTGCACGCCAACGACCACGTGAACATGGGCCAGTCCTCCAACGACACGTTCCCCAGCGCCGTGCATCTCGCCGCGCTCGACGTCGCGACGAACCAGCTGCTGCCCGCGCTGACCACGCTCGAGCTCTCGCTGCTCGCCAAGTCCGTCGAGTTCCAGGACCTCGTCAAGAGCGGTCGCACCCACATGATGGATGCGACCCCGGTGACGCTCGGCCAGGAGTTCGCCGGCTACGCCGCGCAGATCCGGCTCGGCCGTGAGCGCGTCGCCGCGACGCTCGTGCACGTCGGACAGATCCCGCTCGGCGGCACTGCCGTCGGCACCGGCATGAATACGCACGCTGAGTTCGCCGCGCAGGTGCGAGCCCGGCTCATCGAGCGCAGCGGGCTGAAGATCAGCGCGCCCGAGGATGCCTTCGAGGCGCAGGCATCGCGCGACGCGCTCGTCGAGCTCTCCGGCGCGCTCAAGGTGCTGGCCGTCAGCTGCATCAAGATCTCCAACGACATCCGACTGATGGGCTCGGGTCCGCGCGCCGGCCTCGCCGAGATCGAGCTTCCGAGCCTGCAGAAGGGCTCCTCGATCATGCCGGGCAAGGTCAACCCCGTGATGGTCGAAATGCTGCAGCAGGTCGCCGCGCAGGTGATCGGCAACGACACCGCCATCACGCACGGCGCGATCCAGGGCGCCTTCGAGCTCAACGTCGCGATTCCGCTGATGGCGCGCAACATCCTCCAGAGCCTGCGCTTCCTGACCAATGCAACTACGCTGTTCGCAGTGAACTGTGTCGATGGCATCACCCCCAACATCGAGCGACTCGCGGCGTTCGCCGAGGGCAGCCTCTCGGTCGCCACGGCGCTCAATCCCTTCATCGGCTACGACAAGGCGTCGCAGATCGTGACCGAGGCGCACGCCTCCGGCCGCACGCTGCGCGAGGTCGCCCGCGAGCTGGGCGTCGAGGAATCGGTGCTCGACGAGGCGCTCGACATGCGCGCGATGACGACGAACCAGGGCTGAACCACGTGGCACGCTGGCGCCGACATCGACTCGCAGGCTTCGTGGCGCTCCTCGCCGCGGGCTCGGTCGTGCTCGGGGGCTGCCACGATGAGCAGCGCTTGCGCGAGCGGCTCGAGGGTCCACCGGCGCGACTGCCGGTCGAGCCGAACCAGCCCAAGACGCCGCCTGCACCGGCACTGCTCGACACCGTCGGCGCCTACATCGCGCCGAAGCTCTACGGACCAATGGTGACGCGCGACTGGCCGCTGGTCACCTCCCGCGTCGATGCCGACGCCGACATCACCTTCCGTGTCCCGGAATCCTGGGCGGGCACCGGCAAGCGCGGTCGCGCCGACCACCCCGACGGCACCGTCTCGGCGATCGCTCGCGCGACGCAGCTCAAGGACGCCGACATCTCGCTCGCCACCTACGCGGCGCAGCTCGCCGACGGCAATCCGCTCCAGCAGTACTCCACGAGCGATGGCCACATCGTCTACGTGACGCGACGCCGCATCGAGCTGGCCGCGACCGAGCCGGATGCGCCCAGCCAGGTCTTCCACACCGCCGCCGTCAGCGTCGATGGCCACATCGTCAAGCTCGACGTGCGCTACGACGACACGCTCGACTGGCGCTTCGGCGACCTCGCCCAGGGCATCGTCGGCACGCTCCAGGTCCAGCGCACCGACGCGTAGCGCGGACCGTGCGCTGAGCGGGCATGGCCGAGCGCCCAGCCCGTGATGACTGGCGATTGGCGACCGTATATGGCCCCCAATGACCCATCATCGCCTCGGGCTCGGGTCCGTGCGCTGAGCACGCCAACCATGGTCACCTCAGCGCACACACCGCCGTGACGCACGGGCCCATGACGAAGAAGAACCGGGCGCTGGGCGAGACATCGAAATGCCGCTCAGCGCCCGGTTCTCGGAGTGCGTCGTCTAGCCGAGCTGGGTGATCATCGCGCGGCGCTGGGTCTCAAGGCGCTGGGCGAGGTTCACGTTGCTGTAGACGGGCGTCATGACCTGACCGAGCTTTTTGGGCAGCTGCTTGTAGGTGCCGGGGAAGATCGGCTTCGTCACGGACTGCACGCCCTTGTCGCCGAAGCGGGCGCGGTACATCTGCATGAGGTTCGCGTCCTCCTGGCCGTCGCGCAGGCCTTCCATGCGCAGGGTCGAGACCGGGCTGGCGTTCTCGCCACGTCGGTCCTCGTCCGTTGCCATGCCGAGCGCCGAGTTGTAGCCCGGGTAGAGGAAGTTGCCCCAGCCCGCGGCGCTGCCGTAGTTCGGGTGCTGGAAGTACGTCGCGCCCTCCCAAGGATTGCCCTTGCGGCGTGTGCCGTCGGTGTTCGTCTTCGGCTCCGCGCCCCATCCGAGGATGGTGTTGGAGATGAACAGGCCGGTGTGGCCTTCACGTGCGAGCAGCCAGTAGTTCATGCGCGCGTCCGTGACCGGCGAGTCGATCGTCAGCTGCGGCTGGGCCTGGTTGGCGGTGTAGAAGTTGTACGCCCACACCTCACGGCCACCCTTGAGCTTCTTGATCGCGGCGAGCCGGTTCGCGTACTCGCGGCTGCGATTGAGCTTGAAGGGCTTGAGCGCCGGGGGAACCGGTCGGCCGAACAGGCGGCTGAACGGAGCGAGCCACACGTCGACATCGTCGGTGCCCTTGCCGTCCCACATGTTCTTGTTCGAGAAGCCGTCGCCCGAGAGCGTGGTGCAGCTCTTGCCCGACGACGCGCGACGATCGACGCGGCACGCCTTGCGGTTCGTGTTGTCACGCGGCCAGTCGGCGAGCACGACCTTCGCCTTCTTGCCGAGCGCCTTGTGCAGCAGCGTGTTCGCCATCGGCACGTGCTTGGTGTACTGCGCCTTCATGTTCTTGGTCACGTCGCTCGGCTCGTCGAACGGGTTCTTCACGTACGTGCTGCCGTTGAACAGGCCGTTCGCGCTCCAGGCCGCCGCGATGTTGCGGTAGAAGGGGAGCGCACCGGGGTGCAGGACGTCGTCCTGCTTGATGCCCGGCGTGTTGAACTTGTCGATCTTGCCGTGGTAGTCGTCAGCCGTCGTCGCGAGGTCGCAGCCGTCGGTCTCCGAGGGGAACATGCGCGTCGGGAACTGCGGCGCGCCCGGGTTGATCGAGCGACCGATGCCGAAGTAGCGCTGCTTGGTCTGGTCCAGGAAGCTGAACGCGGCGACCGTGGCCGGATGCGAGGTGTAGGCGCAGTTGTAGACGCCGCTCGCCGACGGGCTGCCGAAGGGCTGCTCGTTGAGCGCGACGCCGCGGCTGTCGAGGAACGTCATCAGTGCCTGCAGCTGTGCCATGCGGTTCGGGTCGGTCGGGTAGCCGCCGTTCGGGAAGGTGCCCTTGGTGCCGTTGCGCAGCGCCGGGCTCTGGAGCCAGTAGGCGTCGCCCTCGACGTGCATGACAGTCTTGAAGGAGCCCTTCTCGCCGCCTTGCATCAGCACGCGGTTGCGCACGTCCAGCGAGAACGCCTGGCGGGCGTAGACAGTGTCGTTGCCACGCGGATCGTAGAGCTCGATGGAGCCACCGAACATGCCGGCAGGCGCGTCGGTGCGGACAGCGGCGATCAGCACGGCGCCGCCCCACTGGCCGGCCGGGATGGTCAGGCGGCCACCGGCGGAATCATTGCGGAAGGGCGGCAGCGCGTCCTGGTAGACGCCGGGCGTGGCCTGCGCTCCACCGTCGACTCGGGTCGAGGTCGTGGGCAGGTTGACGAAGGCAGCGCGCAGCAGCTCGAAGCTGATCTGACCGGTTGCCTGGGCACCGGCGAGGCCGGCGTCGGGCACGACGCGAGCGGCGAGCTCGAGCGTGCCGGGCGTGGTGTTGGCGATGGCGAACTGGAAGCCCTCGCGCTCACCCTTGAGTGCGACGAGGTTCTCCGGCACGACGCCAGTGAGCGGGCCGCGCTCCGGGCCAGTGGGGCTGAAGCGCTCGCTCAGGAAGAGGGTACGGGAATCGCCGACGAGGGCGTCCGCGGCTGGGGCGCGCTCTGGCGTGACCAGGGACCACGCGAGGACGGCAGACATGAGACCGAAGAATGCAACGATGAACGCTGCACGAGTACGCACCTGTGACACAACTATTCCTTCCGCAACCAAACCTATGAATTCTCCATCGACCCTATCCAGAAGAACCTGAATCCGAAACCCGAACGAATCAGGACTAGGTCGATCGTCAGACGATCTCGATCATGCGGCGGATTGCCAGCTCGGCGCGACGGGCGACGTCGGCGTCGACCTCGATCACGTGCTGGTTCTCACGCAGCGCCGCCTCGAGGTTCTCCAGCGTGATCTCCTTCATGTAGCGGCAGATCGCGCGCTCGCTGACGGTGCTGAAGGCCTTCTCCGGGGCTGACTGCTGCATGCGGTGGATGATGCCGCTCTCGGTCGCGACGATGAATTCCTCGGCCGGGCTCTGCTCGACGCGGCGCAGCATCGCCTCGGTGCCGAGTACCTGGACCCGCTCGGCCGGGATCTCGCCAGTCGAGACGTGGTACATGCAGCTGGAGGCGCAGCCGCACTCGGGATGCACGAGCAGCTCGCTCTTCGGCGACTCGGCGAGCCGCTGCGCGACATCGGCCGGTCGGATACCTGCGTGCACGTGGCACTCGCCGAGCCAGACCTGCATCTTGCGACCGGTCACGCTCTCGAGGTAGGTGCCCAGGAACATGTCCGGGCAGAAGAGGATCGTGCGGTCCTCGGGGATCGACTCGATGATCGCCTGCGCGTTGCCGCTCGTGCAGCAGTAGTCGCTCTCGGCCTTCACCTCGGCCGTCGTGTTCACGTAGCTGACGACGACGGCGCCGGGGAACTGGGCCTTCCACTCGCGCAGCTGCTCGCCGGTGATCGTGTCGGCGAGGCTGCAGCCGGCGGCGAGGTCGGGTAGCAGCACCGTCTTCGCTGGATTGAGGATCTTCGCCGTCTCGGCCATGAAGTGGACGCCGCAGAAGGCGATCACGTCGGCGTCGGTGGTGGCGGCGTACTGCGAGAGCCCGAGCGAGTCACCGACGAAGTCGGCGATGTCCTGGATCTCGGGGTACTGGTAGTTGTGGGCGAGGATCACCGCGTTGCGCTCGAGCCGCAATCGGTTGATCGACTCGATCAGCGCAGCTTGGCGCTCGGGGTCGGCCGCGGAAGGGTCGCGCGGGATGCTCGGTACGAAGGTGGTGCCCATGCTGGGATCGTAGCGAAGCTAGGGCTTCACGCACGCCAGTGCGTCGTCGTAGGTCTTCGAATCCTTGGTGCCGGTGGTCGCCCAGACGTAGCGACCCTCGCTGCCGGAGTCGAACTGGAACTCCGCCTCCTGCT
>JAOPYV010000179.1 GCA_025964435.1 Thermoleophilia bacterium | reverse complement strand
AGCGCTCGATGGCGTTGATCAGCCCGAGCAGGCCGTAGGAGACGAGGTCGCCCTCCTCCACGTGGCTGGGCAGGCCCACCGAGAGGCGGCCGGCGACGTACTTCACCAGCGGCGAGAAGGTGAGGATGAGCCGTTCGCGTGCCTTCTGGTCGCCATCGATGCGATAGCTGCGCCAGAGGGCCTTCAGTTCTTCTTCTTCGATCGATGTGCTCATCGCCGTCCATCCGTCGTAGTGCTGTTGCTGCGTCGCCGCTTGAGGGCGCCGCGCGCGGAGCGCACCGCTGAATCGACCATCCAGAGCGCCATGAGGCCTGCCGGAATGGCAATTACGAGCAGGTCTGCCCTGCCCGCAGCGAACGCAAACAGGCAGAACATGGCGCCAAGGAGTGCGAAGAGCGTGGCATGGAACATTGGTGCGACCTCGTCACAGTATGCCGTGGAATCCGAGCGTGCGCCCAAAACCGCAACTTAATCGGTGGCCCGGTTCGACAAACGCGCCACGATCACTGACGATCCCCGGATGCGTACTCTCCACCGTGCCCGATCCGTCTCCTGTTTCCTGCTCGCGTGTGCCGCACTCGCCGCCCTGCCGAGCGTCGCCGCTGCGGCCACGCCCTGGAAGATCGCGCTGCCCCCTGCGCAGCCCGGCGCCGCACTCATCTCCGATGCGCCGGACGTGCTCGACTGGCCTGCCGTTTCCTGTGACCCCGCGACGCCGTTGCGCTACTACGCGCGGGCAGCCGTCGAGTATCCGAACTCCGAAGATGTCGTCGGCTACCCCGACCAGCCAGCGGGCACCGTGCCGCCCGGCCAGGTCGTCGAGGTCGGTAATGCGGGTCCGAAGTTCGTCGAGATCCGGATCTACTCCGGGGGACCGCTCTACTCAGCCGAGATCGGTCGCATCTGCCGGGCGCGGTGGGTCGCATCAGCCGCGGCGCGCTCCAGCGCCACCCGCGCGATCCCGCAGATCCAGGTGATCGGCAAGATCAACTCGGCGACGCGCACCGTGCTGCGCCGCATCTCGCAGGCACCGGCCAAGGCCCGCCTCGCCTTCGACGCGTACGGCTCGCTCGGCGTGCTCCAGAACGTCGCGACGCTGCCGTCGATCCAAGGCTGGGAGGAGCTCGAGGGCAACTGCTCGCTCGCATCGGAGGCAACGCCGCGCACCTGCGCCTCGTTGCCCGGGTGGGGCAACAGTGGCTTCGCCGGCGGCGGCTTCATCGGCATGCCGTCGCGCGACTCCTACTCGAGCTACGGCGGCGTCTCCTTCCACGAGTTCGGGCATGCGATCGACAATGCCGCGGCGCGGGTGCAGGGGCTGCACCAGAAGTCCGAGACGGCGGCATGGCTGAATGGCCCGTTCGCCGAGGCCAAGCGCTGCTGGAGCGGTTCGTATGAGCGTGGCCATGCAGGCGAGTGGTTCGCCGAATCGTTCGCGATCCGCTACGCGTCGCCCTCCAAGTCGCTGTGGCTCAAGCGCAACTGCCCGCTGACGTGGAAGTACCACAACGCGAATTTCGGGAATGGCACCTTCGACTCGACGATCCCGACACCGATGACCCTGCCCGGCGAGCTGCGCACGGTGCGCATGCAGCCGAAGGTGGCGACAGGGTTCCGGCGCGTGGTCGCCGTGCGCGCGACGCTCAGCGCACGACCCGCAACTGGCACGCGGCTGGCGGCCACGGCAACGTACGGCGGACGCCTCGTCGGCAAGGCATCTTGGCGTACCTCGACCGCCAGCTCCGGTGCTCGGCTCGTGGCGCGCGGCGTGCCGGCCGGTGCGATGGTTCGTGTCTGCGTGAAGGCTGGACCCGTCGGTCGCGGCGTCGCCCCGATCCCCGCCTGGTGCGCCTTCGCACGCGTCAAGTAGTTTCGTGATCCGAGCGTACGCACGGAAGCACAACTAAGCCGGGGTGCCAGTTCGACATCGGCGCGCAGCGCACTACGATCCATGGATGCGTCCGCTCCGAGGTTTCCGTGCCCTGTCAATCGTCGTGCCCGTGCTTGCCGCACTGGCTGCGCTTCCGGTCACCGCCCACGCTGCGAACTGGGCGGTGCCCTTGCCGGCAAGTGCACCTGGCGCCCCGATCACCGTCGCCAACACCGACATCGGTGAGGTCGCGGCCGTGCCGTGTGACACGGTGAATGGGCTGGCGTACTACGCGCGGGCCTACGAAGGTGCCAGCGCCGACGAGCCGGCCGCACAGCCGGCGGGGACGATCCCGCCCGGCCGCATCGTGGTCGCGCGCTATCCCGGCTCCAACTACCTCGACATCGAGCTCTACTTCGATGGCCCCCGCTACTCGGTGGCGTCGGGCCAGCTGTGTCGCGCGACGTGGAAGGCCTCGGCCGCCGCGCGCGCCTCGGCGACGCGACCGATCCCCCAGCTGCAGGTGATCGGCAAGGTCAGCTCCGCGACGCGCACCGTGCTGCGCCGCATCTCGCAGGCGCCGGCGTCGGCCCGTACAGCGTTCGATGCGGTCGGCGCGCTGGGCGTGCTGCAGAACGTGGCACCGCTGCCGTCGATCCAGGGCTGGGAGTATCTCGAGGGCAACTGCTCGCTCGCATCTGAGTCGACGCCGCGCACCTGCGCCTCGCTGCCCGGCCTCGGCGGCGGCGGCTTCGGCACCGGCTTCATCGCAATGCCGGCGCGCGACTCCTACTCGAGCTACGGCGGCGTCGCCTTCCATGAGTTCGGCCATTCGGTCGACCAGGCGGTCGGCCAGGTCCGCGGCATCGGCCGCATGTCCGCCACCGACGCCTTCAAGAACGGTCCGTTCGTTGAGGTGAAGCGGTGCTGGACGCAGCCGTATGAGCGCACCAACATCGGTGAGTGGTTCGCCGAGTCCTTCGCGATCCGCTACACGTCGCCGTCCAAGTCGCTCTGGCTCAAGAAGCACTGCCCGGTGACGTGGAAGTACCACACCGCGGCCTTCGGCAATGGCACCTTCGACTCGACGATCCCGACGCCGATGACGCTGCGCAACGAGCTGCGCACGGTGCGGATGATTCCGAAGGTGGCCACGGGGCTGCGCCGCGTGATCGCGGTGCGCACGACGCTCAGCGCACGACCGGCTGCCGGCACGCGCATGTCGGCGACTGCGTCCTACGGCGGCCGCGTCGTGGGTGCCAAGCTCTGGCGCACCTCGACCGCCAGCTCCGGCGCGAAGCTCGTGGCGCGGGGCGTGCCCGCCGGCAGGATGGTGCGCGTCTGCGTCAAGGCCGGCTCGGTCGGTCGCGGCGTCGCGGCGATCCCGACCTGGTGCGCCTTCGCCCGCGTCAGGTAGCGAGCACCGACACCGAGGAACGACGAAGGGCCCCATTGAGTGGGGCCCTTCGTGCGAAGCAGGGGCGACAGGATTTGAACCTGCGACCCTCGGTTTTGGAGACCGATGCTCTACCAACTGAGCTACACCCCTTCGCAGCCCCAAGTATAAACGACGCGGGCGGGCCGCTGGAATCCCGAAGGAATCCTGCGACCCGCCCACGGCGTCCCGACGTCGATCGTGCCCCCGACCCACTGTGATCGACCTACAGGGAAGAGCGAAGAGCTGCAGTCCAGTTTCGCAGCTGCTCGGATTGCCTGCCGCGCGCAATCACGGCCTCCGAGGCCGCGGCATCCAATTGAGAAATCCTTTGACGGATCACGTTGATGACTTCGTCGGAGTTCCAGTCATCTACCCAAAAATATGCTCCATCTGGAGTAATCCTCGGTTGCTGGCCGTTCGAATGAAACGCGATCTCCTCCTCCCATGAGCGGACTGCCGCAAACTTCGCGAACGCCTGTGCTTGCTCAGGCTCGCCCGGACCTCTCCACTCAAAGGACACAACCAACTCAGAGAACTCGTCATTCGCCACGAGTTCGGCATACTCCAACTGGATCTTCCGGACCGCATCATCTCGGCTCCGAGCTGACTGCTGCAGATCAACCAGTTTTTTTTCGCCAGCAGCCATCCCTGCCTTGATCGCAGGTGCGATGTTCTCGATCAAATCACCGGTAATGCGATCGATACGCGCGCTTCCATACTGGTCAACACCCGCCCACGCTCCATGCGGGAGTTTCATCGCCGAGTTGAATCCACGGCTACACGAATCAATCCAGGCGTCCTGATGTTCTGACGGCAGGTCGGCGAGTTGGAACTGCACACTGACTTGATCATCGAATCCCGCACTCACCTCGACGCTCTCACGGACAATGCGAGGGCTGTGATCAGGATTCAATGCAGTGGGCGCCAAGTTACCCTGCTGCCACCCCGACCGCGCCCTATATCTCGTAGCGAAAGCTTCCCACCGGACAATCCACCCCAATACGAAGTCAAGCGCGCGCTCGGATTCGCGGACTGACACATCGAGTTTCTTGTGCCAAAGGGGCGGCAAACTCTCGAACCATAGAAACTCTGCGAGATCACCGAACGGCGCTGCGTCGGCAGATCTCATCACCAGCTCGAAGCCCTTCTTCACCTCTCCATCCATTTGTTCATATGGGTAGCCACGGTTGAAGCTGGGCCGTTCCGACCGTTGGGGATGTTGCCCTATCCATCTTTTAAAGGCTTCTGTGAACGCCTCGTGTGAAGCGCGGTAGCTCTCCTCTGCATCTCCGGCCTCAAGGGCCTGCTCCGCGCGGAGGACGGCCGCACGAAGGGTACTGTCAGTCACTGCCATTGCGGAACGGACCGAGTTGATGTCCACGCCAAACGCGCGCCCTACCAATCCGCCAATGAAGTCCTCCGCACCAGTGATCCATCCAGCCTCGTGTCGACCGGAAGGGACAATCCCCTCATGCTGTGCGGCATTTCGGGCGCGGTGGAGCTTTCTAACCGCGGGCCACCCGTCAATCGACGCGACACTCACGGCGAAAGATTCGGCGAGCTGTGCCAGCCGCTGATCAAAATCGCGCTTTCCTGGATCGAGATTCTGTCTCACAAAGCACAGACCGACAGCGTGTTCACACGCCGCGTCCAAAAGAATCGTAAGCCACCAACGCCCACTCAGTGATGAGTCGCCAGAACGACCTCTCACCTCTGTGAGCATCTGACGCAGACCAACCAGCTGTTGAAGCTCGTCCAGACTTGTCCTCTGCGTCTCGTGATCGTGGCCGGAGGTGTTCTGTTCAATCTCATCCATTTCGTGATGCTATACCGGAGAACTTTCGGGTCGCACAAACGACGCGGGCGGGCCGCTGGAATCCCGAAGGAATTCTGCGACTCGCCCACGGCGTCCCGACGTCGATCGTCGGGGGGAGCTGGTGCTACATGTCCGAGTGATCGTCCATGGCACCGCCGCCACCGCTGGAGCTCGTCATCGCGCCGCCTCCGTTGGTGATGTCCTTCTGTGTGGCGATCGCGCCGGCGAGTGCCTCACCAGTCATGAACATGTGGGCGTAGCCCTCACGTGCCTGGCTGTAGGCCTTCTCGTAGTCACCTTCGACGTAGGCGTCGAAGGAGGCGACCAGCTGGTCGACGTGCGCCTGCAGTGCATCGGCACCGGCCGAAGCATCGAGGCCCGTCGCGTCGCTGAGGAACTTGGCGAACGAGGTCTTGTAGGCGGTGAGCCCATCAAGCGCCTTCGCCTTGCCCGCGTCGTCCTTCTTGGCGCTCGCGACCGTGTAGTCGACGAACAGCTGGATGTGTGCGCGCCACTGGGTCTCGAACGCCTTCTGGGCGTCGGGGCCGTAGACGGAGCCGATCGCTGCACCGAGGTCATCGGTGTTCGCGTCGAGCGCCTTACCAGCTGCCGCGAAGTCCGGCGAGCCGTCGAAGCCGCGCTGCATCGCGATGATCGCGAGCATGGCGTGCTGCGAGAGCAGCCGATCCAGCGTCACCTGCAGGTCAGCGGCGTCGCCCGTGGTCGGGTTCAGCTCCTGCTGCTCTGCGATCGCGGCTGCCAGCGTGTCGCCGAGCGCGAACATGTGCTCGTAGCCCATCGCCAAGTCGGCGTACGCGACGTCGTACTTCTTGGCGGCGAAGTTGTCGACGCCCTTGGCCGTGTGGCCGACGTGCACGCCGAGCTGCTGCTGGACCGCAGGAACCGGCAGGCCGGTTGCCTCGGCGAAGAACTTGCCGAAGTCGGTCTGGTACTTGCCCAGGCCCTTCACGGCTGCTGCCTTACTGGCGGCATCCTTCTTGGCGACTGCGGTCGTGTAGTCGACGAACAGCAGGTTGTGCGCTGCCCACTGGCCCTTGAATGCCGACTTGGCATCCTCGCCGTAGATCGAGCCGACTGCGTCGGAGAGCTCGTTGGTGTTGGCCTCGAGCGCGCCGAGCGCTTCGGTCACGTCCTTGCCGCCCAGCAGTGCCTTCTGCGTGGCGTTGGCTGCCAGCAGCATGTGCTCGCCCAGCAGGCGATCGAGCGTGATGCGCAGGGCAATGCCGTTGTTGGCATCGTCGGCGGCTTCGTCGGTCTTCGCGTCCGCGGCTGCCGTGGTGGTCGTCTTGGTGTCCTTGGCATCGCTCGAGTTGCTGTCATCGCCGCAGCCGACTGCGAGGAGCGCGGCGGAGACCACCACCAACCCCGGAGTCAGGAGTCGCTTCGTCATGGTGTGCATGTTGAGTCCCTGTTCGTGGCGCATGCCGAGTGCGATGCGCCGATCATCGAGGCCACCTACGCGGCTCGCGACAGATCGGTTTACGGTTGGGCCGATATCCACAGTCCATCGCTTCGACAGACGATGAGTCCCTCGTCCTCCAGCTCCGTCAGGAGGCGTCGGGTCGCCGTCAGGTCGAGTCCAGCGAGTTCGGCGACGTCCTCGGTGAGCCGAGGCACGACGAGGATGCCCGCCAACGGATGGTCCTCGATCAGGCGAAGCTGTCGACCGGCTGCTCGCTCCGACTGGCTGCGCGCGAAACCAGGAGGAACGATGCCGTGCACCTCCAGTCGCCAGCACAGGCTCGCGCCGTCGACGACGCAGTCGGCCCCGTCGCGAACGAGCCCGATCGAGCCCTCGTATTCGGGATCCGTAGGTCCGCTCGGCACGATGCCGATCGGCACCGACAGGTCGAGCGCCTCCCGGGCAGTGATCATCGAGCCGCTGGTCGGCGCAGCCTGGATCACGACGAGGTAGTCGCTGAGCGCCGCGATGATGCGATTGCGCTCACGGAACCGATGCGGATACGCGGCCTCGTCGCCGGCGCCATATTCCGTCACCACGCAGCCAGCACTTCCCTGCCCGATCCCCGCCCGCACACCCATCGGGCTGGTCGACCCGGCGATACGTCGCGCGAGGTCACGATGTGACACGGGGTGGATGCGCTCCAGGCCGCTCGCGAGCACGGCGATGGTCCTGCCACCCGCGTCGATCGCGGCGCGGTGTGCGATGCCGTCGACGCCGATGGCAAGCCCGCTGACGACGTGGAAGCCCAATGCGGCGGCGTCACCAGCGATCCGGCGTGCGTGCGTTGCTGCGTCGTCGCGTGGGTGCCGAGATCCGATGATGCCGACTCGAATGCCCTCGAACAAGGAGGACGGATCACCCGCCACCGAGAGACCACGACACGGTGCGGCGAGCTCGCGAATGCGAGCGGGCAGCCGCGAATCGCGTGGATCGAGATCAGTCATCTGCAGCTCCCAGGGTCGTGCGACAGAGGTCCCATGCCTGCAAGACGTCATCGAGCTCGACGTGGTCACGGTCTGCGATGTCTGCGATCGTCCGCGCCACTCGGATGACCGATCGCTGCGCGCGCCCGCCGCCGGCCGGTCCCATCGCGATGCGTTCCACCTTCTGGGTCGCGACCGGCCGCAGTTGGAAGCGTGGGTCGCGGACCATCGACATCGATCCGTTGAGCCGGCCTGCACCCCACCGCTCCGCTTGGCGTGCTCGCGCGCTCGCCACGACGACTGCGGCCTCCGCGCTGGACATCGTCGCCCGCTCATCCATGATCGACCCGGTCAGCCGCATGCGCGTCCTGATGTCGAAGCGGTCGACGATCGCGCCACTCAGGCGATCTGCATATGCGGCCTTGGATGCCGCGGTACAGGTGCACTTCCGCCCGCCGACGACGCCCGTCCTGCCACATCGACAGAGGTTCATCGCGGCGATCACCTGCGTGTCACACGGGTAGCGGGCGATCCATCCCGACCGACGAATGCGCACCTCCCCATCTTCCAGCGGCTGACGCAGGGCATCGAGTGCGCTCGGCCGGTATTCCGGAAGCTCGTCGAGGAACAGGACCCCGCGGTGGGCAAGCGTCACCTCGCCGACGATGGGCCGCAGCCCGCCCCCACCGACGAGCGCGGCCTGGGTGATCGTGTGATGGGGTGCCCGGAAGGGTGGACGGTCGTCCAGCTCCCGCTCACGCAGCCCAGCTGCGTCGTGGATCGTCGCCACCTCGAGCGCGGTGGCC
>JAOPYV010000174.1 GCA_025964435.1 Thermoleophilia bacterium | reverse complement strand
CGGTGGCGGCGACGACTGTGCAGTGTGCGGCCGCGTGCGTCGCCGCGTGCACCCGGACCTTGCGTGGATCTCTCCCGAGGGCGGCAGCATCGCGATCGACCAGGTCCGCGAGGTCGCCGAGACGGTGACCCGCATGCCCTTCGAGGCGAGTGGCCAGGTCGTCGTGATCGAGCACGCCGACACGCTCTCCAGCGACAACGCCGGCGCAGGAAACAGCCTGCTCAAGTCGCTCGAGGAGCCTGCAGGCCGCGTCGTATTCGTGCTGCTGGCCGAGCGCCCGGCGCGGATCCTGCCGACGATCCGCTCACGCGTGATCCAGATCGACTTCCCGCCGGTGCCCGACGCGCTGCTCGTCGCGGCGCTGCGCGCGCACGGCATCGACGAGGCGGCCGTCGCCACGACGATGGGCATGGACCTGACCGGCGTCGCGCGCGCGGCGCGCGGCGACCTGGTGCGTGCCATCTCGCTGGCAACCGGAGGCATCGACGCCCAGCGTCGCGCCGACCTGCTGCCGGTGATGCAGTCGGTCGCGTCCGGACAGGTCGCGCCGATGGAGCTCGCCAACGTCATCCTCGCGCGCGCCAACACCGCCAGCGAGGCCGCGACGGCCGAGGCGACCGCCGAGTTCTCGATCATGGCCGAGCGCATGGCACCCGCCGAGAAGCGCACCTTCAACGCCAAGTCGAACACGCAGGGCGCCGAGAGCCGCACGACGCGCCGCGCCCGCCGCGCTCGCGTGCTGGAGCTGCAGGCCAGCCTCGACGACCTCGCCAGCTGGTGGCGCGACGTGCTCGCGCTCGCCGCCGGTGCCACCGAGGCCGTCGCCAACCGCGACCGCCAGGCGGCGCTCACGCAGATCGCCGCCGGCCCGGCTGGCCCGCGCGCCGTTGCCGCGCTCGATGCGATCGACGAGGCCGGCGCCCGCCTGCGCATCAACAATGCGGACGAGCCGGTCACGATCGGCGCGCTCACGGCCGAGCTCGCCGGCCTCGCGCAGGGCCGCATCCGCGCACGTCGCACGCTCGGCGCGCCCGCCCGCACCCCCGCGGGCTACGACCTCGCCTTGGGCTAGCGCCCCCGGGAGCCGAGACCCCCGAAAACCTGCAAAGCCCGCCGAAGCGTGGGAAATCGAGCGCAGGAAATGCCGGCGGTGTGGAATCCGCACCGTTCCGGCGTCGACGGCCTTACAGGCTCTTCACGGACAGCTTGCGAAACCCTCGTTGGAGCGATCACACCGTGGGCCGATCTTTCCTGTGCCGGATGCCGGGGGGCATTCCAGACAAGTTCCGGCACGATCAGGAGGCAACACCATGGATGATTTCTTCGCAACTGACACGCAGGCCGATTCGGCACTGCTCGCAGGTGGCACCACCGACAACGTCGTCGAGCTGTTCGAGCGCGAGGAGCCGACCGGCCCCGTCATCGACTACGCCCACCCGGAGATCGCGCTCAAGCAGCTGCACGACGAGTACGCCCAGCGGCTGTTCGCCTACTCGATCTCCATGCTCCGCAACCGCGAGGACGCCGAGGACGCGGTGCAGACCACCTTCCTCAACGTCTACAACGCGTTGGTCGACGGTCGCGTGCCGCGCACCGAGACCTCGTGGCTGTTCCGCATCGCCCGCAACGTCTGCCTCAACCGGATCCGCACCCACACCCGCAAGCCGGCCGGCTCGCTCGACGGCATCGACGTCGCCTCGCACCGCCAGGTCGAGGACCAGTTCGACCAGCACCTCCACGCAACCGCCCTGCGCCGCGCACTCGAGCGCCTGCCGGAGCAGCAGCGCAAGGCCATCGTGCTGCGCGAGCTGCAGGGTGCGAGCTACGCCGAGATCGCCGACGCGCTGCACACCACGCAGGGCGCCGTCGAGAGCCTCATCTTCCGGGCCCGTCGCCAGCTCGCCACGAGCATGCGCGCCGTAGCACCCGGTGCCGACCCGACGCTCGCCAGCGCCGCAGCCTGACCGGGGGACAGGCTGCGCGACGACGAGCCGCAGTTCGGGAGCGCACACGGGGCCCGACATCCATCACGGATGTCGGGCCCCGAATTCGTTACCGCGTGCGTCGCTCAGCGCACGAGACCAGTAGGCGCTAGATCACCTGCGCCGACGGCCGCAGCGTGATCGTAGTGACCGTCGCGCGCGGCGGCTGGGACAGCGCGTAGAGCACGGCATTGGCGACATCCTCGTCGGCGAGCGCCCACTCCGGCGCGCCATCGTCGAAGAAGGGCGTGTCGACCATGCCGGGCTCGATGCTCGTGACGCGCACGCCCTGCTCGGCGTACTCCAGGCGCACGGCCTCGGCCATCGCAGTGACCGCATGCTTGGTGGCGGAGTAGAGCGAGCCCGGCAGCACGCGGCGCCCGGCGACGGAGCTGGTCAGCACCGCATCTCCCTTCGCCGCCGTCAGCGCGGGCAGCGCGGCACGCAGCGTGTACGCGGCACCGAGCACGTTGGTCAGCACCATGTCGTGCCAGTGCTCGGGGGTCGAGTTGAGCCAGCCGCGCGGCGCGCCGAAGCCGGCGTTCGCGACCACTGCATCGACAGAGCCGAAGGCATCGAGGCCGGCCTGCACGAACGCCTCGTTGGAGGCCCAGTCCGTCACGTCGAGCTGCACGGCACGGGCGTGGTCGTCGCCGCCGAGCTTCGCGGCGAGCGCCTCGAGCCGGTCGAGCCGGCGCGCACCGAGCACCACGCGCATGCCGACGGCTGCTGCCGCTTCGGCGATCGCGGCGCCGATGCCGCTGCTGGCGCCCGTGATGAGCAGGACGCGTCCGTCGAGGTCGGTGGCGGTCATGGTGGCTCCTTCAGGTGTCATGGACTGCTGAGTCCGGCAGACTAGCGACATGGCCAATCTCAGCGCGTCCTACAGCTTCACCGTCCGCATCCAGCTCGACCGGCGACCCGGCACCTTCGCCCGCGTGGCCGCTGCCGTCGCCGAGGCCGGCGGCGACCTCGGCGCCGTCGACATCGCGCGCAGCTCGAGCGCGCACCTCTGGCGCGACGTCACCGTCGCCGCGACCGACACCGAGCACGCGCAGCGCATCGTCGACGCGATCGTCGCGGCCGGCGACGGCATCGAGGTCGAGCACGTCTCCGACCGCACCTTCCTCATGCACCTCGGCGGCAAGCTCGAGATCCGCTCGCGCGTGCCGCTCAAGACGCGCGACGACCTCTCGATGGCGTACACGCCCGGCGTCGGGCGCATCTGCGAGGCGATCGCCGAGGATCCCGAGCGCGCCTGGGCGCTGACGATCAAGCGCAACACGGTGGCGGTCGTCTCCGACGGCACGGCGGTGCTCGGGCTCGGCGACATCGGCCCCGAGGCGGCGATGCCGGTGATGGAAGGCAAGGCCGTGCTGTTCAAGCGCTTCGCGAACGTCGACGCCTGGCCGATCTGCCTCGACACGACCGACGTCGAGGAGATCATCGCGGCCGTGAAGGCGATCGCCCCCGGCTTCGGCGGCATCAACCTCGAGGACATCTCCGCGCCGCGCTGCTTCGAGATCGAGCGTCGCCTGCGCGAGGAGCTCGACATCCCGGTCTTCCACGACGACCAGCACGGCACGGCAGTCGTCGTGCTCGCCGCGCTGATCGGCACCGCGCGCCTGCTCGAGCGGGAGCTGTCGGACCTGAAGGTCGTCGTGCTCGGCGCCGGCGCTGCGGGAACCGCGGTCGCACGCCTGCTCCACGACGGCGGCGTGCGCGACCTGATCGGCATCGACCGCAAGGGGATCCTCCACGCCGACCGCGGCGACATGGCGGACGAGCCGCACGCCTGGTGGGCCGAGACGACCAACCCGCGCAACGTGACCGGCGGCATCGACGAGGCGCTCACCGGCGCCGACGTCTTCATCGGCCTCTCGGGACCGAACCTCGTCACGACCGAGCAGGTCGCACGGATGGCCGACGGCGCCGCCGTGTTCGCGATGGCCAACCCCGTCCCGGAGATCCATCCCGAGGACGTGCCGCCGAACGTGCGCGTCGTCGCGACCGGCCGCAGCGACTACCCGAACCAGATCAACAACGTGCTCTGCTTCCCGGGCCTGTTCCGCGGTGCGCTCGACGTGCGGGCCCACGCGATCGACGAGGGCATGAAGGTGGCCGCCGCGCACGCCATCGCCGAGGTGATCCCGGCCGAGCAGCTGAGCGAGGAATACATCATTCCGTCGGTCTTCAACGAGGAGGTCGCGACGGCCGTCGCACACGCCGTTGCAGCCGCCGCGCGGGAGAGTGGGACTGCGCGTCGAATGCCGGATGGAGCAGCCCCGCTCTACGTGCCCGGAGGCAAGGCGTGACCCCAATGGTTCGACCGGTGATGACGATCGCAGCGCTCGCGCTGCTCCTCGGCGCCTGCTCCAACGGGCCGACGAAGTCCGAGTACGCCGCCGAGCTGCGCAGCACGATGGCCGAGGTCGAGGCGACCAACCGCGACTCCTCGGCGGACCCGGAGAAGACGCGCGTGGCACTCGCGGACGCGGCGGAGCAGCTCGACCTCGTCGAACCACCGGAAGAGCTGGCCGACGAGCACCGTGAACTGGTCGACGCGGTGCGGGACATGTCGGGAGCCATCCGGCTGCTGACCGACGCCCGCGAGATCGCCGAGACCGACCCCAAGCGGGCCGAGACGCTGACGCGAAGATTCGCCGAGGACGACTCCTTCCCCCGCGTGGAACAGGCCGTCACTGCCATCCGAGAAGCCGGCGTCGACGTCGAGCTCTGACATCCAGACAGGAAGCACCACCATGTACCGTCGCATCGCCCTTATCGTCACCGTCCTTCTCGCAGTCCTGCTGGCTGCGGGCTGTGGCGGCGGGCCGAACAAGGACGACTACGAGGCTGGCCTGCGCGGCGTGCAGGCGCACCTCGACGACGCCAAGAAGGCATCGGACAAGGCGTCGGGCGAGCTGGATGCCGACAAGCGCAATGCCGCGATCCGCGACCAGGACGCGGCGCTCAAGGCCGCCGCGGCAGCCGCGGACAAGCTCGATCCGCCGGAGGACGCCGAGAAGGCGAACGCGAAGTTCGTGAAGGCGCTGGGCGCCTACGCCGACCTGTTCGGCAAGCTGGTCGAGGCGAACGGCGATTCGGAGCAGGAAGCCGCGCTCGTCGGCGAGGCCGGACCGATCGTCGACGACCTGCAGGAAGCCAATACGGCGCTGGCCAAGGCGGGCTACAAGGCGACCTCCGACAAGGAGTAGTCGCCGCCCGCGCGCCCCGGGGTTGCGTGCATACTCAGTATGCGTATACTGAGTATATATGTCCGTCTCCCATGGCATCCTGTCGCTCCTTGAGGAGCGGCCCCAGCACGGCTACGGCCTGCGCGAGCAGTTCGAAGCTGCGACCGGCGGCACGTGGCCGCTCAATGTCGGACAGGTCTACACGACGTTGGGGCGTCTCGAGCGGGACGGAATGGTGGAGCCCGACGGCGCCACCGATGCGCACGGCCGCAATGCCTACCGCATCACCGATGACGGGCGTGCGCAGCTCGGGCGTTGGTACGCAGAGCCGATCGCGCGGGACGGCAGTGCCCGCGAGGAGCTCGTCGCGAAGGTCGCGCTCGCAGTCGCGAACCCCGCGGTGGATGCGCGACGCGTGATCCACGTCCAGCGCGCCGAAACGATGCGCGCAATGCAGGTGCTGACCCAGCGCAAGCGTGTCGCCTCCCAGGCGGGCGATGTCGCGCAGCGGCTGGTGCTGGATTCCCAGCTGTTCCACGCAGAGGCCGAGGTGCGCTGGCTCGACCACTGCATCGCCCAGATCCCCGAAGCCCCGACGATGCCCACGGAAGGCACCACATGACCGACTCGATCCTCGACCTCCGGGCCGTCACGCGCGAGCACGGCACGGGCGACGCGCTCGTGCAGGCACTTCGCGGTGTCGACCTGCAGCTCGCGCCTGGTGAGCTCGTCGCAGTGATGGGTCCGTCGGGGTCCGGCAAGTCGACGCTGCTCAACATCGCCGGTGGTCTCGACGCGCCGACGAGTGGCAGCGTCCGGCTCGCTGGCACCGAGATCGTGGGCATGTCAGCCACCGCACTGGCGGCGCTGCGCAGGACGAGCGTCGGCTACGTGTTCCAGGACTACAACCTGGTTCCGACCCTCTCGGCAGTCGAGAACGTCGCGCTGCCGCTCGAGCTCGATGGCGTCGGGTGGCGCGACGCACGGCGGCAGGGCCTTGAGGCGTTGGATCGCATCGGCCTGCTCGAGGTTGCCGATCGATTCCCTGATGAGATGTCTGGTGGGCAGCGGCAGCGCGTGGCGATTGCGCGAGCATTGGTGGGACCACGTCAGCTCGTGTTGGCGGATGAGCCAACGGGGGCGCTCGACACCACGACGGGCGAGTTCGTGCTGACGCAGCTGCGTGATGCGTGTGACGCCGGCGCGGCTGCGCTGCTCGTCACCCATGAGGCTCGCTACGCCGCATGGGCGGACCGCATCGTGTACCTGCAGGACGGCCTCGAGCTCGCCACGCAGGGAGCGGTCTGATGTCGCGCTGGCGTCCCGCGCTCCGCATCGCTCGACGAACGGTCGTACGAGCGCCGTGGCGTTCCCTGCTGATCTGCGCCATCGTCGCCGTTCCTGTCGCCGGCGTCACGATGGCTGACATCGTCGCGCGATCGCTGGATGATCCCGACCGCCACGTATCACGCGAGCTGGGCTCGGCAGATGCGATGGCGATCGTGACGAGTGAGCGCAGGCTCGAATCCAACGAGCTTGCCGCGTGGAGCCTCCCCGGTGTCACGCCGGCAGCGCCTGTCAGTGCCGCTGCTGCCGCTCCGGACGACGAGCGCGATCCGCGCGACGTCGACATCGATGCGTTGCTGCCATCTGGCGCACGTGCGGTCGGCCTCGATGGCTTCGGCGCCGTGACGATGACGCCGGTCGCGGCTGGAACGCGCCTGCTCCACGCAGAGCTCGATGCTGCCAACCCTCACGAGCCGCTCGATCGACACCGGGTGCGCCTGCGCGCAGGCGTCGCCGCCGAAGGGGATCGCGAGGTGCTGCTGTCACCCGGCATCATGGATCGTCTCGCCCTCGACATCGGAGATTCGGTACGCATCGGTGACGTCGAGGGCGTTCGCATCACCGGCGTAGCTCGAGCTCCGTTCTGCCACGGCTGCGACCAGGTGTTCGTGGCGCGCGGCTCGGCCCTGGCGCCAACCGTCGAGCGGTCCACGCCACTCGTCGGCGCGGAGCGTCGCCTGCTGGTCGACCTCCCGCCGGGTACCGATTTCCCGGTGGTGCAGGCGCAGCTCGCCGCGGCAGGTGTCGCGCTCATGCCGCGCTCCGCATTCGGGTTCGACGGGGGCGTCGACCTCGACCCGCGCAACGTCTCGCTCGAGGCGGTCCAGGCAGCTGCGGCCGTCGCGCTGATCGCCGGTCTCGGCCTGCTGGAGATCGTGCTGCTCGCAGGTGCCGCCTTCGCTGTCGGCGTGCGGCGCCAGGCGCGTGACATCGGGCTGGTCGCGGTCGGCGGCGGCTCGCCCCGTGACGTCCGTCGCGTCGTGCTCGCCCAGGGACTCGTGCTCGGTGTGGTCGGTGCAGGGCTCGGCGTCCTGCTCGGCGTGGCCAGCATGTATGCAGGGCGCGCCGGATGGGAGCGGCTCGCCGGAGAGGACATCGACCGCTGGGTGCTGCGCCCGTGGGAGATCGCCGGCGCTGCCCTCATCGGCATCCTTGCGGGTCTCGCCGCTGCCCTGATCCCGGCCATCGGCGCGGCGCGGATGCAGGTCGTCGACGCGCTCGCCGGTCGCTGGGGACGCTCCTCGAATCGTCGTCCTCGCGCGCCATGGATCGGTGGATCCCTCATCCTGGCTGGCGGTGCCATCGCACTGCTGGGCGAGCGATCGATGTCAGCAGGATTCCGTCGCTACCAGCGCTCGCTGGAGATGGCCGCGGAGATGGGAACGATCCTCGTCCAGCCCGCCGGGACCGGTGCCATCCTTGCCATCGTCGGGGGCGCAGCCGTCGTTGCTGCAGGCCTCGTGGTGCTCATGCCGTACGTCATAGGGCTCGTTGCGCGCATCGGATCACGGCTGTCGCTCGTGCCGCGATTGGCCGTGCGTGACGCATCGCGCAATCGCCATCGGAGCGGCCCGGCGACCACGGCCATCGCGATTGCCGTCGCGGGAACCGTCCTGCTCGCATTCGCGGTCGCCGGTAACGAGGCCGCGGACGAGGCGACGTACGTTCCGGAGGCGAGGGAGGGGACGATCCTGTTGCGCGGCTACGACCTCGACCGCGGCTTCGAGGCCCTGGGATCGTCGCGTGACGAGATCGTTGCCGCCGCCCGCCGACCCGTCGAGACAGCGCTGCCGGGAGCAACGTCGGTGGAGCTGCGCGTCCCGGTGCTCCCCTGTGGCGCCGCGCTGCTCACGACACAGGGCTGCGTCGCTCACGAGAGCCTTCCCCTGTCGACGGTGACGGCCGAGAGCTGCCGCATCGACTGCGTCTACGCCGGGGGGATCGCGGTCGCGAATGGCGTTGCCGAGCTGGAGCAGCTGGCGGGAGCCCGCCTGGGCGCCGAGGCGCGCGATGCATTCGAAGCGGGCTCAGCCATCGTCTTTTCGCGCGCGCTCGTCGAGGATGGCGACCACGTGCGGATCGGACCGCTCGGCCCCAACGCAGCGCCAGCTCCTCGTGGACCTACCTCGCCAGATCTGGGAATCGAGCCCACGCTCCTCCTTGACGCGTTCTACGTGAGCCGAGAGCAGGCCTACGCGACCCTGCCTGCAGTCGTGATCTCACCCAGCCACCTCGCAGCGCTGGATGCGGACACGCACGTGGACACGGTCCTCATCACCCCTGGCTCGGGAACCACGCAGGGCGACATCGATTCCGCGGCCCGGATTGCAGCCGACGCAGGTGGATCGATCCAGGTGGAGGACGGCCCGGAAGCGTTGGACCGTCGCGTGTACCTGCTCATCTCGGGAATCGCTGGGCTCGTGACGCTCGTCGGGGTGGCGATCACCATCGCCCTCTCGGCGGCCGAGGGGCGAGCCGACCTCGCGACGATGGCTGCCGTTGGTGCGCCTCCGCGTCGTCGCCGAGCGATCGTCGCTGCCCAGGCGCTGTTCGTCGCTTCGCTCGGTGTCGTGGCGGGAGTCCTCTTCGGCAGCTGCTTCGCCTACGCCGCACGCTCGACGTTCGGTGCACCGGAATTCACGATCCCGTGGAGCAGCCTGGGTGCCACGCTTGTGCTCGTGCCACTCCTCGCGATGGTCGTCGCCGCGCTCTGCACGCCCAGCCGGTTCCCACTGCAGCGTCGAATCGAGGAGTGAGGTTGCGGTGAGGTGTCGCACGGCGCTGACGCGACGTCTACCATGGGTCGAACATGCGTTGGGCCGCCGTCGACTTCGAGACCGCTACACACGACCGGGCGAGCGCGTGCGCGCTGGGCGTCGTCGTCGTGGAGGACGGGCGCGAGCTGTATCGCCAGGCGTGGCTGATCCGCCCGCCCGGCAATGCCTACTTCTGGCGCAACATCCAGGTGCACGGCATCCGGCCGGAGGACACCGAGGACGCACCGGAGTTCCCGCACGTCTGGGGTGAGGCGATGTCGATGATCGGTGACCGCCCGCTCATCGCGCACAACGCCGCCTTCGACATCGGCGTGATCCGCGGCTGCTGCGACCTGTTCTCGATGCCGCACCCGCAGGCGAGCTACTACTGCACGGTGCAGATCGCGCGCAAGACGTGGCCCGAGCTGTCGGCGCACAAGCTGCCGATCGTCGCCGAACACGTCGGCGCGGAGCTGCTGCACCATGACGCGCTCAGCGACGCGGCGGCCTGCTCGACGATCCTGAGCTCGAGCCTCGCGCACTCCAACTCCACCTCGCTCGACGCACTCGTCGAGCTGCATGCGCTGCGCGAGAAGCTGGTCCATGCGCCCTGAGGATCCGATGCGGACGCGCGCGACCGAGAGCGGCCCGGCCGACGGGTGGCGCGGTGCACGGATCGGTGCCGAGACGCGCGACGCACATCGGCGCGCGGCGTGGCGGGTGCAGGCCGAGGTCGATATCGGTGAGCCCGGGCTGCCGCGCGTCACGCTGCTGTTCCTGCTCCTGGCACTGCTGATGACGCTCATCGAGTTCAGCCGTTTCGGCACGAGCCCGACGGTCCTCGAGCTGACCGAGGCCGGCGGCTCGAGCCTCGGCGCGATCGCCAACGGTTCCTGGTGGAAGCTGCTCGCGGCTAACCTGCTGCATTCGGGGATCGGGCACCTCGCGATGAACGTCTTCGTCATCTACCTGATGGGACGCTGGCTCGAGCACTTCGTCGGGCGGCTCGTCACCGTCGGCGTGATCGTCTGGTCGGCGCTGCTCGCGAGCGGCGGCTCGATCCTGATCGACGACGCGAGCGTGACGATCGGCGCGTCGGGCGTCGGCTTCGGGCTCGTCGGCTGCGCCTTGGCGGTCGACCCGCGGGCGCGCACCGCCGTCGGCGTGATTGCGCGCCAGCTCGCGATCGTCAACGTGATCGGCACCTTCGTCATCCCCGGCATCTCGATCGGCGGGCATCTTGGCGGGCTGGTGGGCGGCGCACTCGTCGGGCTCGTCGCCTGGCGGCGCGGCGTGGTGCAGCCGCCCGAGGTCGAGCAGGAAGTCGGCGCCGACGTCGGCGGTCCGCGGCGCGGGGGATTGGCGATCTTGTTCGCCGTCGGCAGTGTGCTGGTGGCGGTGCTGGCCGTGGGTCCGCGCGTGCTGCCGGACGGGGCGGCCGAGCTGCGCGGCAGCATCGTCGCGCCGCTGCTCGGATCGCGGATCGAGGCTGCTGCTGACGAGTCGGCCGGAGGCGACTTGTCGATCGACTGTGAACGGACCGACGATCCGCGGGTATATGGCTGTGCGGTCACCGAATCCGAGGGCGCGCGATCGACGCTTCGGGTCGAGTTCGCGCGCACCGACCTGTGGACCCTGCGCTGATTTCCGCCTAGCCATGCCACGACCTTCCCGCACAGCCCTCACCCTGCTCATGCCCCTGCTGCTGCTCGGCGTGGTCGGCTGTGGCGGCGGCTCCAAGCCGGCCGACGGCTCCGCGCAGGAGTTCGATCGCGCAGATGCCACGACGGCGCGCGTCGCCACCTTCCCGTCGCTGCAGCGACTGACACCGAGCGTCGACCTCGCGACCGGAGAAGACGCGATCGAGCTCGTCGCGGCACGCGGGGAACGCGAGGGTGGCCAGTTCGTTGCGGTCTTCGCGAAGGCGCCGGCGCGCATCGTGGTGGTCGCCTCGGCGCTCGAGGGTCCCGGCACCGCGACCATCCCGGCGCGGCTGGTGGAGACGTGGCTCGAGCAGTCGATCGAGGTCGAGCAGGGCTCGCCCGCGGGCCGCGCCGGCTCCTACCTCGATCCGCTCGTGCCGGCAGCTGGTCGCGACGTGGAGGTGCGCCCGGACGCGCGGCTGCCGGTCTGGGTCGATGTCGCGGTCCCTGTCGCCGCCGCGCCCGGGGCCTACGCCGGCTCGGTGCAGCTGCGCTACGCGACCGAGGATGGGAAGGTCCGCGCCGACACCGCAGTGCTCGCCGAGGTGCCGCTGCGCGTGACGGTGCGCGGCGCGACGCTGCCGCACCAGCCGACGCTCAAGTCGAACATGGGAGTCGAGACGGCGCAGGTCGCCAAGTTCGAGCAGCTCGAGCAGGGCAGCGCCAAGCTGCGCACCGCGCTCGATGCCTACGGGCAGCAGCTGGCGGATGCGCGGCTCTCGATCGCCGACGTCGGCGTGCTGCCGCCCGGGACGCTGCCCGGACAGGCCGCAGCTCCCGGCGACGCCGCCTACCTGCAGCGCCAGTTCACGCGGCGCGGCGTCGCCAGCGTGCGGCTGCCCTTCTACATCACGTACCCGTTCGAGGATCCGCTCGGCCGTGACCGCACCGCCGCAGTGCGCTACCTGCGCGCCGTCGCCGACTGGGCGCGTCGGCTCGGCGTCTTCGAGCAGTCCTACGTCTACGCGATCGACGAGCCGGGTGACCAGGACGCCGGGCGCGTGCGCGAGCTGCACGAGCTCGTCCACGAGGCTGACCCGCGCCTGCGCCTGCTCGTCACTCGCGAGGCGAGCGCCCGCGCCTTCCAGGGCAGCGTCGACATCTGGTCCCCGAACATCAACGCGACCCGCTTCCGCCCCGCCGACGTCGTCGCCGAGCACCGCCGCGGCCACGAGACCTGGTGGTACCCGTCGATCACGACGTGGCAGCCGCAGCCCGACCTGTTCATCGACGAGCTGCGTCCCGCGCCGCGTGCGCTCGGCTGGCTCGCGTGGCGCTACGGCGTCGACGGCTTCCTCTACTGGAGCGCGAACCACTGGAACGAGGTCACGGACCCGTGGCGCGACCCCGCGACCTACGTCGAGACCGACGCGGTCGGCAACGGCGACGGCGTGCTGCTGTATCCGGGTGCGCCGATCGGGCAGCCGGGCATCCCCGCACCGAGCGTGCGCCTGCTCCAGCTGCGTGACGGGATCGACGACCACGACCTGTTGACGATGGCCACCTGCGGCGGAACTGCCGCCCAACGCGCACGGTTGCGTGGTCTCACGACGGCCATCGCGCCCTCGATGACGAGCTTCGATGCCGATGCAGCCGACGTTGCCGAGCTGCGCGACGTGGCCTTCGACGTGATCGAGGCCAGCGGCGACTCCGCCAAGTGCCGCAGCTGACGGTTCCGAGCCGGTACGATCCGCCCGGATGAGCGGCATCGAAATCAACCCGAATACCTATGCGGCGCCGGTCAATCGACCGCCCGGCATGGATCCCGTGGTCCCGTACCAGCCGATGATCGGCATGCGCAACGCGATCACCGACTGGCTCACCGTCACGGCGGTGAAGGGCTGGTTCGCCACGCCCGGGCCGAAGCTGCTCGCCCGCTTCAACGAGTGGATGGACGGCAACCAGCCCGCGAAGATCGAAGGCCGCCCCGGCGCGCCGCTGCCGGACGCCGGCGCGACCCATCGGATCGCCGTCTTCGGCGACATGGGAGAGGGCTCACCCGCCCAGGCGCGCAACGCCACGCAGGCGCTCAAGTGGAAACCGACGCACGTCGCGACGACGGGCGACAACGTCTATCCGCTCGGCCGCGAGGTCGACTTCCAGAAGCGCTTCGATCCCGAGTTCGCCGACCTGATGCGCACCGCGACATGGAAGCCGTCGCTCGGCAACCACGACTACTACTCCGGCACGCTCGAGCCGTACTTCAACCGCTTCCCGGAAGCGAAGAGCCACGCCTACTACTCGTGGAAGCTCGGCGAGGCCGACTTCTTCGTGCTCGACACCGAGCAGCGCCTCGACATCGCCAGCGCGCAGCGTGCATGGCTCGAGCAGGAGCTCGCCGCCAGCGATGCGCCGTACAAGGTCGTGCAGATGCACCGCCCGATGGTGGCGTCGAACGCGGGCCGCAGCGGCGCAGACCTCGAAGGCTCGCTCGCCCCGCTCATGGCGAAGTACGGCGTGCAGCTCGTGCTCCAGGGCCACGAGCACGGCTACGAACGCTCCAAGCAGCTCGACGGCACGACGTATGTCGTGACGGGCGGCGGTGGCGCCTCGGCCTTCCGCTACCTCAAGGGGCTGCCGGAGCGCAGCGAGGTGCGCTCGACGCGGCACCACCACCTGCAGCTTTCCTTCGACGCCGGTCGCATGGTCGTGCGCGGCGTCGACGATCTCGGCTCGACGTTCGACACCTTCGCGGTCGCCCCACATGGCGTCGCGGGCGCGGCGACCGCCTCCGAGGGCGCACGCGTAATACAGTTCACGCCGCCGGCGTCGGCGGGCGCAGCAGCTGCTACGCCCAGCCCAGCTCGCTGAGTCGATCCTCACCGATGCCGAAGAAGTGCGCGAGCTCGTGCAGCAGCGTCACGCGGATCTCATGTGTCAGCGTCGCCGCGTCGTGTCCGAAGTCCTCGGTGAGCGGGCGCCGGAAGACGTAGACGCGGTCGGGCTGCTGGAAGTCGGTCGAGCCGCTGCTGCGCTCGGTCAGCGGGATCCCCTCGTACAGGCCGTAGAGGTCGGGCTCGTCCCAGTGTTCCCCCTCGATGAGGATCTCGACGTTCTCGAGCAGGTCGCGAAACTGAGCGGGCAGCTCATCGAGCGTGCGCGATACGGTGCGTTCGAAGACGTCGGCGGACATGCATGCAGGCTACCGGAGGGAGTGGAGTGCGGTGAGTGATCCGCGTGGCATGATGCTCGCGTGCCTGACGCCGAGCCAGCAATCGAACCCGAGCGCCTTGGCTGGTCGGCAAGCGCGTGGGCGCTGTTCGACTTCGGCTATTCGCTCTTCGCGTTCGTCATCTTCGCGCGCTATCTCGGCGACTGGCTCATCACCGATCTCGGGCATCCGGACTACTACTACACGAGCGCACAGGCGGTCGCCGCCCTGGCCCTGCTCATCCTGATGCCGCTCTCGGGCGTGCTCGCCGACGTGATGGGCCGGCATGTTCCGCTGCTCGCCGCGTTCGTCGCCGTCGCCGCGGGAGCGGGCACCCTGCTGAGCGTCATCTCCCCTGACATCGGCTCGCTCGGCGTCTTCCCGATCCTCGCGCTCGGCACGGTGAGCGCGATCGGTACGGCGCTCGCGTTCGCGCAGTTCGATCCCCTGCTGCCCTCGATCGCCCCGCGCCGGCGCTGGGATTCGATGTCCGGCTACGCCGTCGCGGCGGGCTACCTCGGCATCGTCGCGTGGCTCGTGCTGCTCGCTGACGTCATCGTGGGGGAGGACGACAAGCAGGCCGCCTTCGCGCCGGCCAGCCTCATCTTCCTGGCCAGTGCGGTGCCCCTGCTGCTGCTCGCGCGCGAGCGGCGCCATCCGATCGACGAGCCGATCCTCGCCGGGCGCTTCGGCACGGGCTTGATGCGCACGGCGTGGCGGCGCATGCAGTTCGCGATCCAGCGCCTGCGCCAGCACCCACAGATCCTGCGCCTGCTGGCGGGGCGCTTCCTCTACACCGATGCGGTCGGCAGGTGAACATCTACGCGATCATCTACATCGGGCGCGTCGGTGACTTCAGCGAGCGGGAGAAGAACCTGATCCTGCTGCTCGTGGTCGCCTGCGCGGGCGCCGGTGCGATCGGCTCGGGGTGGGTGTCGGGCCTGCTCGGCCCGCGCCGCACGCTGCTGCGCATCATGCCGATGTTCGCGCTCGGCATCGCCATCGTGGCGATCGCCGGTGCGCCGTGGACGGTCTGGGTGCTCGCCCCGGTGGTCGGCATCACGCTCGGCACCGTCTACACGGTCGACCGCGTCTTCATGCTTGCGCTGACGCCCCCGGAGCTGCGTGGCGAGTTGTTCGGCTTCTTCAACCTGATCGGGCGCGTCGCCCAGGCGCTGGGGCCGTTCGTGCTCTGGGGTGGCACGATCTGGCTGCTGCATGACGCCACCGGCTGGCTCAGCGCACTCGATGCGAGCCGTGTCTCGCTCGGGCTGCTCGCCATCTCGACGCTGCTCGGCCTGCTCGTGATCCGCCCGCTGCGCGACGGCACCGAACGCGTCGCAGCCTGAGCGTCAGCGCGCGATGCGCTTGGTGACGAGCTCGGTCGCCTTGGCGTTGAGCAGCTCGCCGAAGCGCGGGTGCGTCGCCGCGTCGGCGAGCTCCGGCAGTGACCGCGCGCGCTCGCCGAGCAGGTGCGCCATGCCGATCATCGATGCCGTGCCGAGCTGCTCGTTCGCCCAGCCGGCGATCCCGTCGACCCGTGCCACGAGCTCGGAGCCTGCGGCGGCGTCGAGCCCGAGGTCGTCGCCGATCAGCCGCGCCATCTCGCGCGCGGTGCGGTCGCGCGGGAGCTGCTCGGCCGCTGCCGCGTTGAAGTGCCAGACCGTCAGCTGACAACCCTCGAGGTCGACGCGCTGGCGCTCGGTCGCGTGGCGCGCGTAGCTGCGGCCGTCGAACTCGGCGCCTGCGCTCGGGACCTTCACGGAGGTGCCGGGGGAGCGGCCGGAATCGAGGACGTGACCCCACTGGTCGGCGACCATCCAGACGTGTCCCGGATCCAGCTGCAGCGTGACGGCGCGCGCGGCGGCCATCAGCGGCACGCCGGCACGTTCGCTGACGTGGCGCATCAGCTCGGCCGGTCGCTCGAAGGCGTTGAAGCCGGCGATCCAGGAGGTCGGCGTCAGCAGCTCGCGGGCGAAGGCGTTGGCCTCGCCCTCGATCAGGTCGTGGACCGCGACGGGCAGCTCCTGCGGCGCATGCGAGACGTCACACGGCTCACCGAGCGGGTGCCAACCCAGCAGCACGTGCCCGAGCGCATGGGCGAGCGCGAAGCGGCGACGATCGTCGGAGTGGACGAGCGAGGAGTCCAGGACGATGCGCGGCTTCGCGCCGGGCGTCGCGGCGTGGACGGCGATGACATCGGCGCGCGTCGGGATCTCGTCCTCGAGGACGACCGCGAAGCGGGCCGCGAGCTTGGCGACGTCGAACGGCGGCTTCAGCTCGTACTGCTCGAGCAGGCGGCGCGCGACATCGCGTGCGACTCGGTAAGCGGGATCAGGCATGGGTCGGCTCGTGCTCCGGTCGGCGGGCGATCGTGCGCTGCCACGAGTCGATCGCCGCAAGCTCCTGGGGATCGATCGCCTCGGCGGCCAGCATCGTGGCGTAGGCGCGGACCCGGTCCTGCGAATCGAGCGGCGCGCTGAGCGCCAGGCCGAAGCGCCGCGCATGCAGGACGTAGCGCAGCGCGTCGGGTGAGCGCGCGACGAGCAGCAGCTCCGCGGCATCGAGCCCGAGCGCCTCATGGAGCGGCTGCGCATGCGCGCCCGCGCCCCATGCGGCGACCTCCGTCTCGAGCTGGTCGAGACGGGTCACGCCATCGAGCACGCGCTCGATGAAACTGCCCTTGCGTTGCGTTGGTCGATTCACCCCGGGAGTGTGCCCGATTTCGCCGAGACGAAAGCCGAAGCATTGATCATCGAATAGGTTCGGTCGTTCCGGGTTGCGGGCAGTGGGAGTGCATCCACGCTGTCGCCCACGGAGCGCCCGACATGTCCGAGACACAGATCCGCATCTCCCACCGTCACGAGCGGACGATCCAGGCGCCGATCGAGGACGTCTGGCGCACGCTGACGGACTCCGACGACGTGCGCTGCCACTTCTACGACAGCGGCATGGATTCCTCGCTGATGCCGGGCGCCGCGCTGCGCTACGTCACCGAGGACGGCGTCGTCACCGTCGAAGGCGTCGTGGAGGAGGTCGACGAGCCGCATCGGCTGGTCCACTCCTTCGCCGTCACCGCCGAGGGCGATGCAGCTGCTGCGAGCGACGCGCCGTCGCGCGTCACGTGGGCACTGGAGCCGAGCGACGAGGGCACGCACGTGCTGCTCGTGCACGACGGCTTCGCCGGACGTACGGCAACGTGGCGCTACGTGGAGGACGCCTGGGAGCAGATCCTCGACGGCCTGAGCGAGCTTGACGCCGACGAGGACGAGGACTGACGAGTCAGATCAGCAGGCCCTTGAGCGTCATGACGACGAGGGCAATGACGCACGCCGTGACGAAGGCTGCGGGAAAGAGAGCGTCGAAGTCGCGCATCTGCTGGATCCTCCAAGGATGACGGTCGCCCTACCCTACACCGGCTCGCGCCGCTACGTGAGCGAACGTTCCACCGCGGTGGCGCGCAGGCGATCGGCATGGCGCTGGGAGAGCTCCGTGATCCCGCCGACGAACGTGGCAACGGTGCGCCACTCATCATCCGACAGGTCCCCGGCCAGCGTGGCCAGGTGCGCGGAATAGTCCTCCGAGACGCTGTCGAATGCCGTCGTGGCCTTGGGCAGCAGGCTCAGCACGGTGCGTCGACGATCGTGGTCGTCGGGCTCGCGCTTGACCCAATCATCCTGCTCGAGGCGGTCGATCAGGCTGGTCACTGCGGCGCGCGAGAGTGAGATGCGGGCGGCGAGCTCGCTCATCGGCATCGGGCCGTGCACGCGGAGCTGGGAGATGGCCATGCGCTCGTGGGTGCCGAGGTGCGCCTGCGTGCGCCACTGCGTGCGCAACGATTCGATCGCCACGCCCATGCGGTCCACCATCTCGGGCAGGTCGCGGCGCGGATCTCCGAACGCAGCGCGTCCAGCTCGAGGATTCGTATCTTGACGGGCAACGATGCTGCCCACCCCCCTTGGCTTTGCGAAAAAGTTCATGACAGAAACACCACTACCCCGTTCGTAATCCAGCGTCGTCCGGTTTGCGTATCGTCGGGGTGGAATAGACAGGTTCCGTACGAAATGCTGCTGATCTGGGCTCGACCTGCGAAGCTTCCCAGCATGCCCGCATCGAATTCGCATCCCGAAATGTCCCGTCTTCGTGTCCTCGTCATCGGTGGCGGAGGCCGCGATCACGCGCTCTGCCACGCGTTCGCCGTATCGCCGCGGTTGGCGGAGCTGCATGTGGCACCCGGCAACGCAGGCATCGCGCAGTTCGCGACGTGCCATCCGGATGTCGACCTCGGTGACCTCGACGGCCTCGTTGCCGTGGCGATCCAGCTGGCGCCGGACCTCGTCATCATCGGTGCCGAAGACCTGCTCGTCGCGGGGCTCGCGTCGCGCATGGCCGCTGCCGGGCTGACCTGCCTCGGACCGAGCGGAGCGGCGGCGCAGCTGGAGGGCAGCAAGCGCTTCGCGAAGCAGTTGATGGAGCGCGCGCACGTGCCGACGCCGGCCTGGCGCAGCTGCGACTCGGTCGAGGCGGCGCACGCCGCGATCGAGGAGCTCGGTGGCGCCGTGGCGGTCAAGGCGGACGGCCTGGCGGCCGGACTTGGCGCGTTCGTGTGTCCCACGCCCGCGCTCGCCCGCGAGGCGGTCGAGGTGCTGATGGTCGAGCGTCGCTTCGGTGTCAGTGGCGACCGCGTGCTCGTGGAGCAACTCGTGACCGGCGAGGAGGCGAGCGTGATGGCGATCGTCGACGGCAGCTCCGTCGTCCCACTGCCTGCGGCTCGTGACTACAAGCGGCTCGGCGATGACGACGCCGGCCCGAACACGGGCGGCATGGGCGCCTATGCGCCGAGCGCCGAGCTGGATCCGGCCGAGGCGGCGCGACTTGCGCGCGCGGTGATCCAGCCGATCGTCGACCAGCTGCGCGAGGCGGGGACGCCGTTCCACGGCGTCATCTACGCCGGCGTGATGTTGACGTCCGACGGCCCGCAGGTGCTCGAGTACAACTCGCGCTTCGGAAACCCGGAGACGCAGGCGCTGGTGCGCGTGCTCGACGCCGACCTGCTCGACCTGCTCGATCGGGCCGCGCACGGAACGCTGCCGACAGACGTCGATGTCGCCGCCACGGGGCATGCGGTCGCCGTCTGCGTCGCTGCGGAGCACTACCCGACGCTCCAGCTGGAGCCGCAGCCGGTGCGCGTGACCGGGCTCGATGCCGCCCGCGCGATCGACGGCGTGGAGCTCTTCCTCGGGCTCGCGACGCGTGTCGATGGATCGACCGACGAAATCGATGCGCTCGGTGGGCGTGTGGTCACCGTGAGCGCATGGGCGCCGCAGCTCGAGCTCGCGATCGAGCGCGCCTACGCAGCCGCCACGCACATCCGGGTCCCCGGCCGCCAGATGCGCACTGACATCGGCCAGGCCGGCCTCGCCAGCGCCGCGCGCTGAGCCGCGCCATTGAGCCGCCCGCGCGCTGAGCCCGCACCGCACTGAGCCGCCGCACTGAACGCCCCCGATTCGGCGGGGGTGACTCGACTTTGGTCGCCATGGGTGAGCGTTCGTGCAGCAGCCCCGCGTATCGATCGGGGTTCCTCGATTTTGTCACGTATATCGTGAGTTTCGTGCGACACCGCGGGCCCTGCGCGCCGAAATGCACCTGCGCTCGCCTGCGTCAGACGATTTCGGCCCTGTGCTGTCTCACGTTTGTCACGTATGTCGTGACAAAATCGCAGAACCCCATGCGATAGCGGCGATGTCAGTGCGGGCGGGCGGTGCGGAAGCTGCGGAGGCGGAGCGAGTTGCCGAGCACGAAGAGGCTGGATGCTGCCATTGCCGCGCCGGCGACCATCGGGCTGAGTAGTCCGGCGACGGCGAGCGGCAGCGCTGCGACGTTGTAGGCGAATGCCCAGAACAGGTTGCCGCGGATCGTGCGCAGGGTCGCGCGGGCGAGGCGGATCGCATCGACGGCGGCCCACAGGCTGCCCGAGACGAGCGTCAGGTCACTCGCCTCGATGGCGACGTCCGCGCCCGTGCCGATCGCGATGCCGAGGTCGGCGCGTGCGAGCGCCGGTGCATCGTTGATGCCGTCGCCGACCATCGCCACGCGCCGGCCGTCGGCCTGACGGGCGGCGACGAGCGCGTCCTTGTCAGCCGGCATCGTCTCCGCAGTGACATCGGCGATCCCGACGCGCTGCGCGACCGCGTGGCCCACGGCGCTCGCGTCCCCGGTGACGAGCTCGGTGCGCAGTCCCAATCCATGCAGCGCTGCGATGGCAGCGACGCTGTCGGGCTTGACCTGGTCGCGCAGCACGAGCGCGGCGCGCGCGGAACCGTCCCACCCGACGAGCACGCTGGTCGCACCATCGCCCCGCGCCGCCGCAACGGTTGCCGCAAGCTCCTCGGGGATGGTGAGGCCGAGCTCGACGAAGAGCGGCTCGCGGCCGACGACGGCGCGACGTCCATCGACGACGCCGACGACGCCGCGTCCTGCATGGTTCGCAAAGTCCTCGACCTCGGGGGCGCTGCCCGCCGCGTCCGCGCCCACTGCCAAGCGCTCCTGCGCGCCGCGGCTGACCGCCTGTGCGATCGGATGCTCGCTCGCCGCCTCGAGCGCCCATGCCGTGCGCAACGCATCGTCGACATCGGTCGAGCCAGCCGGCACGACCTGCTCCAGCGCGAACTCGCCGGTCGTGATCGTGCCGGTCTTGTCCAGCAGCACGGTGTCGATGTCACGGACGCGCTCCAGCACCTCGGGTCCACCGATCACGATGCCGAGCTGCGCGCCGCGGCCCGTCCCGACCAGCAGCGCCGCCGGCGTCGCGAGGCCGAGCGCGCAGGGGCAGGCGACGATGAGCACCGCCACCGCGGCCGTGATGGCGACGCCCACCTCGGCGCCCGAGACCAGCCAGCCGGCAAGCGTCGCGGCGGCCAGGAGGATCACGATCGGCACGAAGATGGCGGAGATGCGATCCGCCAGGCGCTGGATCTGCGCGCGGCCCGCCTGCGCCGCCTCCACGAGGCGTGCCACCTGGGCGAGCGCGGTGTCGGCGCCGACCCGTGTGGCGCGCACGATGACGCGTCCATCGACGACGACGGTGCCGCCCAGCACCTCATCGCCGACGCCCGCCGCCTCGGGCACGGTCTCGCCCGTCACGATCGAGCGGTCGATCGCCGACGCGCCCTGGTCGATGATGCCGTCGGTCGCGATCCGCTCGCCCGGGCGGACCACGAGCCGATCGCCGACGCGCAGCGCGCCCGGCTCGACCTCGCGTTCAGTGCCATCGTCGCCGAGCACGCGCGCCGACTTCGTCGCGAGCTCGAGCAGGCTGCGAATCGCATCGCCCGCGCTCGTGCGCGCCCGCGCCTCGAGCACGCGGCCAGCAAGCAGCAGCGTCGTTGTCACCGCCGCGACCTCGACGTAGGAATCCTTGCCGCCGAGCAGCAGCAGCGAGACGGCCGACCAGCTCCACGCGGCCAGAACGCCCATCGAGACGAGCGTGTCCATGTTCGCGGCGCGGTGGCGCGCGCTGCGCAGTGCGGTGCGATGGAACGGCGCGGCGCACCAGAGCGCGACGGGCGTGCCGAGCGCGAGCGCGACCAGCTCCCAGCCCTCGAAGCGAAGCGCCGTGGCGAACATCAGCAGCACGATCGGCAGCGTCAACGGGATGGCGACGAGCAGCCGCAGCCGCAGCCCGCGCGGATCTTCCTCGTGGTGGGCATGGCCCCCGCCGCCCGTGTCATGGACGTGCGCGTCGTAGCCCGCGTGGTCGACCCGATCCACCAGCGTGGCCACGTCCACGTCGTGCCCGTGCTCGACGTGCGCGATGCCCGTCGCGAAATTGACATGTGCAGCCACGCCGTCGACCGACCCGAGCGAGCGCTCGACCCGCTGCGCGCACGCGGCGCAGGTCATGCCCTCGATGCGCAGGTCGGTGGTGGTCGCACCGGTCATGCCAACAGCCGTGCTTCGTAGCCCGCCTCGGTGATCGCCGCGCGCAGCTCCTGCGCGACCAGCGCCGTCCCGAGGACCCGCACGAGCTTGTCATCGAGCGACACCTCGACCGAATCGACCGAGTCGAGCTTGCCGAGGCGACGGCTCACCGCGTTCGAGCAGCCTCCACAGTGCATGCCAGAGACGGCGAAATGCAGCTCGGTCGGTCCTGGATTCGGCGTGCTCATGGAAAGCTCCCTCGGTCGCGTGGGTCGTGCCCACCTCCCCTGCATCGTAGTCGGTGCTCCAAGCCCGGTCAAATACCCCCCGGGGGTATGCTACGCTGAGCTGCATGGCCGCCTCCTCCGACACCCACGCACAGGAACTCCCGGGCTACTCCGACGACAAGGTCGCGCTGCTGCGCCGGCTGCGCCGCATCGAGGGCCAGGTGCGCGGCATCTCACGCATGGTCGAGGAGGATCGCTACTGCCTCGACATCCTCACCCAGCTCTCCGCCGTGCGTGCCGCGGTCGACAAGGTTGCGCTCGGCGTGGTCGGCGAGCACGTCAACCACTGCGTGGTCCACGCTCCGGCGGATGCCCGCGAGGCGCGCGCCGAGGAGCTCGTCGCCGCGCTCGGGCGGTTCGTCGGCTCGCGCTAGCCGCGTCCGAGTCCGATCGAGCCGTCGATCAGGCGGGCGCCCCACGGCGTCGGCTCGCTCGTCAGTCCCATCGCCGTCACGACGTTGAGCAGCATGCCGTCGGCGAAGAAGCGCGCGACCTCCGCGTTGGGCAGGCCGCTCCGCTGCTCGGCCAGCTCGACCACGCGGCCGAATCCGGTCCGCATCGCGGCGCGCACGTCCGGCTGCGCGCAGGAGGCGTAGCCGACGAGCTGCATCTGGAAGCGCACCGGATCATTCGCGATCATCTCGAGGTACGCATCGCCGACCGCGCGAAGCGCCGCCGAGCCTCCGCGGCCCGAGCTCGCCGTCTCGAAGAGCGTGAGCATGTCCTCCATGCAGCGCTCGATGACGGCGAGGAAGAGCCGCGGCTTGGATCCGTAGAGCTGGAAGACATACGCCTGGCTGATGCCTGCCGCAGCAGCGATTCGCTGCGTCGACCCGCCTTCGTAGCCGCGCTCGGAGAACTCGTGCATCGCGACCTCGAGCACGCGCTCGCGCCGTTCCGCTGCAGTGCTGCGGGAGTGCGGAGCGGAGGTGTCGGGTGTCTCGGAATCGTCGAGCATGGTGCCGGGGGCGCGCGCACTGTTGTGAGTGGTCACTAACCTCCGACTGTAGCGCGGGTATCAGGCACCTGCAACTCCCCGCTGGTCGCCGCTTCCGAGCCGATGTGCGAGGCTGTGCGAACCGTTCATTTTTCCCAGCAACGAGGTTCGTCGTGCGCCGTCGCAACTCCATCACCTTCGCCCTGCTCGTGGTCCCTGCCGCGCTGCTGCTCGCGGCCTGCGGCGGCGGCGACGAGCTGACCAAGTCGGAGTACGAGAAGGAAGTGCGCTCGGTCATGGTCGAAGTGCGCGACAGCGATGTCTTCAGTGGCGGCCAGCCGAAGTCGAGCGACCTGCAGAAGGGCTCCGACGTGATCGAGACCGCTGCCAGCGACCTCGCCGAGATCGAGCCGCCGGCCGACGTCAAGGAGCTGCACGGCGACCTCGTCGCCGGCATCCGCGAGTTCGGCGATCAGCTCGGTCGCATGGCGCCGATCCTGGCGCGCGTCGAGAAGGATCCGAAGGCTGGCGCCGCCGCAGGAGCGGAGCTGCAGGCCGTGGCGAAGGACTTCTCCGGCACGACCGAGGACCTCGAGAAGACCATCAACGCGCTGGAGGACAAGGGCTACGACACCGGCGCGGGTGCACCAGCCGACTCATGACGTCCTCGCTTCCCGCCGGCTACACGCAGCGCGCGCCCACGCGCGACGACGCAGGTCGCGTCCTGCAGGTCGTCGCCGCCTGCGAGCGGCATGAGATCGCCATCGTCGAGGTGGACCGCGCCGACATCGAGGGCGACTGGAATCGACCCGGCGTCGACCTTGATCGCGACGCCACGTTCGTGCTCGACCCGTCCGGCGCCGTCGCCGCCTATGCGGAGGTCTTCGCCAGTCGTGCCGAAGGCAACGTGCTGCCGGAGTTCCGCGGGTACGGCATCGGCAGCTGGCTGGCCGACTGGATCCTGCACCGCGCGCGCGAGCAGGGCGCGGCCTACGTGCGCCAGGTCGTGCCGGCCGCCGCGACCGACCGCGTCGAGCTCCTGACCCGAGCGGGCTACGAGGCGAGCTACACCGCGTGGGTGCTGCAGGTCGCGCTGGAGGAGCTTGAGGCCGGCCCCGCGCTGCCGGCGGGCGTGACCGTCCGTGACTTCGCGCCCGGCGTCGACGATGCGATCGTCTGGCGCATCATCGAGGACGCCTTCTCCGCGTGGCCGAATCGGCCGCCGACGACGCTCGAGGGCTGGGCCGCCGTGACGATCCAGCGCACCGGCTTCGAGCCCTGGATGCTGCGCGTGCTCGAGCGCGATGGCACCGCGATCGGAGCGGCGTACTGCATCGACAACGCGGCCGGTTCCGAAGGCTGGGTGCAGCAGCTCGCAGTCGTCGAGCACGAGCGCGGGCGCGGGCTTGGCGGCTCGCTCCTGCGGGAAGCATTCGGACAGTTCGCTCGCCGTGGCCGCGCCACGGGCGGGCTCTCGACAGATTCGCGCACCGGCGCGCTCGGCCTCTACGAGCGCATTGGCATGCACGTCACCCAGGAGTACACCGGAATGTTGATCGCCACCGATGCCTAAGCCTCCCTCGCTCGACGACCGCGTCGACGCCTTCGCCGACGCCCTCTATGACCTGCTCCAGCAGCGCGCCCTCTCGTGGGGGCTCGTCGACATCGGCATGGAGACCGACGGGTCGAACATCGACTGCGAGCTGCTCTTCGGCTCCGACCCCGACATGGGCTTCAGCGTCGACGTCAGCAACGGCGTCGCACGCTTCTGCAAGCTCGTCGGCGAGGACAAGGAGGAGTGGCTCGACGAGACGCTCGCCAACCTCGACATCCTCGGAGCAGCCAATGACGAGGAGCTCGCCGCGCGCGCGCTCGACGTCGCCAACGGCGTGCTCGCCGCGCGTCGCCCGCTGCTACCCAAGTCGGACTGGACACCGCCCGCGGAGTAGCTCGAGTCGCTAGAGGCTGTGGCCACTACCTCGGCGGCGCTGGACGCTGCGCCATGCGTCGCGGCTGCGCCGCTCGGCATGTCGCGATCGCTCCGGCGTGCATGCGACGCTGGACTGCGTCGCACGCCGTCGCCCGTAGCTACGGCTACGAACGACGACCTGCTCCTTGCCAGCCCCACATTCACACTCGGCCAGCATCCACCGACGTAGTGGCCACAACCTCTAGACCGCTGGAACGTCGTGACCGGGGCGGATCATCAGGCGATCGATCCAGGCGAGTGCGATGGCCGAGACGACGAAGGTCAGGTGGATGATGGTCTGCCAGAGCAGCTCCTTCTCCGTGTACTGGCCTGCGTCGATGAAGGTCTTGAGCAGGTGGATCGACGAGATGCCGACGATCGACATCGCGAGCTTCACCTTGAGCACGTTCGCGTTGACGTGGGAGAGCCACTCGGGCTGGTCGGGGTGCCGGTCCAGGTCGATGCGCGAGACGAACGTCTCGTAGCCGCCGACGATCACCATGATGAGCAGGTTCGCGACCATCACCACGTCGACGAGCCCGAGCACGACGAGCATGATGTCGGCCTCGGCCATGTGGTGGGTGCCGTGCAGCAGGTCGCTCGCGACGTCACTGACAAGCGTCACGAGCTCGCGCATGAACTGCACGACGTAGACGAGCTGGGCAATGATCAGGCCGAGGTAGAGCGGCGCCTGGAGCCAGCGGCTGAAGAAGATCGTCTTGCCGATGAACGTGGGAAAGGCGGCGCGCGTGGATTCCATCGGGCAATCCTAGTCGATCACCTAGTCGAGGAAGGGGATCCAGCCGCGCTGCCAGGCGTACCACGCGATGAGCGCCACGAGGATCGCCAGCACCAGCCCGAACACGGTCAGCACGGCGCTCTTGCGCTCGTACGGTTCCCACACGTCGCGATGCCAGCGTCGCGCGGCCACCTCGACGCGGTCCAGGGCGCGGGCGACGAAGCGGGACTGCCCGCCGACGAGGGCGAGCCCGGCGAGCACGAGCACGAAGTTCGGCCCGGGGAGCCAGAACGTCGCCATGGCGGTCGCCATGAACAGGACCCCGACCGTGACGAGCGTCAGCCGCAGCGCCTGGTTGCGCACGTGCGTGCGGTCGAAGCCCGACTCGAAGCGGCGACCCGGCTCGTCGTCACGCAGCAGGTCCAGCTCGGCTCGGATCCGATCGAACGCCATGTCAGACGAGGTCGAACGAGCTGGTTGGCAGGGTCGGGAACTCGACGACGTACGGCGGCTCGCCGAGCATGTGCCACGCGCGCTTGCCGTGCTCGATCAGCAGGCGGTCGAGCGCGAGCTCGTGGTCGGCCTTCCATGGGCCGACGGGCGCCTCGGCGCGTGGGTGGTGCAGCTCGCTCCATGCGGCGGGGCTGACGCCGCGACGCTGCACGCGCAGCCAGCGGCCGGTCAGGTGGCCGACCGATTCGGGGTCCTGCACGCGTGCGTAGGCCGTGGTCTCGCCCGCGACCACGAGCACGACGACGTGCAGGCCGACCTCGGTGCGCTCGCGGTCGCGACGGTGGTGCTCGGCGGCGAACGCCGTGGCGGACTCCGCGTCGTCGAAGCGGTGGATCTGTGGCTCGGGCGACTCGGTCATTGCCAGACGATACCGAAGACGCGAGGGGGGATGCGGACCGAAGTCCTGCATCCCCCCTCGTGATCGAACGATCGCGTGTGCGGCCTGGGCCTTACTTGGCGATGAAGAACTTGTTCGCGACGCTGGTCCTGCCGCCGGCCTTGACGATGACGTTGAGCCGCAGGCGCTTGCCGTCGAGCCGCTCCGACACCTTCATGTCGCTGCAGTAGAAGCGGTTCTTGCTGGTCAGGCTTGCGTACGTGTTGAACTTGACCTGCTTCGCGATCGCGCGCTTGCCGCTGTAGATCCGGCACGTCACGACCGCCTTCTCGGCATTCGTGATGTAGCTGCCATCCACGCTGAGCGCGGTGATCGAGCTGTACTGGGTGATCGTGCCGGCAAGCTTGGTCAGGTAGGTCGGGATGACGAACGACTGCACCGGCGTGTAGCCACGCTCGTACGGCTCGTCGAGGACCCACTCTGCGTTGTAGAAGTACTGGCCGGAGTAGAGCTTGCCAGTCGTCTTCGTGGTGGCGAGGCCCTTGAGCGGATAGAGGAAGCTTCCGCCGGTCGTCGTTGCGAGATCGCCGTCTGCATCTGTGGCGCCTTTGCGGCTCACGGAGATGCTCGAGACGTACTCGCCGGCGGGACCCGTGGCCCACGTGAAGAGCGGCCAGCTCTGCTGGAGCGAGTAGGGCGTCGGGGCATTGAGGACGGGTGCGGTGCCGGCCTGTGCGGCGGCGGGCAGGGCGAACAATGCGGCGATGCTTGCAATGAGCGTGAGGTGACGCAGCTTCATGGAATGGACTCCAATTTGTTTGCATTGGTGCAGGTGACTCCGGAAAGGTTAGCGTGGAATCCGGCATTGGGTGAGCGAATACTCACCCTTATTGCAATCTGTTCGTGTTGCAGGATGATTCCAGCATCGTCGTGACGCTTTAGGTTCCCATTGGGATGCCGCTCTGGGGCACTCATGGGAACTCTCAGAACTACCCCAGGAACCAGGCTCGCCGCAATTGCAGGCGCAATCGCAATGAGCGTCATCACAACCAACAAGGCCGAGGCGGCGCCCGTCGTCACCACGCCGAAGCAGCGAGCGCTCGCAGCCAAGGTTGCCGCCACCAAGGTCGGCAGCTGGTACAGCTGGGGCGCATCCGGGCCGTCGACCTTCGACTGCTCCGGGCTCGTCGCATACGCCTATCGATCCGCGAAGCGCCCACTCCAGGCACGCACCACCTACCAGCTGGCTCGCCTCGGCGCCCGCATCTCCCGCAAGGGCCTCAAGCCGGGCGACCTCGTGTTCACGCACGATCGCAGCCTCGGGCACGTCGGCATCTACGTGGGCCGCAACCGCTACGTCCATGCCCCCGGCCGCGGCCGCCGCGTGCAGCTCGCGCCGGTACCCGGCGGTGGCGCCTTCGTGCGCGCCATCCGTCCCTGACGTGTAGCAGCTGGCAGGACGGGGATCCGATATCCATCGACTTGATGGAGGGTTCCCATGGGAGACCAGACGACACAGGACCTCGACTTCGCCGTCAACGCACTGCGCGACGGTGAGCAGGCGGCGCGCGAGCGCCACCAGGCCGAGGTCGAGCTCGAACAGGGGCTCATCGCGCAGGAGCAGCTGCTCGAGGCCGGCACGGGCGTGCCGATCGTCGAGCAGGCTGACATGGGCGATGACGCGCATGATGACGGACGCTCGGTGATCACCGCCGGGCAGGGACTGCCCGGCACGTCGGGCAACGCCGAGGCCGACGGCGCTGGCATGACCAATCCCGGCGCGGGCACCGACCCGAGCGAGACCGCGACGTCGCACGGCGAGACGAACGCTCCTCCACCGGAGGATGCGGGCGTCGAGCTCCAGGGCGACGAACGCACCTTCGAGGGCGAAGGTCGCCACGCGCTGGAGGATCAGTGACGGGGGTGATGGGTCGCAGGGCCGGCGTCATCGATCGGGTGGTCGGCCGCGTGCCGATCGTCCGTGTGCTGGGAGGCGCCGAGGGCGTGCGTGATTCGCTGCGCGCGCTCGGCGGCGGTCCAGCCGCTGCGGGCGGCACGGCGCCGTTCGCGGCCGACCTCATGCGGTCGCTGCCGCACGTGCCGCGCCTGCTGTACGGCGTCGTGCGCGATGGATCGGTGCCGCTGCGCTATCGCGCGGCGCTGCTGAGCGTCGCTGTGCTGACGGTCAGCCCGATCGATGTCATCCCCGACTTCCTGCCGGTGATCGGTGCGCTCGACGACGTCGCGCTCATCCTGCTGGCGATCCGCTGGGCGCTGCGCAACATCCCGGAGGAGTCGCTGCGTGCCAACTGGCACGGCGCCGACGACTCCTATGACGCGCTGCTGCGCCTGGGCGGGCGCCTCCCGACCGTCGACGCCACGGTTCAGGGCTCCGAGTAGCTGATCGCGTCGATCGTGACGGTCGACGCCGTCGGTCGTTCGTCGAAGACGGCCACGCCCGCGACCGACTCGCCGCCGGCGACGAAGGTGAAGTCGAGCTCCGCGACCTCGGGCTCGCCGCCATCCTCGTCCGGCCGCTCGAGGGCGACGCGTACCGTGTCGGTCGGCTCGTCACCGACGTTGGTGACCTCGACCGGCAGGTACCACGCGTCGCCGCGCTGGCTCGCCTTGTCGAAGTCGGGCACGACCTCGATCTCCGGTGGCTTGGGCGTGTCGCGGGTGAGATGCAACGCCGCGAGGCCGCCGAACAGCACGATGAGGAGGACGATCGAGACGATGAGCGTCACGCGTTCGGGGCGTTCGCGCCCGGTCTTCTTCTTCGCGAACGGGAGCTTGTCGGGGATGTTCATACGACGACCCTGCCGGCAGCGCCGCCGACGGTTGCGGGGATCGCCAGGACGACGACCTTGGTGAGGTTCCACATCGGTGGATCTGCGAAGTCGAGCTGACCGAAGCTGGCCAGCAGCAGCCCGGACGCGAACATCGCGACCACGTACGCGGCCACCGTCTCGCTGAGCGGGTGCTGGAAGTAGCCCCCGGCCTCGCGGCTTGCGCGATGGCTCGGATCAAAGCCGCTGGCGAAGACGATCAGGTAGCTGACCAGCAGCGTCAGGGCGATCGCTGCGGCGAGGGCGCCCGGGCTCTGCAGGCCGACGGCGATCATCGGGATCTCCTCGGTGGGTGCGATGGCGAATCCGAAGAAGACGGCGCCGGCGAAGGTCGCGAGCATGTCGTCGAGCAGCTCCTGCGCACTGCCGTCACCGGGCGTGTCCTCCTCGAGGGAGCGCCCGGAATTCCCGGAGAAGACGAGGTTGGCGACCGATGCGCCCAGGCTCAGCGGCACGACCTGCACGGCGATCATGCCGAGCATCCCTTCGAGCGAGCCGGAGGTCGACAGCTGCCCGAGCGCGAAGAGCATCGCGACGGCGGCGACGGCGCCGATCGCCAGGGCTTCGACGGCCTCGGCCAGGGCCTCGCGCATGCCGCCTTCCCGGCGGAAACCGGAGAAGTAGGCGAGCGCCGCGTTGACGAGCAGCCCGAGTGCGAGGAAGGCCGAGAGTCGGCCACGGTGCAGGTGCTCGCCGATCCACCACATCTCCATGGTGAACAGCAGCGGGATGCCGAACAGGAACGCACCAGCGAACGCCTTCGTCAGGTCGTTGAGCTCGGTGCGCCAACTCCCGTCATGTTCCGCGGCCTTGGCAGTTCCCATGCCGTGATCATCCCCGCCTGCCGCCCGTGGTGAACGCGCCGCTCAGCGCAGCTCGAGGTCGCGGAGCGTGAAGGCGTTCGACGCGTCGCGCAGGAAGCTCCGCGAGCTGGGCGAGTAGGTGCGGACCTCGATGCGATCCTCGCTGGGGAAGATGCGCACGAGGCGGAGGAATCCGCCGCCGCCGGAGGGCATGATCTGGTAGTCGGCCATCAGCTGCACGACCGGCTGGCCGTGGCGGTTGTCGGTCACGCGGCGGGCGACGGCGCCGACGTCGTCGCAGCGCGAGGCGGGCCGGAGCGCACAGCGGTAGATGTGGCCGCTGAAGACGAGTCGCAGGTCGCGGGTCGGTGCGACGAGGCGATTCCAGATCTCGACGCCGCGCAGCTGGCCGGGCAGCTCGGGCAGCTGCGTGTGGTCGGCGTGCGTCCCGCGCAGGCGGCCATCGGAGTCGAGGAAGTCGTGGGTCAGCAGGGCGCTGGTTCGGCCCTTCGCGGATTCGGCCTTCGCCACCCTCGCCGCCCAGGTCAGTTGGCTCGCGGTCGGCCCGAAGGGCAGCGTGACGACTGACATCCGTGCGCCTGCAGCCTCGAAGCGATGCAGGCTCGTGCCGGAGCTCTTCGGCGGGCTGGCACCGGCCCAGGTCGTCGGCGATGCGTCGCGCAGTCGCTGCACCGGGAAGGTGCGCAGGAAGGCCGCGGTGTCGACGCGCTCGCGGCTGCCGCGCAGGCCGCCCGGTGCGGGGCAGCTGTCGTAGTCGAGGATGTCGTGGTTGCCCGGGGTGATCGCATAGCCGAGCCGACCCTCGAGGGTGCGCATCGCTCGGGAGGCGATCGCCCACTGCTTCGTGCTGCAGATGCCGTCGACGACGTCACCGGCGTGCAGGACGAAGGCGATGTCCTCGCGGCCGCGGTTGGCGGCGAGCCAGGCGGTCTGCTTCCCGAAGGTGTCCGGGCGGTTGCCCTTGGCGGCGCCCTTCGCGTAGTACTGGGTGTCGGGCAGCACGGCGATCGTGAACGAGTCGACCGTCGCGCGCGCCTCGGCCTCGTCGAGGTAGGTCGTCGCTCCCGCGGCCTGGCGCAGTGCGATGCCCGCAACGCCGGAGCCATGCGCGTCGTCGGTGGCCGACACGACGAGCTCGCCATCGACGAAGCCGCCGAGCTGGTTGCCGACGGCGCGCAGCTCGAGCCGGTGCCAGGTGCCTGCCGCGAGCGCCAGGTCGTGGGTCGCGAGCTGCTCGCGTTGGCCGTCGGCGCCCCAGCGCGTCAGTGCGAGCTTGCCGGCAGCGCCGTCCCACGTCAGTCGATAGTCGCCGCTGGCGGAGTGGCGCACGACGACGCCCGCCTCGCCGCGCCGCTCCACGCGCAGGTCGATCGCCATGCTCGAATCGGTCCACTTCGGGCGCCCGATCACGAGCAGGCCCGTGTCGCCATCGTCCGTGGAGGTGGCCCCGAGCCGGCCGGTGCGCGTGGCGCTCCAGCGCATGCCGCTCGGCTTCGCTGCATCGGACCAGCCGCTGCTGGTCGGTGCCAGGCCGCCGGAGAACGCATCACGCAGGGTCAGCGCGTCGGCCACCGGTGCGGTCGGTGCCGCGTCGCTGGAGGCTGCCGTACGCGACGCCGCGGTGCCCGAGTTGCCGGTGCCGCACGCGGCCAGCGCGAGCACGGCCGAGCCGACCAGGATCGGCGTCGTGCGCAGCAGCCGTGTCGGAGCGAAGGGCATGCGACTGATCATCCCCGATCGGCTCAGCTCGCGGTGCGGAAGCGTCGCATCGTCAGCGGACCGAACACGGCGACGAGCCCGATGCAGCTGAGCAGCACGACCGTGACCGTGTTCCCCACCGGGTCACCCTGCATCAGCGCGCGCGAGCCGTCGGCCAGGAAGGTGATCGGGTTACGGTCGACGGCCCACTCGAGCGGGTCGGGCATCGTGGTCGGGTCGACGAACACGCTGCTGATGAAGGTGAGCGGAAAGAGCACCATCATCGAGATGCCCATGACCGACTGCGCGGTGCGGGCGTAGAGCCCGACGAGCAGCCACACCCACGACAGGCTGAAGGCGAAGGCGAGCACCAGCCCGATCGCCGCGAGCACGCCGAGCACGCCACCATCCGGACGGAAGCCGAGGATGAGCCCGAGCCCGAACACCATCGTCGAGGCGAGCAGGTAGCGCACGAGGTCGCCCAGCAGCATGCCGACGAGCACGCCCGGTTGCCAGACGGGCGTCGAGCGGAAGCGATCGAACACGCCCTTCTCGATGTCCAGGCGCATGCCCATGCCGCTGTACATCGTGATCAGCACGATCGTCTGGGCGAGGATGCCCGGCAGCAGGAAGTCGAGGTACTCGGCGGTCGATCCCGCGAGCGCACCGCCGAACAGGTACGTGAACATGAGCGTCGTCATGATCGGGAACGCCGTGACGTCGAACAGCTGCTCGGGCACGTGCTTGATCTTGAGCAGCGCGCGCCAGCCGAAGGTCAGCGACACGGCGATCGGGCCGGGCTGTGGTGGGCGCTCGCGCAGGGTGATCGTGTCGCGGAATGCGTCGTCGATCACGAGCGCGCTGATCGGTGCTTCGGGTGTCATGGTCATGCCGGAACCTCCGCGTGCGAGTGGTCGTCCGAGGACGACGTCGGTCGACCGGTGAGGGCGAGGAAGACCTCGTCGAGGCTGGGCTGTCCATGGGCGAAGTCGCTGGTGGCGATGCCAACGCGGGCCAGCTCGCCGAGCGCTGCCGCTGCAGCATCTGGCTGCACGCCGCGCGCGACCAGTGCCACCGGGTCGGTGGAGGTCTCCACGTCGATGTCGAGCTCGCGCGCCAGCAGCTCGAGTGCGGCGGGACGGTCTTCGGCGTTGACGAGCCGAACGGTGAGCGAGCCGCTGCCGACCGACGCCTTGAGCTCGCCGCTCGTCCCGAGCGCGATCACCTTGCCGTGCTCGATCACGGCGATCTGGTCGGCGAGCTGATCGGCCTCGTCCAGGTACTGCGTCGTCAGCAGCACGGTGGTGCCGGCGGCGACGAGCGCGCGGATGATCGACCAGACCTGGTTGCGACTGCGCGGATCCAGTCCGGTCGTGGGCTCGTCGAGGAACAGCACCTCCGGCGTGACGACGATGCTCGCGGCGATGTCGATCCTGCGCCGCATGCCACCGGAGTAGGTCTTCACCTGTCGCGCCGCAGCTTCCTCGAGCCCGAAGGCGGCAAGCAGCTGTGCACTTCGTTCTCGCGCGCGCGCACGCGCGAAGCCACGCAGTCGACAGAGCAGGATCAGGTTCTCGGACCCTGTCAGGTCCTCGTCGACCGACGCGAACTGTCCTGTCAGGCTGACGACGCTGCGGACGGCATCGCCATCGCGCAGGTCGTGGCCCAGCACCTCGGCACTGCCCGAATCAGGCGTGACGAGCGTCGCGAGCATGCGGATGATCGTCGTCTTGCCGGCGCCGTTGGGGCCGAGCAGTCCGAACACGATGCCCCGTGGGATGTCGAGGTCGACGCCATCGACGGCGCGCGTCTCGCCGTAGTGCTTGACCAGCCCGCGCGCCTTGATTGCCGGTGTCGTGTCGTCCATGTCGAACCCTTCGTTGCCCACTCGGCGCGTACCCTGCGCCGAGTGGGCGAAAACGACGGATCAGACGGGGGCGTCGCTCATCACGGCAGCCTCGACGATGCGGTCGAACCGCGCCGGCAGCATCGGGATGTCATCGCCGGGCATGTGGTCCCACGGCGTGTGGTGCACGCGGCCCCAGCGCACCCCCTGACGGTACATCTCGAAGGCGATCTCGCGCACCGCGTCCGGCGGCGGCGCCATGCCGCCGGAGTGCAGCGTGAACACGGCAGCCGGGCCGCCATCCTCGGTCGGCGCTGCGTTGTGGTGCAGCTCGGTGGTGCGGACCATCGACGGCAGGTGCACCGTGTGGGAGTGGAGGTCCTCGTCGAGCCACTCGTACGCGCACTCGCGCGGCACGGTGAGCTGGACGTGCAGGCCGACCGCGTCGCGCTTGGACGCATCGTCGAGGCGGTGGAGCAGTTCCTGTGTGAAGTCTTCGACTTCGAGGGGGTTGACGATCATCACGGTGGTCCTCCGGGGGAAGCAGCTGATGGGGTGTCAGTCGATATATCCCGTGCCGTGCGCTACGCGGCGGCCGAGCTGGATGCGCTTCGGTAGCTCCTGCAGGTTCGCGCACCGCAGTCGCCCATTCCGAGCCCGCAACCACTAGCCTGTGGGCATGACTGGATCCGCCCCCGATGCGACCTCCTTCGAGCTCGACCAGCTCGACTTCGACAATCGTTTCACGCACCAGCTACCGGCGGATCCGATCGAGGCGAACGCGGTGCGCCAGGTCGAAGGTGCCGCCTTCAGCCGGGTCGCGCCGACCCCCGTCGCGGCGCCACGAACGATCGCGTGGTCGCCGGAGCTCGCGGCGCAGCTCGGGCTCGATGCCGCCGAGATCGAGTCGGAGGACTTCGCCCAGGTGCTCGCGGGCAACCGCGTGCCGGCCGGCGCCGAGCCCTTCGCGATGGCGTACGGCGGACACCAGTTCGGCAACTGGGCGGGCCAGCTCGGTGACGGGCGCGCGATCGCACTGGGGGAGGTACTCGACGTCGACGGCGCCCACCAGACGCTGCAGCTCAAGGGCGCCGGGCCGACCCCGTACTCGCGCACGGCCGACGGTCGCGCCGTGCTGCGCTCTTCGATCCGCGAGTTCCTCTGCAGCGAGGCGATGTACCACCTCGGTATTCCGACCACGCGCGCGCTGTCGCTCGTCACGACCGGCGACCAGGTCGTGCGCGACATGCTCTACGACGGCAACGCCGCACCCGAGCCGGGCGCGGTCGTCTGTCGCGTCGCGCCCTCCTTCATCCGGTTCGGCACCTTCGAGCTGCCGGCCTCGCGCGGCGACACCGCGCTGCTGCGCCAGCTCGTCGACTACACGATGCGCGTCGACTATCCGCATGCGCCGGACGTCCAGACCTGGTTCCGGGAGATCTGCGAGCGCACGGCGCGGCTGGTCGTGGACTGGATGCGCGTCGGCTTCGTCCACGGCGTGCTCAACACCGACAACATGTCGATCCTCGGCCTGACGATCGACTACGGCCCGTACGGCTGGCTCGAGGACTTCGATCCTGGCTGGACGCCGAACACGACCGACGCGCGCGAGCGGCGCTACCGCTACGGCGCACAGCCGCACGTCGCGCAGTGGAACCTGGCGCAGCTCGCCGCAGCGCTGATGCCGCTGGTCGGCGATGTCGAGCCGCTGCGCGAATCGCTCGAGCACTACGCCGACGTGTACGACGACTGCTTCGGACAGATGCTCGCTCGCCGGCTGGGCTGGGACACGCCGCTCGCCGGCGACAGTGACCTGACCGCCGAGCTGTTCCGCGTGCTGACGAGCACCGAGATCGACCAGGTCATCTTCTTCCGTCGCCTCGCCCTGGTGGATCTCGACCCGGACCAGGAGCTGTCCGACGCCGAGCTGCTGGCGCCGTTGACGGAGGCGTTCTATCGGCCGGAGGAGGTGCGCGGCGACATCGAGCGCGACCTCGTCGCGTGGCTGCGCAGCTGGTCCGAGCGCGTGCTCGAGGGCGGCGTGGAGGATGACGAGCAGCGTCGCGCGGAGATGGACGCGGTCAACCCGAAGTTCGTGCTGCGCAACTGGCTCGCGCAGGAGGCGATCGACCTCGCCGAGGCCGGCGACTACACGCGCATCACGGAGCTGCTCGACGTCCTGCGCCGCCCCTACGCCGAGCAGCCCAGCCGCGAGCACTTCGCCCAGCGCCGCCCCGAGTGGGCCCGCACCCGCGTCGGCAGCTCGATGCTGTCGTGCAGCTCCTAGCGCCCCGCCTCGCCGCCCCTCGCCGCCGCCCCGCTGCCCCGCCGCCCCGCACGCGGCGCAGGTGTGGCGGCTGAGTCGCGTATGTGACGACTCAGCCGCCACACTTCCCAACGGAGACCACACTTCTGGACCGCGGTTGGGCGCGCCGGGGTTAGTGGGCGCGCAGCAGTGGTCCGGTATTCACGCCGCGCGAGGCATTGAGTGTGGCGTTCGGGCAGTGGCGCCAGAAGCCGGCCTTGCTCGTACGCGCCTGACGGGCGCTGCGCTCGAGCTGTGCGGCGAAGCGGCCGCGCTGGCCGTCGTAGAAGTAGGGAGCGGCATGGCCGTGCTCCACCATCCACGCGTTGAGGTTCGTGTCACCGACGTAGACGTAGCGCAGCAGACGGTCGAAGTCGTCGACTGCGGTGGCGGTCAGCTCGTGTTCGAGCTGCACCCTGGTGCCGGGCGAAAGCTCTCGGCGGAGGGCTGCCGCGGCCTCCTGACCGCCGCACTCGGCACGACCGTTCACCTCCGGCGCATCGATCTGCACGAGGCGCACACGCCGTCCGTCGCGCAGCCGGATCGTGTCGCCGTCGGTCACCGACGCGACGACCGCCCGCTCGTCCGCTCGCAACACCTTGCTGTCTTCCCGTGGCCCTGACTCGGTGCAGCCGGCGAATCCCAGGGTGGCGACGGCGAGTGCTGCGAGGCGGCGGGTCATCGGCTGCAGTATCGCAACCGCCTCGCGACGAGGATGCCGTCCGTAGGATGCTCGAATGAAGCTTGCCGCCGGACATGCACCCGCCACGGCCCCAGTTGGGTTCACCGCGCCGCCCGTTGCCGACCCGATCGCCTGGATGCTCGTCGAGCAGCGCGGCATGCAGGGCTTCGACGGCGACCGCTACGCGCTGACGACGATCGAGCTCGAGCCCTGGGTGCGCAGCCTCGCGACGCTCATCGACGGGCGCATGACGTACCCGAGCGATGGCGGCACGACCGAGTTCTGGTACGAGTCGAGCGAGCACCTGCTGCGCCCGGGCGTGGATCCGATCGCCGCGCTCGAGGCCGCCCAGCGCGGCGTCGCGGCACTGACCTCGTCGGTCGAGCGCGCTTCCGCCGACCTCGAGCGATTCCGCGTCGAGCAGAACGGCCGCCTGCCGCGTGACCCCGACACATTCGAGATCTGGCTGCGCCGCGAATCCGGTGCGAAGGCGCGCTTCATCGTGCCGCGCGCGGACACCCCGGCGAGCGTGCGCGACGCGCAGGCCGCCGCCGTCGCCCTCGCGGCGACGATGCGCGCCAACTACGACCGGCTCGATCCGCTGTAGGGAGCGGGCCCGGAGTGCTACGGTGATGGACAGATGACGCATCTCGAACCGCAGCCGCCGCAGCCCCTCGAGCCCCAGCCGCTCGAGTACCAACCGCTGGAGCACCAGACCCACGAAGTACCGCGCACCTCGGTGCTCAGGGCCGTGCTCGGTCCGGTCGTCTTCATCGGCTTCCTGCTGCTCAAGTTCGGCAAGATCGCCTTCATCGCCGTGAAGGGCCTGAAGTTCTTCGGCACCGCAGCGTCGATGCTCGTCTCGATCGCCGCCTACTCGTTCATCTTCGGCTGGCCCTTCGCCGTCGGCTTCGTGCTGCTCATCCTCGTGCACGAGCTCGGTCACGCGATCCAGCTCAAGCGCGAGGGAATCGATGCCGGCATGCCGGTGTTCATCCCGTTCGTCGGTGCGGCAATCGCGATGAAGGAGCTGCCGCGCGACGCCGCGATGGAAGCGCGCGTCGGCATCGCCGGGCCGATCCTCGGCAGCCTCGGTGCCCTGGCCGTGCATGGTGCGGCGATCGCCCTCGACTCCGAGATGCTGATGGCGCTCGCCTTCACCGGCTACTTCCTCAACCTCTTCAACCTCGTGCCGCTGTCACCGCTCGACGGCGGCCGCATCGCCGCAGCGCTCAGCCCGAAGCTCTGGATCGGCGGTCTCGTGCTGCTCCTCGGCATGTTCCTGCTGAGCCCGAACCCGGTGCTGCTGCTCATCGTGATCCTCGGCGGCTTCGACAGCTGGCGCCGCCTGCGCGACCGTTCGCCGGAGGCCACCGCCTACTACGAGGCCGTGCATCCCGCCTTCCGCGTCGGCCTCGCCATCGCGTGGATCGGCATGGTCGTCGGCCTCGTCCTGCTCATGCAGGTCAGCCACGTCGAGCGCACCTTCTAGGCCCAGCGCAGTCACTGTCGTACCTGCTCGTGCCGTGCCAGTTGCCCGCGCATGCGAGAATGTCCGAATGGCTCCTCGCAACCTCGTGAATCTCAATGCAGTCGGCAAGCGCTATGCAAGCCGTAACGTCCTCGAGGATGTGACGCTCGGCATCAGTGCTGGAGATCGCATCGGCATCGTGGGGCGCAACGGCGACGGCAAGTCGACGCTCATGCGACTCATCGCGGGACTCGAGGAGCCGGATGACGGCAACGTCGTGCGCACCGCTGGTCTCTCGCACGAGCTGCTCGGTCAGGGCGACTCGCTGCATCCGGAGAAGACGATCCGCGAGGAGCTCGTCGGTGGCCGCGCCGACCACGAGTGGGCCGGCGATCCGCGCTTCCGCTCCGTGCTCGAAGGGCTGCTCGGCGGCGTCGAGCTCAAGAGCTTCCCGCTCGGCCTCGACACCGTGATCGGCCCGCTGTCCGGTGGTGAGCGCCGCCGCATCGCGCTGGCGAAGCTGCTGATCGACAGCCCCGAGCTGCTGCTGTTGGACGAGCCGACCAACCACCTTGACGTCGAGGCGGTCGACTGGCTCGCCCGCCACCTCGCGAACCGACGCGGCTCGATGGTCGTCATCACCCATGATCGCTGGTTCCTGGACGCCGTCGTCACCGAGACGTGGGAGGTCGTCGACACGACCGTCCACCAGTTCGAGGGTGGCTACGCCGCCTACGTGCTGGCCCGCGCCGAGCGCGATCGCCAGGCTGCCTCGCAGGACCAGCGTCGCCGCCAGCTGCTGCGCAAGGAGCTCGCATGGCTGCGCCGCGGGCCACCGGCGCGAACCTCCAAGCCGAAGTTCCGCATCGAGGCCGCGAACGAGCTGATCGCCGACGAGCCCGACGTGCGCGACACGGTCGAGCTGCTGCGCTTCGCCTCCGCGCGCCTCGGCAACAAGGTGCTCGACGCCGTCGACATCTCCGTGAAGTTCGGCGAGCGCGTGCTGCTCGAGGACGCGACCTGGCGCCTCGGCCCGGGTGATCGCGTCGCCCTCGTCGGTGCCAACGGCTCCGGCAAGACGACGATGATCCGCGTGCTCGGTGGAGAGATCACGCCCGACTCCGGTCACGTCGAGCGCGGCGCGACCGTGCGCCTCGCCCACCTCTCGCAGGACACGGCCGAGATTCCCGGCAACCTGCGCGTGCTCGAGGCGCTCGAGGATGTGCGCCAGTCCGCCAAGACGAGCGACGGCCTGCAGCTGAGCGCCGGCCAGATGTGCGAGCGCTTCGGCTTCCGCGGTCCCAAGTCACGCACGCTCGTGAAGGACCTCTCCGGTGGCGAGCGCCGCCGCCTGCAGCTGATGCGCCTGCTCATGGAGGAGCCGAACGTGCTCATCCTCGATGAGCCGACCAATGATCTCGACATCGACACGCTGACCGCGCTCGAGGACCTGCTCGACAGCTGGCCCGGCACGCTCATCGTGATCAGCCATGATCGCTACTTCGTCGAGCGGGTCACTGACAACGTCTACGCGATCGGCAACAAGGGCGAGGTGCGGCACCTGCCGCGCGGCATCGACCAGTACCTCGAGGAGCGTCGCGGCGACGAGGAATCCGGGCCCAAGAGCATCGGCGCCGGCACGAACCGCAGCCCTGGTGCGGGCAGCAACGCCTCGCTCAAGGTCCTCAAGAAGGAAGTCGCCCGGCTCGAGCGCGTGATCGCCAAGCTCGACGAGCAGACGACCGCGCTCTACGCCCAGATGGCCGACCAGGCGACCGACCACGTCAAGCTCGGCGAGCTGCAGGATGAGCTCGATGCGCTCGGCGCCGAGCGCGAGCAGGCCGAAGCCGCTTGGCTCGAGCACTCGGAGCTCGTCGAGAGCTGAGATCCGCCCGGGCCCGCGGCCTCACGGCTCGCGCGGGTCAGTCTCCGTCACGGTC
>JAOPYV010000152.1 GCA_025964435.1 Thermoleophilia bacterium | reverse complement strand
CCGTAGTAGCGACGTCCGGGATAGCCCTCGGCGTACTTGTTCGTGAGCACCGATCCAGCTGCCTCGAGCACCGCGTGCGAGACGAAGTTCTCGCTCGCGATGAGCTCGATCTGGTCGCGCTGGCGGTGCAATTCACCGCGCACGAGGTCGGCGAGTGCAGGGTCGCTGTCGCGCAGCGTACGCGCGAGCAGGTCGTTGGTAGCGAGGTTGGCCATGCTGCACTCCTTCGTGGCGAGCCGGGTCGTAGACCCAATCCTATCCCCCGGTGCTACCCGCACGGCCGCTCGCGTGTCCCGTCGGGGCCATTCGTTCGTCGAACACAGCATCTTCGAAGGGCCGACGGTAGCCTTGCGCCACGCATGGAAGCGGCCCGTCTCGACGGGCATCTCGTCAAGGAGACGAACGAATGTCGATGAACGTCCAGAGTGCCCGCGTGATCGATCCCGCGCTGCTGACCGCAGCGAGCAAGGGACCCGTCGACGCCGTCGTCTTCTTCCAGTCACCGGAGAACGAGCAGACGCGCAGCGCGCTGTCGCAGTTCACCACGATCGATGCGATGCCGCTCGGCGCCGCGCGCAAGACCGCGGCTTTCGAGGCCGTCCACTCGCTCGGCACCGCCGCGATCGACGCGAACCGCTCGCTCATCTCCGGCCTCGTGCAGGGCGGCAAGGCAACCGCCGTCGATGAGCTCTGGTCGCTCGGCGCCGTGCGCGTCCGTGGCGCTTCGCTCGACACGATCCACTCGCTCGTCGGCCCCGGCGTGCAGCGCATCATGCAGGACGAGCGCATCCCCGCACCGACCCTTCCCGCCAGCATCGGCGACGCCGTCGATGGCGCCACCGAGGTGGCCCTGCCCGGTCGCTTCGACACGGTCACGGGCGCTGCCGAAGCCAAGGGACTCGCCGCCAGCGGCGAGGTCTTCATGGACTGGGGCGTCAAGCGCATGGACGCCGCCGCTGCCTGGAAGCAGGGCATCACCGGCGCCGGCATCGTCATCGGCTCGCTCGACACGGGCGTCTTCACCGACCACCCCGCGCTCAAGGCCAACTACCGCGGCACCCAGGCAGACGGCACGCAGGTGCACGACTACAACTGGAAGGACATGGTCAAGGAGACGCCCGAGGACGGCGTGCTTCCTGACGGCTCCAGGTTCGAGGAAGCGGACAAGGCCAGGAACGGCACGTCGCTGCGCCCGATCGACCTGAACGGCCACGGCACCCACACCTCCGGCAGCGCCGTCGGCTGGAGCCCGACCGCCCTGACCGGCGTCGCCCCCGATGCCCAGCTCATCGTCTCCCGCGGCCTCGGCGAGAAGGGCGGCTCGATGTTCGACCTCGCCGCCGCGATGGAGTGGTTCATGGCCCCGACCAAGGTCGACGGCTCGAAGCCGCGCCCGGATCTCGCCCCCGACATCATCACCAACTCGTGGGGCGGCGCCGCGATGGGCAACCCGTTCCTCTGGATGGCGGTACGCAATTGGGCACGCGCCGGCATCGTGCCGATCTTCGCCTCCGGCAACAACAACGTCGCGAAGCCCGGTGAGGTCGCCGTCCCCGGCATGTACCCCGAGGCCATCACCGTCGGCGCGTCCGACCTCGACGAGGGCCGCGCCTGGTTCTCGATGTTCGGCCCGAGCGACTTCTCCGATGACCACAAGCCGGAGGTCATGGCGCCCGGCCACTGGACCTACTCCTCGCTGCCGGACGGCACCGTCCGCGACACCTTCCCCGTGAAGATGCCCGACGGCTCGACGCGCCTCGCGCCCGCCAGCGGCACGTCGATGGCCACCCCGCACGTGGCCGGCGCCGCCGCGCTCTACATGCAGGCGCACCCCGGAGCGAAGTTCCAGGACGTGCTCGACGCGCTCAAGGCCAGCGGCACGCTCGTGAAGAACTCGAACCAGGAGCAGGGCTACGGCCGCGTGCAGGTCGAGCAGCTGATCGCTCCCGGCTCGATTGCCGCGGACGCCAAGCTGACCGATCCGGCGCGCGTCGCCGAGCTGCTCGCGCAGGTCGAGAAGTCGACCGTCTTCATGGAAGGCGAGCGCAAGCCGGGCAAGCCCGGCAAGCCTGCCTGACCTTCAGGGAATCGCTGGGCTCGACAGGAGCGCCAGCGCGACTGACGCACGGTTCGCCTCGTCGCGCACGACGCGGATCGGACCCGCCCCGACCTCCCAGTCGGTCAGGTCGAGGATCGTCGAGGCACCACCCGCGCGGAGTGGACCGCGATCGATCGCGCACGCGAGACCCTCGACGAGCTTCGGATCCAATCCATCGACGCCGAGCGCCGTCGGCTCGCCCGCGCGGTTCGCGCTCGTGGCAGCCACGGGGGGCAACGGAACGGCACCTGCCGGCACGCGAATGCCGATCGGTCCCGGCGTGCCACCTGTCAGCCACGGCCAGCGCTCCGCCGGGTTGCGCACGATCAGCGTCCACGGGCCGGGCATGATCGAGTAGATCGCGATGAGCGCACGGTTGCTCAGCTGGGGCAGCTCCGCGCGCAGGTACTCCACGCTGGCGAACACGACGGCGGTGGGCTGCACGTCGTCGCGACCCTTGAGCCGATACATCTTCGCGACCGCCTCGGGAAGCTCCGCCAGCGCGGCGAGCCCGTAGACGGTATCGGTCGGCAGCGCCACGACCTCGCCGCCCTCGAGTGCGAGATGGACGTCCCGAAGCTCGGCGCTGTCGGTGCGGGGGTCCGTGATGACGCGCATCAGGCGACCTCCACCGGTCGAAGGCCCAACACGATCCGATCGATGCCAGCCAGGTCATCACGCACGTCGATCGAGCCGAACCCGGCTGCGGCGAACGCCGCGCGCACGAGCTCACGCTGGCCTTGGCCATGCTCGACCGCCAGCAGTCCCCCGGGCGCGAGCAGTGCCATCGCCTCGGCGGCAAGCCGCCCGTAGAACGCGGCAACTTCCTCGTCGTTCGGCACGAACAGTGCCACGTGCGGCTCGTGGTCACGCACCGCACCCTCGAGGCCCGCTGCATCGATTCCTTCGACGTAGGGGGGATTGGCGACGATGACGTCGACCGGTCCGACCTCGGCAACGGGGTCGAGCAGGTCGCCTGCGCGCAGCTCGACCCGTGCGCCGAGCGCCGCTGCATTCGCATGCGCGACCTCGAGCGCGTCCTCGGAGATGTCCGTCGCGAACACCTCTGCGCCCGCTCGCTCGAGCGCGACCGTCACTGCGACGCAGCCGCTGCCGGTACAGGCATCGATGACGCGAGGCGCCGCCTCGAGGCCGCGAACGCTGCGAAGGTCGAGGTACTCGAGGGCGAGCTCGACCAGCCCCTCCGTCTCGGGCCGCGGAATGAGCACGCGGTGGTCGACGGCGAACTCGCGCCCGTAGAACCAGGCCGTGCCGAGCAGGTAGGCAACGGGCTCACCGGCGAGGCGACGTTCGGCCAGCTGCTGGAGCTCCGCCAGCTGCGCGTCGGTCAGCTCCAGCTCGTCCTGCACGCGCAGCTGCACGCGCCCGAGGCCCGTGACCTTGCCGAGCAGCAGCTCCGCGTCCAGTCGCGCGCTGTCGCCGATCCCGGCAGCGCGGATGGCGGCCGTCAGGCCGACCATCACCGATCGCACGTCGCTGCCCGTGACGTCCAGGTTCACGCTTCGCCGAACTTCTCGGCCAGCTTGGTGCGCAGCTCTTCCTGGCGCAGCGCCTCCAGCAGGTCCTGCAGGTCGCCCTGCAGCACGCGATCGAGCTGGTGCAGCGTCAGGCGGATGCGATGGTCGGTGACCCGGCTCTCCGCGTAGTTGTAGGTGCGGATCTTCTCCGCGCGATCGCCCGTGCCGATCGCGCTGCGGCGCTGCTCGCCGAGCTCCGCGTTCTGCTTCTCGAGCTCGACCTCGTAGATCCGTGCGCGCAGCACGCGCATCGCGGATTCGTAGTTCTGCAGCTGGGACTTTTCGTTCTGGCATGTGACCACGATGCCCGTCGGCTCGTGCGTCAGACGTACGGCGCTGTCGGTCGTGTTCACGCTCTGGCCGCCAGGGCCGCTGGAGCGGTACACGTCGCGGCGCACGTCGCTCATGCGCAGGTCGACCTCGACCTCGTCGAGCTCCGGTCGCACGACCACCGAGGCCGTCGAGGTGTGGATGCGGCCCTGCGTCTCGGTCGACGGCACGCGCTGCACGCGATGGACGCCGCTCTCCCACTTGAGCTTGGAGTAGGCGTCGGCTCCCGCGACGGAGAAGAATGCTTCCTTGTAGCCGCCAGCGTCGCTGTCCTGGAGCGAGATGATGTCGACCTTGAGGCCGGCGCGCTGCGCGTACTTGAGGTACATGTTGGTCAGGTCGCCGGCCCAGATCGCGGCCTCGTCCCCGCCGGCTCCGGGGCGGATCTCGACGATCACGTCGCGATGGTCGTTCGGGTCGGTCTCGACCATCGACATGCGAAGGCTCTCCTCGACCTCCGGCAGCTCGGCTTCGGCGGCGGCGCGCTGCGACTTGGCCATCTCGCGGATCTCGGCCTCGTCGTCGTCGAGCAGCTCTGCCGCTTCCAGCAGCTCGGCCTGCAGCTCACGCCAGCGAACCGCGAGGTCGTGTGCCTGCTTGAGCCGGCTGTGCTCACGCGACACGGCGACGCCGCGCTTCTGGTCGGTGAACAGGTCCGGGTCGGCGAGCTGGCGCTCGACTTCCTGGAAGGATCGTTCGATCTCTTCAACGAGGGGTTCCACGCACGCGATGATACCGGGTCGTCAAGCTGATCCCGCTCGCTGGTGCCAACTCATCAGAAGCGCGACGGGTAGATGCCCTGCGTGCAGATCGTGTACGAGAGTCCATTCGGGGAGGCGTCCGCGAGGTCCGGCAAGGCGAACGTCGTCTGGCCATTACCGCCGTACATCGTCCCGAGGAGCGAGAAGAGCGCCGTGTTGTGCTGGATCGACAGGATCTGGCCTCGTGCCGGCACTCCGGCGGCAACAGACCCGGCGGTCAGCCAGACCTGACCGAGCGTGCACTCGTACTCCCGTCCTGTGGCAGCCCATGTCGTCTCCTGGCCAAACAGCGTGCTCGCCGCGAGATCCTGGCCGGGCGCTCCTGGGACACCCTGGGGACCTTGGAGCCCCTGCAGCCCGCGTTCACCCGGCGCTCCTGGCGCGCCTGGCGCACCCGCTGCACCCGGGGTGCCCGCAGTGCCCGGGTCGCCTTGCAGCCCCTGGATGCCGCGCTCACCCTGAACGCCCTGGATGCCCTGGAGACCACGCTCACCCTGGAGGCCGCGCTCACCCGGAAGACCAGGAAGACCCTGCAGGCCAGGGAGGCCGGGGAAGCCCTGCAGCCCACGCTCGCCCTGGGGACCGGTTTCGCCATCCTCACCATCGACGCCAGCGGCGCCCTGGAGGCCCGGCAGACCCTGGATCCCGGGAAGTCCCATCGGACCCGTGAGGCCGATCGGTCCGGCCGGGCCGGTCAGCCCGTCGGCTCCGGCGGTTCCTGTCGCGCCGTCCTTGCCGTTGACGCCCACCGCACCGTCCTTGCCATTGGTACCTGCCGCGCCATCGCTGCCATCCGTGCCATCAGCGCCGGCCTTGCCGGCCTTGCCCGCCAGGCCACGCGGGCCGTCGTTGCCGCGCAGCTCGCGACGCGTGCTCCCGCTCAGGTCCTGCGTACGAATCGACCCGTCAGCGATGTGCCGGCTCCAGACGCTCTCGGCAGCAAGTCCCGAGGCGCGAACGACGGCGCTTGCCGTCGGCACCAGTCCGCCCGTGAGTGCAAGGATCACGGCGATGGTCGCCATGACGTTCGCATAGGTCAACCGGTTACGAAGGCGCGAGAAACGAGGCATACCGAAGCTATCGAAAACTTCAACTCTCGCGATCCACGCCCGACCATGGATGGGCCTGCTAGCGTAGCTCCATGGCCCGCGGGCGATTTCCACGACGAACGTTCACATGGCTGCTGCGCAGCTTCGTCTACGGCACGCTCTTCCTCGCCGCCGTCTGGGCAGGCCTCGTCACCAGTGCCTTCTCCTCGGTCGACGACCTCGAGGCCAAGGCTGACTACCGACAGGTGCAGGGCACCGTCTACGCCCGTGATGGCAAGACCGTGCTCCGCAAGCTGCGTGCGCCTGAGACGCGCAGCTACCTCGAGGCCGAGCAGCTCCCCGAGGTACTCATCAACGCCGTCATTGCTGCCGAGGACCGACGCTTCTTCGAGCACCCGGGCATCGACGTGCGCGGTCTGGCCCGCGCCGCACTGGTCGACATCCGCGCGCGTGCAGCGAAGGAGGGTGGCTCGACCATCACCCAGCAGCTGGTCAAGAACGCCTACGTCGGACCCGACCGCTCGATCGGCCGCAAGACACGCGAGGCCGTGCTCGCCGTCGCGCTCGAATCGAGGTGGTCGAAGGAGCGGATCCTCGCC
>JAOPYV010000133.1 GCA_025964435.1 Thermoleophilia bacterium | reverse complement strand
GTGCGGGGTGTCGACTGCAGCAGGCTCCCGAGGACAGGAGGTCCGAGGGAGGCGCCGAGGAGCCGCGAGCAGGATGCGAGCGCGAGGGGCCGGCATGCTGCAGGCGATACCCCGCACGCCGCCCCGTCCCCACCTCACAACGGAACCTATTCCGCCGTGCCGATCTCATCCTTGATCTTCTGGAGCGAGCGGCGGATCAGGCGCGAGACGTGCATCTGGGAGATGCCGACGCGCGAGGCGATCTGCGACTGCGTCAGGCCTTCGAAGAAGCGCAGGTGGAGGATGAAGCGCTCGCGATCGTCGAGGGCAGCGAAGCCCGGGGCGAGCACGGCTCGGTCCTCGGTGATCGCGTAGTCCTCGTCGATCGAGCCGAGTGACTCGAGCGGGTCGAGGTCACCATCGTCGTCGCCGCCGGACGGGCCGGACGAGAGCGAGACGGACGAGTAGGCCTGGCCGGTCTCGAGCGCCTCGAGGACTTCTTCCTCGGTGGCGCCGGACGCCTTGGCGAGCTCGGCGATGTTCGGGGAGCGCTCCAGCTGGACGGTGAGCTCCTCGATCAGCTTCGAGAGCCGGACGTTGAGCTCCTGCAGGCCACGCGGCACGCGCACGGCCCAGCCCTTGTCGCGGAAGTGACGCTTGATCTCGCCGATGATGTTCGGCGTCGCGTACGTCGTGAGCTCCACGCCGCGCTCGATGTCGAAGCGGTCGATCGCCTTGATCAGGCCGATACAGCCGACCTGCACGAGGTCCTCGAGCTGCTCGCCACGGTAGGAGTAGCGACGCGCCAGCGAGCGGACCAGCGGCAGGTACAGCTCGATGAGCTGCTCGCGTGCCTTCAGGTTGCCGTCGTGGTGGTAGCTGTACAGCAGCTGGTGGTCGACCTTGTCATCAGCCGTGGGGCGACGGATCGGCTCATTGAGGTTCTCCTCGATGTCCTGCTGGATGGCGGGATCGAGGCCTGCGACGAGGATGACGTCTTCGGGTCGGCGCTGGTTCATGCGAGGGCCTTCACTCGCTTGGTGAGCGAGACGCGTTCGCCCGTGCCGTCAGCATCGACGCTGACGCCGTCGACGATCGTGTCGAGCAGGCGCTTGAGCCCGAGCTGGCTGCCCGGGCCGCTGCCCTCCTGGAAGGCGCGCTCCAGGCCGCCGAGTGCGAAGTTGCCCAGCGAGGCTACGAGCTCGTGCTCGGAGACCTCGAGGCGCAGCTCCACGTCGTCGCCGTCGGCGGCGGTCAGCGTGAGCTCCTCGTGGTCGAGCAGGCTCGAGATGGCGAGCTGCAGGTCGTCGAGCGCGTCGTACGACATCTGCAGCGGTGCGGCCATCCCTCCCACGACGAGGCGTGCGACGGCGTAATAACGCGAGTCACGTGGAAAGCGAAGTGCAACGAATTCAGTCATTGGTCCCCTGCTTTCGACGAGCACGGGCGGCAACCTGCTCGTCGAAGTCGATTCGCGCACGATCCGCAGCAACCTTGCCGTCGTCGAAGGCGTGTCGGGCGGCGTCCCGAACTCGGACCGCATCCTCCGTGAGGATGGCTGGCAGCTCGGCGAGTGTGTCGCCGATCGACTGGTCGCGCTCCTGGGAGACCGCTCGCACGCGCAACGCGACAGCTGCAGCAGCTGCGCCGAACGCGGCTCCAAGAATACCTCGTAACGCGCTCACTCGGGGGCTCCGGGTGTCGCGAGGGGTGCTTCGGCGTCGGCAATGGGCGCAGCAGCGTCGGCAACGTCGTCGGCAGCGTCCTCACGGGCCGTGCCGCTGACACGGTCGCGGAAGCTGCGCGCGGCCTCGGCGGCGCCGGCCATCGTCGTCGAGACGGCGCGGACGGGTTCGGTCACGGCGTGTGACACGGCGCGAACGGTGGTGTCGATCGCCTCGGTCATGTCGACCGCGCTGTCGAGCATCACGTCGACCTTGCCGAGCTGGTCGTTGACCTGGTCCATGCCGACGCCGGCCTTCACGATGATGGGCACGATCTCATCGACCGTGCGGTGCAGGTCGTGCTGCGCACCGCGCAAGATGCGTCCCACGCGCCACATCGCATAACCGAAGCCCACCCCGCCTGCTGCAAAGAGCAGTGCGAGACCGAGCCACATGATCGCCTTGGCAGTTCCACCATCCATGGGACTACCCTAGTGGTTCGATCGGGTGTCCACCAGTGCAGGGGTGCGCACGATCCTGCCAATTCCGAGCACGACACCGTCGTCGCCGTAGAAGACGGCCGACTGACCGGGGGCCGGCGCGCGCTGCTCGCTGTCGAGTCGAACGACCGCCGTGCGCTCCTGCGAGGCGTCGACGTCATCGACGAGCGTGCCGGTCGAGGTGCCGCCACGCGAGCGGTAGCGCAGCTGCACTTCCACGCGCTCGGGACGATCGGGCGCGTGCCAGCGAACGTCGGCAAGGTTGATGTCACGCTGCTCGAGGCCCACGCCGGAGCCGACGGTGACGTTGCCGCTCGCGGGGTCGACGTCGAGCACGTAGAGCGGGGCGGCCGCTGCGACGCCGAGGCCCTTGCGCTGTCCGGGCGTGAAGCGGGCGATGCCCTGATGGCTGCCGACGACCGTCGACTCGGCATCATCCAGCACGATGTTGCCGGGCTTGCCGAGCGCGCCCGCGCGCTCGAGGAAGGTCCGGTAGTCGCCACCGCCGAGGAAGCAGACCTCCTGGCTCTCGGGGGTCGTCGCCTGCTCGAGCCCGCGCTCGGCGGCCTCGCCGCGGATCGCCGTCTTGTGCTCCTCCCCCAACGGGAAGCGCAGTCGTGCGGCGGTCGCCGGCTCGACGCTCGCGAGCATGTAGGACTGGTCCTTGGTGCGGTCGACGCCGCGCGCCACGAGCGAGACACCGGCGCGCTCGACGATGCGTGCGTAGTGGCCGGTGACGACCTCCTGCGCGCCGACGACGTCCGCGAGGCGCACGAGCTCATCGAGCCGGAAGGTGCCATTGCAGCGCACGCACGGGTTCGGGGTGCCACCCATCGCGTACTCGGCGACGAACGGGACGACGACGGCGCGGGCGAACTCCTCGCGCAGGTCGATCGAGAGGTGTGGCAGGCCGGCGGCGTGGCAGGTGCTGCGCGCGCGGCGGACCGAGTCAGGGCTGCAGCAGGCGGCGTCCGGGTCGGGTGCGCGCGGGTCGATCCACAGGCGCAGCGTCGCGCCGACGACGCGCCCGTCGTGCTGCTCAGCGGCGCGATGGATCGCGACGGCCGAATCGACGCCACCGCTCATGCCGACGATGGCGCGCACGCGATCGAGCTCGGGCACGGCGGCGGGCAAGGTCGGGCGTGCGGCGCCGGTCGCGCCGGGCTCGATGGCGCGCATGCGCTCGAGCATCCAGCGACCCAACACGTGGTGGAAGCCGTCCTCGGCGACGAGTGCGCGCTCCTCATCCTCCGCATCGAGCTCGGCGAAGCTTGGGTGGAGCGTGGTCAGTCCCAGGCGCGATGCATCCAGCACGCTGCGCCCGACGGCGGCCTCACAGAGGGCGCTCGCGGTGGCGAAGGCGGCAGCTCGGCCGCGCACGCGCGCCGTGCAATTCGTGATCACGCCGGTCGCGTCGACCTCGAGCCAGTAGTTGGCGAGCACGCCGCAGGATCCGCCGGCGCACCCTTCGGTGGCTGCCTCCTCGGGACGCCGATCGATCGGTGGCTCACCGAGCGAGGGGGCGTCGAGGTGTTCGCGGAGGCTGCGCATGACCACTGCAGCGTACTAGCTGCTGCGTGGACGAGGCGTCGCTCGCGGCGTCAGGAGGCCGGAGCGCCCGTGACGATCGGTGCAGCGGCGCCGGGCGTCGCGGCAACGGTACCGGCTGCGGGCGTGGTCGTTCCCGCCAACGTCGTGCTGGCCGCCGGCTTCGCGCCGGAGACGAGCGCCGCTGCGTTCGAGAGGTCGGAGGCGACCGGCTCACCCGCTGCGGGGACGTCGTCCACCGAGAGCTTGCACTGCTTGGTGCTCGCTGCGTAGCGGAGCGCCTTGGCGATGAGCTCGCGATCGACGTAGGAGGTCCAGACGATGCCGAAGGTGCCGTCGCGGTTGACGATGGCAACGCCGGGCGCCGAGAGCAGGCCGAGCTTGGCCGGCAGGTCGCCGAACGCCTTCACGTCCTTGGGCGTGTAGGTGATCTGGGTCGAGCCCTTGACCGATGCCTTGGCAGCTCGCGCCTCGGCCAGCAGCTTCGCGTCGAGGATCGCGCCAGGCTGGTACAGGACGACGATGATCGGCTTGCGACAGTGGGCTGACTTGAAGACCTTGGGCGTGAGCGCGCTCAGCTTGATCGGCGTGCCCGAGGACGCGTCGGCGTTGGCGATCTCGTTCAGGCCGGGAACGTCGCTTCCGGCGTTCGTGGCAGCGGAGCCATCGGTGGCGCCACCGGCGACAGGAGTTCCGGGCACGGCGTTCGGATCGACGGGTGCATTCGGTTCCACCGGCGCGGCGTTCGGGTCGACAGGAGCAGCGTTCGGATCAACCGGGACTGCGGCGGGATCCGTCACAGGGGCAGCTGCGTCGACGGGGATCTCCTCGCCGCCACCACAACCGGCAGCGACCAGCGCGAGCGCCAGGACCACGAGGGTGCTGCGCAGCGTGCGAGAAAAAGTTCGACCCGATCCAGACGCCCTGACAGACGTTCGTGAGGACCTGCCTGAGCAGGTGGGTGCCCTGTCGTACGAAGCAAGGCCGCGGCCGAACTCGGACTCCCGATTGAAAAGTGTTGGCCCTTCGACGTGTTGCACAGGTCGCTGGACCGGGTCTGCACCCACCTTAGCAGCGTCAAGCGCTGCTGGCCATGCCTCGTGCTCTCGGTCATGTCGGGGTGACATCTGCATCCTCACTTGGGCTGGGCAAAGGGATCGTAGGAGCCGTCGGCCGCAGCATCGCCTGCGGTATCGGCAGCGGACGTGGGAACCTGAACCTGTTCGGCAGCGGCGGCGGAATCTGCCGCATCGCTCGCGCCGACGATGGTTCCGTCGGCGTCGGGCGCCTTGGTGGCGGCTGCCGGCTTGGCGGCCACCTTCTTGGGCGTGGCAGCCGGCTTGGCGGCAACCTTCGCGGCTGGCTTCGTGGCCGCGGCTGCGGCTGCGTCGGTACCGGCTGCGGGCTCGATCGCGACCGGCTCGGCCGTGGTGGTGTCTGCCACGGGAGCCTCGCTCGCGCCGCCCGAGGCGACCTTGAAGCCGGACACGCCGATGATGGCGGCCAATACGACGATGGCGAGGATCTCGACCGTGCCGAGCTTCACGCGCCGGACGTGGGTCGAATCGGATGCTTCCAGCTCGGCGAAGGAGGACGCCACTGCGGGGACGGGCAGGTCGTTCGGCCCCTGGGCGCCGGCACCCCGTCGTCCGCGCTGGCGCGACTGCTTGGGAGCCTTCGGTTCCTTGGGCTGCTTGGCCATCCGGTCGCGCAGGCTGCGGCGGGGCTCGGCGACGGCATCGTCGTTCGCCCAGTCGAATCCACGGTCGGGCTCGAAGGCGACGGACACGTCCGGCTCGGCAAGGGGCTGTGTGATCGGCTGGGTGACCGGCTCGGCGATCGTTTCGGCCACGCGCTCGGCCACGGGCTCGGCGACGAGCTCGAGTGCTGGCATCGGCGCCGTCATGTCCGCGGCGACGACCGGAGCCACGGGCATCTCGGCCAGGGCTGCGGCAAACGGATCGACTTCGGCGGCGGTGGCTGGAACCATGGGCGGGCCGGACGGCGGCGCGAAGCTCGGCGCTCCTCCACCCCACACGTCGCCGGCACCATCAGTGGCGGGAGCAGCGGGGGCAGGTGCAGCGGGGGCAGGTGCAGCGGGGGCAGGCGGGAAGACGTCGGCGTCGGTGGGCGCGAAGGTAGCGACGGGCGCTGCGGCCAACGGCGGCAGCTCGGGCACGAACGGCGCGGGCTCCGCGACGGCCTCGATCACGGGCTCGACGACGGCCTCGGACACGGGCTCGGGTGAAAACTCGGGTGCAAGCTGGGGCGCGGCCTCGGCCACGGCGGGCGCGGGCTGCGGCTCGGGGCGCGGCTCGGGCAACGTCGGCAGCTCGGCCACGTCGTCGAAGCTCGGGGTCTCGAAGCTGGGTGTCGCGAACGTCGGGGCCGGGATCGGCTCGGCGACGGGTGCCGCGGTCGCGAAGGCGACGGGGCTGGAACTCAGGGTGCGCGGCTCGGGGTCGGCTGCCGGGGCCGTCGGCATCGTCAAGCGCGGTGTGCGGAACGTCTCCTCACCGACGGCGGCGGTCAGGACCGACGGCAGCTCCTCATGCATGCGGCGAAGGTTGTTGCGGGCGAGCTCCACGCGAGCGGAGAAGCGCGCCATGTACTCGTCCATCGCGGGATCCGTCGTGGCACGTGGACGAGCGGGCGCTGCGGGTGCAGCCTGCGCTCCTCCACCGGCAACGGCGAATGCGGGGCGCGCTGGCAGGGCCCAGTCGGCGGTGAGCCGCTCGCCGCACTGCTGGCAGGGAGCGTCGAGCGTGACCGTGGCACCGGAAAGCAGCTCGAGGCGATGGTCCGCAGGACGGAACACCACGGTTCCACCGCATCCATCGTGTGTCCCCTGCAATGTGCTTGGTACCGACACTGTCGATTCGCTCCTTCTCGGTGCAGTGGACCTCCACTGCACACGGGTTCTGCAGCGCTATCGGCACCGTGCTGAACGTGCTTGAAATGCCACAGCAAACGAAACGGATCACAAGTGACTTCTGCATGTTCAGAGCCGTGTTGCTACGGGTACAAGCCATCTACCGCCGCGGAGGAGCACTTTCCTGCCGTGCGGGCAGCACCATTCGACACGGAGGCGACACCGCGTGAAGGCCACCATCCAGGACAATGAACTCGAGACCGGCGAGAAGCGCGGTCTCTTCCGCAGGCATCGCCGGCCGGCCGCAGCACACAGCTCCACCGTGTCGACTCCGCCCGTCGCACCGATGGAGGCAGTCGCGACCGTCGACGACCTCGCCCGGCGCATCGACGAGCTGACCGCCGCAAGCAAGGAAGAGACGCCCGATTCGATTCGCGCGGCCTTCGAGCTGCAGCGAGCGGCAATCGCGCGCGCCAACGACTCCGCCGCCACCGGCAGCGGACATGCCCCCGTACCTACCGTCGCGACCATCCCGTCGCTGCAGAGCCCGGAGAACACCGTGGACCAGACCCATACCGACACCATCGCCGAGCTCGACACCGATGCAGCCGAGCTCGAAGCTCGCCTCGATGCCGCCCTCGCCCCGGTCCAGCTGCCGACGCCGATCGCGACGCCTGCTCCGACCGTCGCGGCTGCCCAGCCGACGGTCACCCCCACCGTGACCCCGGCAACGCCCGCACCGTCAGCGCCCGCCGCCGAGCTGCGCCCGACCGCTCCGAAGCCGACGCAGGCTGCCACGGTCTCCGCAGCGCCGACCGCATCGTCGCTGCTCGGCATCGACGTCGAGCGCCTCGTGCGCCTCATCGAGGACGAGGCAGTCGCCACGAAGCAGCGCATCGAGCTGGAGGTTCGCTCCTCCCACGAGCAGGCCGAGGAAGTCGTCGAGCGCGCCGAGGCGGAAGCCGAGCGCATCCGCGAGCACGGACAGAACCAGGCACGCGTGCTGCTGGGTGAGGTCGAGGAGATCATCTCCGAGGCCCAGCAGACCGGCGAGCAGATCCTGCTGCGCGCGAACACGGAGGCCTCCACCCTCCGCAAGGACGCAACCGCGGTGCTCCACCAGGCACAGGCTGAATCCCGCGCGATCATCGACACCGCCCGCCGTGAGGGCGAGCAGGTGCTCGCCGAGCAGCGCCGCCTCGCCACCCTGCGTGCGCAGGAAGCGATGCGCGAGCAGGATCGTCTCAAGGACCAGATCCGCCGCCTCGAGGAGCGACGCCGCCAGGTGCTCGAGAGCCTCGAGCCGCTCATCTCGCAGCTGACGCAGATGATGCCGGCAGTGCAGCAGGCCGAGGACACGAACGTCGTGCAGCTCGACCGCTCGCGCGGCTGACAGACCATTCATCCACACAGGATGCAGACGGGCCCCGATCAAGTCGATCGGGGCCCGTATTCGTTACCTCAGGTGTTCGGTGCGCTGGATCAGCGGTCGGCGTTCATGTCGCTGATCGCCGTGTTGTAGGTCTTCTGCGCTGTGGCGAGGCGTGTCTGGATGTCGGACAGCGCCTCGGTGTCCTTCTTCTCCATGGCGGTACCGAGGTCGCCCATGATGCCGCTCAGGTCCTCGATGCTGCCGACCATCTTGTCGTGCTCGTCCGAGTAGTCGGACGGAATGTCGAGGTCATCGAGGTCGGTCGCCGCGCCGTCGAGCTGCTTCTGGGCCGACTTGATGGCGGCCGGATCCGACGGGTCGAGGGAGCTGATGCCCTTGCCGACCTTCGTCTGGATCTTGTTGTTCTCCTTGATGTACTCCTGCTTGTCCGCGCCGCCACAGCCGCTGGCTCCGAGACCCGCGAGCGCGACGAGCAGGACGAGGACGATCGAGTTGCGGCGCATGGTGGGTCCTTCGGGCGGGAGTACGAAGGAGACAACATACAGCCCTAGGCTGCGGCAGCCCCGTCGGCCGCGATCGGCTCAGCGCGTAGTCGTCGCTCGACCCAGAGCGTCGTCAACGGCGGGATCGCCGCAAGCAGCGCCAGGAGCGTGCCGCGCGCCGACCAGCCGGCCGCGCGCGTCGCCGGACCGGCGAGCAGCACGTAGACCATGAAGAGCCCGCCGTGGATCGGTCCGAACAGGTGCACGCCGGCCTCGCCGTTGCCGGAGTACTTGAACGCCATGCCGATGAGCAGGCCCATCCACGAGCAGGCCTCGAGGATGGCGGCGATGCGGAATGCGGCGACGATGCGGGGCATGTGTCAGTCCTTGGCGATCGGCACGGTGCGGATGTGCAGCTCCTGGAGCTGGGCGATGTCGACCGGGCTCGGGGATTCGGTGAGCGGATCCCAGCCGGACTGCTGGCGCGGGAAGGCGATCACCTCGCGGATGTTCTCCTCGCGCGCGAGCAGCGCGACGATGCGGTCGACGCCCGGGGCGATGCCGCCGTGCGGCGGGGCACCCATCTTGAGCGCGCGCAGGAAGAAGGAGAACTTCTCCTCCGCCTCGGCTGCAGGGATGCCGAGCACCTCGAAGATCTTCTGCTGCAGCTCGTACTGGTGCACGCGGATCGAACCGGACGCGAGCTCCCAGCCGTTGAGCGTGAGGTCGTAGGCCTGGGCGATGACCTTCGCGGGATCGGTCTCGAGGAAGTGGCGGGTCTCGACCGTCGGCTGGCAGAACGGATGATGGGCGAAGGTGAAGCGCTTGTTGTCCTCGTCCCACTCGAACAGCGGGGCGTCGACGATCCAGGCGAACTGCCACTCGCGCTGCGGCTCGAGCTCGAGCTCCTCGATGAGGCGCGTGCGGAGCGCGCCGAGCACGCGGCTGACGACGTGGTCGGTGTCAGCCATCAGGAAGATCGCATCGCCAGGGGCGGCGCCTGACAGGCCCTTGAGCTCGGTCTGCTCGGACTCGGTGAGGAACTTCGTGACAGGCGAACGGAGCGAGCCGTCCTCCTCCACGATGAACCATGCGAGGCCCTTGGCGCCGAACTGCTTGGCGAACTCAGTGTGCTCGTCCATGTGCTTGCGGCTGAAGCGCGCACCACCGGGGGCGGCCAGCACGCGCACGGCGCCACCGTTGTCGATCGCGCCGCGGGCGACGCCGAACTCGGTGCCGGCCCAGGCGGTCGTCAGGTCGGCGATCTCCAGGTCGAAGCGCAGGTCGGGCTTGTCGGAGCCGAAGCGCAGCATCGACTCGTGGAAGGGCAGGCGAATGAACGGATCGTGCAGCTCGACGCCGGCGACCTCGCTCCAGACCTGCTTCATCAGGCCTTCCATCAGGTTGAGCACGTCGTCCTGCTGGACGAAGCTCATCTCGACGTCGAGCTGGGTGAACTCGAACTGGCGATCGGCGCGCAGGTCCTCGTCACGGAAGCAGCGGGCGATCTGGTAGTAGCGCTCGATGCCGGCGACCATCAGCACCTGCTTGAGCAGCTGCGGGCTCTGCGGCAGCGCGAAGAACTGCTCCGGGCGCGTGCGGCTGGGCACGAGGAAGTCGCGGGCGCCCTCGGGCGTGGACTTGGTGAGGATCGGCGTCTCGACGTCGAGGAAGCCGCGCGCGTCGAGGTAGCGACGCATCACCTGGGTGACGTGCGAGCGCAGCTGGAGGTTGCCGAACATGCGCTGGCGGCGTAGGTCGAGGAAGCGCCACTTGAGGCGGATCGCCTCGTCGACGTTCTCGTCGTCGAGCTGGAAGGGCAGCACCTCGCACGTCGACAGGACCTCGAGGTCCTCGACGTGGATCTCGACCGCGCCGGTGGCGAGGTTCGGGTTGATCAGGTCGGTGTGGCGGGCGACGACGCGGCCGCGCGCGGAGATGCAGAACTCATTGCGGAGCTTCTCGGCGGCGGCATGGGCGCCGGGCGCCTTCGACGGATCGATGACGAGCTGCACGATGCCGGTGCGGTCGCGCAGGTCGATGAAGATCAGCTCACCGTGGTCGCGCACGGAATTGACCCAGCCGGAGACGTGGACGTCCTCGTCGATCCGGGCCAGGCGCAGCAGCGCGTTCGGCACGTCGGACAGGCCGATATGACCGCATTCGTGGGTTCGGTAGCTCGAAGTCTCGGTGGCAGTCGTCATGGGGGCATCCTACGCGTCGGCATGACGCGCGTGCGACCCCGCGCGTCAGGATTCGGCAGCCGTGCCGCTTTGTGCGGGGAGCGGGATGCGAACGCGCGCCGACGCTCGTGGATTCCGTCAGCGCGGTACCGATACCGCGCTGAGAGAATCGACGGCGCGAGATCCTCGTCGATTCCGTCAACGCGGCATCGATACCGCGCTCAGAGAATCGACGGCGCGCGGCGTGCCGGATCAGACGGTGGCCGCAACGAGTTGGGCGTCGACGTGGGCGATCGCGGTCTCGACGTCGGGCGGCAGGTCGACCCCCTCGAAGTCGCCCTTGAGGAACATGCGCCCGCCGAGGTCGTCGATGAAGATGCGCGTGCTGACGCTCAGCTTCGACGCCTGCTTGGCCTGGCCCTTCGCGGAGCGGCCCGCGAGGTCGATCTCGACGGCGCGACCGCGCTCACGCAGCGCCGAGGCGATGCGGAAGGCCTTGGTCCAGGCGCCGGATGCGGCATCCGGGGCGACGCCGACGTAGGCATCGAAGCGGCGCGCGTTCTCGGTCTCCTCCATCGCGGCGAGGCAGAGCACGATCCGCTCGACACCGGTGCCGAAGCCGACGGCCGGCGTGCTCGGGCCACCGAACGCCTCGACGAGCGCGTCGTAGCGGCCGCCCGCACCGACGGCGGACTGCGCGCCGAGCGCGCTGCTGGTGAACTCCCAGACGGTGCTCGTGTAGTAGTCGAAGCCGCGCACGAGCAGCGGGTCACGGACGTAGGCGACCTCCGCGGCATCGAGCAGGCGGCAGACGGCGTCGAAGTGCTCCGTGTCTTCCGCGGTCAGGTAGTCGGGCAACAGCGGTGCGCCGGCGACGATCTCGCGGGTGCGCGGATCCTTCGAATCGAGGATGCGCAACGGGTTGACCTGCAGGCGCGTCTGCGAGTCGGCGTCGAGCTCCGACGCGAACGGGGTCAGGTAGTCGACGAGCGCTGCACGGAAGCGCTCGCGTGATTCGCCGGAGCCGATCGAGTTGACGTGCAGCACGACGTCGGGCAGGCCGAGGTCACGGTAGATGCCGGCCTGGATCGACATCGCCTCCGCGTCAGCGGCGGGCAGCGATGAGCCGAAGAGCTCGCAGCCGAGCTGCTCGTGCTCGCGCAGGCGTCCGGACTGAGGCTTCTCGTAGCGGAACATCGACGCCGAGTACCAGAGCTTCACTGGCAGCGGCTCGCGGTGCAGGCCGTGGTTTGCGAAGGCGCGGGCGACGCCGGCGGTGCCCTCCGGGCGCAGCGTCAGCGAGCGGCCACCGCGGTCGTCGAAGGTGTACGTCTCCTTGCTGACGATGTCAGTCGCCTCGCCGACGCCGCGATGGAACAGCTCCGTGTGCTCGAAGGTCGGCGTCGAGATGCGACCGTAGCCGGCGGCGTCGAAGCGGCGTCGAGCGGCGTCGAAGATGCGGAAGCGGAGTCGCCAATCGGCGGGGAGCACGTCCTGCGTGCCTTTGGGAACCTGGAACTGCGTCATGGCCCCATCCTCGCAGGCGGGAAGGTCAAAGTCCCTGAAGGAAGGGGTTCGACTCGATCTCGCGGCGCAGCACCGTCGCCGGGCCGTGCCCCGAGAGCAGGACCGTGTCGGCGTGCAGCCGCTCGGTGACCTGGCGCAGGCTGCGGCGCATCGCCTGCTCGTCGGCGAAGGGCAGGTCGGTGCGGCCGATCGAGCCACGGAAGATCAGGTCGCCGATGAAGCAGACCGGCGCGGTGTCGTAGCCGTCGCCGCTCGCGTCGCGCACGCCGTCGACGACGAAGGCGAGGTGGCCGGGGCTGTGGCCCGGCACGAGCAGCGTGTCGAAGGTGAGGCCGGCGACCTCGAAGCGCTCGGTGCCATCGAGCCGGTGCTCGACGGGCCAGGCGGCGACGGGCGGCACGCCGGGGAAGGTGAATTCCTCCGGGGTCTCGAGCGCGGGCGCCTCGACGCCGCTCATCCAGACGGGCGCGCCGGTGGCCGCAGCCAGTTCCGCAACGCCACCGATGTGGTCCCAGTGGCAGTGCGTGACGAGGATCTCCTCCACGTCGAGCGCATGCTGCTCCAGGTGCGCGAGCAGTCGGTCGACGTCGCCGCCGGGATCGATCACCACGGTGCGTGCCGAGCCGGTGGCGCGCACGACGTAGCAGTTGGTGCCGATCGGGCCCAGCTCGAGGGCGTCGATCTCGAGCAGTGCGCTCACTTGGACGCGTTGGTCCGCTTCACGTACCGGTTGTAGGCGAAGCGGTCCATCATGTGCATGAACGGTGCGAATGCGATGGTCACGATCGCGGCCTGCAGGGCGGCGTAGGTGAGCCGTTCGCGGGTGCCGTCGGTCTCGCCGCCGATGATGAAGTACTGGAGCGCGAAGATCATCAGGAAGTAGATCGGCAGGCGCTTGAGCGTGCGTTGCAGCGTCGGCTTCGGGTACGGCATCGCGCTGCGAGGCGTGCCGGGCGCAGGGCGCTGGGCACGCGTCGTCGTTCGCGTCGTCGTCGTTCGCTCCCGCCGATTCACCACTTCGTGGCTCGGGGGAATGTACTCGCGCTTTCGTGCCTTCTTTGCAGCCATGCGGACAGGGTACCACCGCCCTCGGCCGCTACGTCGGGGTTCGTGCTCCCGCTCGCGCTCAGTCCTGCGCGCCGCCGAGCTGGCGGAGCGCTTCGACGGTGGCGGGCGTCACGGCATCGAGGCCGACCGCTTCGGGCGTGGCCTGCTCCACCGCGACGCGGGCGACGGAGCCGCTCGCTGCGGCGTAGGGCATGGCAGCCACGCCGGCAGGGGGTGCCTCCGGATCGTCCAGCCGGGCGCGCCAGTCGAGCCAGCGGGCGCGGGCCTGCAGGCGCAGCGGTGCGACGCGGCGCCAGCGACGTGTGGATCGTTCCCACGTTCCGAGCGCCACGAGCAGTGCCAGTGCAGCGGCCAAGCAGAGGCTCCACGCGGCAACCGCCCCGGGATGGCCGAGCCGTGTCAGCAGCATGATGAGTGCGAGCAGGGCGAGCGCGAGCGCGGCGAGCGCGACGATCTGGATCCGCCGACGGCGCGGCTCCTCGACGTAGCCGAGCGTCGGGAGGTGCGCCTCCACGGCGTCCCACCACGCCTGGCGCGCGGGGTTCACCCGGGGATCGTCGAAGCGGATCGCCAGGCGCGAGAGCGAGTCGGCGATGACGGCCGATTCGCCATCGTCGGAGATGGCGCTCAGCAGCTCGATCGCCGGGCGATCCAGCGGATGCAGCTCGGTGTCC
>JAOPYV010000110.1 GCA_025964435.1 Thermoleophilia bacterium | reverse complement strand
CCCCGCCAGCTGGTCGGACGAGATGATCCTGCGTCACATCTCCGACGTGGCGACGGACCGGACGTCGGTCTTCGCGACACGAGCAGGCGCGCTCGTCGCAGCCAGCAACCGGGAGGGCGTCGACATCGAGGTGATCATCAAGGGCGGAAGGATCATCACGGGCTATCCGACCAACACGCCCAAGAATCCCCCGGTGAAACACGCCCATTCACGCACGCCCGGGCATATCCAGCATGGCCAGGTGCTGCGCGCGGATGCCAGCGTCAAGTTGTCAGCATTCCCGACTGACTGGTCGAACGACACGATCCTTCGTCACATCTCGGAGGTCGCGTCGGACCCGGCATCACGCTTCAGGAAGATCCGAAGTGGCGAGTACGTGGCAACCGGCAGGCGGGACGGCGTCGACATGGACGTGACCATCCGCAGGGGCACGATCGCGAAGGCAGTGCCGACCAACGCGCCGCGGAACCCATGAGATCGCCCGAGGACTATGACTTCCCGCCGAATTTCGCCGTGTGCGGGCACAGTGGCACTCCGTTGAGGCCCGCCTATTGGCCGCGTTCGAGCTCCTCGACGATGTCGATGAGGCCGATGGGCTCCCATGCTCGGTTTCGAGCGCCGGACGTGACTGGCCGAAGGATGCCGCATTCGACCAGGAGTTCGATCGCCTGATTGACGCGCGGCTTTGCGCCGCCGGTTGCGCTCACGGCCGCGGATCCCGTGAGGACGAGCTGGGATGGAAGGACTTCGATCAGCTTCCAGGCGACGGAGTCGGCGCGCGGCGCGCGCCGAGATGCGGCGAGTTCCGCTCTCCAGGATTCCCGGAGCGCACTGACGCTGTCGAGGTACTCGCTCGACAGCCGAGCGGCCTTTGCTGCTGCGAAGGCGAAGTGCTCGATCCAGCTCTCGAGCTCGTCGGCGCGGAACGCGGTCAGGCCCTCGATATAGCGGTCCCGCCTCTGGCCAAGCACGACACTGACCGGTGTCACGAACTGACGTGCGACTCCGCGCCTGCCGAGGATGGCGTGGATCAGGGCGCGGCCCGTTCTCCCATTGCCGTCGTTGAACGGATGGATCGTCTCGAACTGTGCGTGCGCCACTGCGGCCTGCACGATTGGCGACACGAGCTCGGAACTGGCGAACTCGCAGAGGTCAGCCATGAGCGGGCCAACCGCGTCTGGTGGCGGCGGCACGAACGCCGCACCACACGGATTGAAGTTGTTGCCACCAATCCAATTCTGGGCGGTGCGATACTCGCCCGCCTTCGTCCATGGAGGAGCCGACTGCATCAATGCCGCATGCAGCTCGCGGATCAGCTCGGACGTAATCGTTGGTGCGGCCTCGACGCTGTCGACGGCGAGCTGCATCGCCTCGACGGAGCGAAGGATCTCGAGCGCTTCGGAACCGATCGAGCCACCGAGATCGTACTTCGCCTCAGCTCGGGCGAGCGCGCGAACTTCGACCTGCATATCCTCGATACGCGACGACGCGATGGCTTCCGTTCGGAGCAGCAGGCGGGCGAGGGGATCCAGCGCTGGATCCGCGCGCGCATCGAGGCGAACGATCGCAGCTTCCGCCTCGGCTACCCCAGCTGCGATGTCAGCAGGCAGGCGCAGGTCAAACCCTGCGAGCAGCCAGGGAGTGAACGACTCGTAACGGCAGCTTCGCCGAAACTTGGGGGAGACATCTCCGGTTCCATCGAAGACCCACGTATGTCGTTCAAGCGTTCCGCGCATGCACCCATAGTAACGTTTACGCCGGATACGTAACTATGGAGTTCTCTCAGTAGCGCTGACGTCGTAGGATCCGCTCGTGCTTGCCGCCCCCGAAGATGCGCCACCAAACATCGCTCGCGTGCCGTGGTGGGGTGTTGCGCTGCTCGCGGCGATTGCCGCACCGCTGCGCACAGCGACGGCCGGCTCACAGTCGCTCTGGTACGACGAGGTGTTCACCGCGCGCGTGGCCGAGGGCAGCTGGGGCGGACTGCTCGGCCGGGTGACCGACCTGGAGACGACGCCGCCGGCGTACTACGTGCTGGTCAAGTTGCTGGTCGACGCGCTGGGCTCCAGCGAGCTGGTGCTGCGCCTCCTCAGCATCGTGAGTAGCGCGCTGCTGGTCTGGCTCGGCATCCGCGTCGCCGAGCTGCTCGCTCCGCGGGCGCGAGGGGCTGCCGGCTGGTGGGCAGGAGCACTGCTCGCGGTGAATCCATTCCTCGTCTGGTTCGGACAGGAGGCGCGCGTCTACGCCCTGCTGGCGCTGGCCACGCTCGGCCTGGTCTGGGCGACGCTGCGCTGGCTCGATGACGATTCGTGGCGACGCGCGGGCGTGTGGACGGCATGGGCGACGCTCACCGTGCTCGCGCACTACCCGGGCTGGGTGTACGTCGCCGCCGCAGGGGTCGTGCTGCTGGTTGGGCGCGGCATCGGGGCCAGTCGCGGGTTCGATGTCAGGCGCCTCGCCGTCGCCGCGGGGATCGTCATCGTGGTCGCCGCCGCACAGCTGCCACTCCTGCTCGACCAGGCCGCAGGCGCACGCACCGACTGGATCGATGACGCCTCGCTCCCGCGCCGCCTCGCGCTGGTGCCCCAGCAGTTCATGACCGGGCTCGAGTCGCCGGCCCAGAATGCTGTTGCCGGCGCACTCCTGTTGCTGCTCGGCGCGCTGCTGGTGTACGGCGTCCGGCGGCTCGGGCGACCGGCACGTCGCGTGGTGCTCGGCTTCGTGGTGCTGCCGATCGTGGTGCTCGTCATCGCGGCGCTGGTCGGTGAAGACCTGATCGTGACGCGCAACCTGATCGGACTGCTGCCGCTGCTGCTCATCGTCGCGGCGATCGGTGCCGTCGGCCGCTGGCGGCTCGTCGCTGCGGCGCTGACCGTCGGCTTCCTCGCGCTCAGCTTCGTCATCACGCTCGACCCCGACTATCGCCGCCCGGACTGGCAGGGCGCGGTCGAGCGCGCGGAAGCCCAGCAGGACGACGGCCCGCTCGCGCTGCGCGCCGTGCCCGAGCTGCAGGGCGAGCTGATTCGCTACTACGCCGAAACGCCAGCCGTCGATGTCACTGGTGACGACGCGACGTTGCCGCATGAGACCTACCTGGTCGGTGACGTGATCGGCGGCGGCGCCGAGTTCGTCGATGCCGATGTCGCCGCTCCCGGCATGCGCTGCGAGCGTGGCACGGCGATCGGCCGTGTGCGAATCGTCACCTGCGTGCAGGGGCGACCCGACTGAGTGCGTAGGATCGCCCTGTGGCGGCCTCCGAACATCGTTCTCCCCGTGTCGCGCTGCTGACGACGTCGTGGCCGCGCGACGAGCGCGACGCCACCGGCCGCTTCCTCGCAGTGCAGGTCGAGCAACTGCGCGCCGCCGGCATGCAGGTCGAGATCGTCGGGCCCAGGCAGCCGGGACTCGCCGGCTTCAACGCCGTCGGCCTCTCCGGCGATGGCGGCATCGTCGCCAACGCCAAGCGTCGCCCGTGGCGGCTGCCACTGCTGCTGTGGAACATGGCGTGGGCGATCCGCCACGCAGCGCGCCGCTCCGGTGGCGCCGACGTGGTGCACGCGAACTGGCTGCTGACGGCGCCGCTCGCGGCCTTCGCCGGCAAGCCGGTCGTGCTGACGCTGCACGGTTCCGGCACGGCGGGTCGCTTCGATGACCTCGGCCTCGCCGCGCGCCATCCACGACTCTTTCGCTGGCTGATCCGGCGCGCCGCGGTCGTGACCGCAGTCTCCGCACCGCTCGCCGACGCCGCACGCGCCGCCGGTGCGCGGCACGTCGTCGAGATCCCGCACGGCGTCGAGGTGCCTCGCGCGCGCACGCGCGAGAACGAGGACGCTTCAGGTGGCGAACCGATCGTGCTCGTCGCCGGCCGCCTCTCACCGGAGAAGGGCGTCGCCGTCCTCGCCGCCGCCTGGCCGAGCGTCCGCGGCGCACGGCTCTCGGTCGCCGGGGATGGCTCGGAGCGTCACCTGCTCGCGCCGATCGCCGACGAGCTCCACGGCTTCGTCACCCACGCGCGGCTGCAGGAGCTCTACGCCGCAGCAGACCTGATGGTCATGCCCTCGCTCAGCGAGGGCTTCGGCGTCACCGCGCTCGAGGCGATGGCCGCAGGCATTCCGGTCGTGGCGAGCCGTGTCGGTGGTCTGGCCGGGCTCGTCGAGCACGAGGTGACCGGCCTGCTCGTGCCGCCGAGCGATCCCGAAGCGCTTGCTGCTGCGCTGCAGCGGTTGATCGATGACAGCAACCTGCGCAAAACGCTCGGCGCCGCGGCACGCCGGCGCGCCGCGGACCGATATGGATGGCAACGGGTCGTGACGCTGTGGCGAGATGCATATGCATCCGCCGCAAATCCCGGTGGGGCGTAGGGGTCTGCAGGTCGTTCACATGCTCGGATCCATTCGGGCTCCGTGCACGTACGTTTTCTGGCTCAACTCCTGACCGCTGCGTTCGATAGCGATCCTGCGTTCACGCTGTCACCCAGGAAGCTCCCCTTTCCATGTCACGAACCTGTCTCCCCCAGATCCTGCCGTTCCTCGCGGTCATCGCCGCATTGCTGGCACTCCCGAATTCCGCGTCGGCCATGCTCGTCGGCGCCGAGTCCAACGGTGCGCTCGCCAACTCCGACCGCACCCCTGCACTCCAGGCAGCAGCACTGAACAAGATGCTGGCCCAGGGTGTACAGATCGTCCGTGTCAACTTCGGCGGGTGCGAGCTCGCCGCCAACTGCGGCGGCAAGCGCACGCTCGCCTCGCTCAAGCAGCACACCAACCCCTGCTACAACTGGGCGGTGCTCGACAGCCTTGTCACGCTGACCAAGGCGCGCAAGATGACGCTGCTGCTCTCGACGAGCCGCGCGCCACGCTGGCTGCACGGCCGCGCCGATGAGTACTACCTCGGCGCGACCCCGACCCAGTTCCGCAAGACGGTGCTGCACTACGCCGCCTTCCTGTCCGCCGCCGGCACGCGATATGGCGCGAACTCGAGTTTCGGCACGATCAAGTACTGGACGATCTGGAACGAGCCCAACTCCGACACCTTCTTCAAGCCGATGGTGTCGAAGGCTGCGAAGCAGCGCCGTCAGGTCTACTACGCCGACGTCTACGCCAGGAAGTACGCCCAGATGTATGGCGCCGCCGCAGTCGCGCTGCGCCTGGCGCACCGCACCGCGCAGATCGCGCCCGGCCCGACCGGCCCCAACTCCTTCCACAAGCCGGCGCTCTACATCGCCGCCTTCCAGAAGTACGCGCCGCTGTACCTGCCCAAGCGCAACCCGCGCAGCTACATCAACGCCTGGGCGCACAACCCCTATCCCGGCAACACGACGGCGCCGCTCAACCCGCGCGCCTTCAGTGACCCGAACGCGATCGGCATGGGCAGCATGTCGAAGCTGTTCCGGATCCTCGACTCCAAGCCGCTGACGCGTGGGCTCAAGGTCTGGGGCACCGAGTTCGGCTGGCAGACGCCACCGGAGACGAACCCGGCGCTCGTCGTCAGCATGGGCGCACAGGCGCAGTACCTTGCCGAGGCCTACGACCTGCTCTCACGCACGAATCGCGTGCCGATCGCGATCTGGTACGGCCTGCAGGATCCGCCCGGCTCCGCTGACTGGCAGTCGGGAACGTTCGGCTCCAACGGCGTCGCCAAGCCCTCCTTCTACATGTACCAGCGCATGATCTCGGTGCCGAAATCGAAGGTAAAGCGCGGCAGCAGGGTCGCCATCTGGGGACGCAGCACCATCAACCAGACCAAGGGCGTGCTCGTCTACCGACGCGGCGCCGCTGGCCAGTGGTACACGGTGCCGGGCCAGAGGCGCGCCGCCGACGGCTCGATCAAGGCCACGCTCACCATTTCCTCAGCAATAACGCAGTTCGCACTGTACGACGGCAAGTACGGCTACTACCGACAGGTTACTGGCACCTAGGATCGACTAGTATCCTGCACTTCCCCCGCCGCTCGAACTGTTTCGCATACCCGCACACCAAGACCGACAGGACCCCATGTCTCGCACCATCTTCCATGCCGCACTGGCGCTCACGATCGCCGCGATCGGCGCACTCGCCGTCCCGGCAGCCTCCTTCGCCTTCCTCGTCGGCGCCGAGGCGAACGGCGAGCTGATCAACTCCGACCGCACGCCCGAGCAGCAGGCATTCGCGCTCGACAAGCTCAAGGCGCAGGGCGTGCAGATCGTGCGCGCCAACATCAGCTGGCGCGAGACCGCAGCCAACTGCGCGGGCGAGACCGCGCTCGCGCTGCAGGAGCACACCAACCCCTGCTACAGCTGGGGCGTCATCGACAACCTCGTGCGCCTCTCCACCGAGCGCAAGATCCAGCTGCTCGTCTCCTCGAGCCGCGTGCCGGCCTGGCTGCACCCCGGCCAGGAGGACCCGTACTTCGTCGGCAGCTTCACCGTCGACTTCGACAAGACCAACGAGCACTACGCAGCGTTCGTCCGTGCCGCCGCGAGCCGCTACAAGGCGGGCTCCGAGTACGGCACGATCCAGCGCTGGACGATCTGGAACGAGCCGAACTCCGTCACCTTCTGGAAGCCGACCCCGAACGCGACCCGCTACGCCCAGATGTACGGCAAGGCCGCCGTGGCGCTCAAGACCGGCAACCCTGCCGCGCTGATCGCACCAGGACCGACCGGCCCGAACTCGACGATCAAGCCCGTGCCGTTCATCGCCGCCTTCCAGGCACAGGTCGTCAAGTTCCTGCCGAAGGTCAACGCCCGCAAGTACATCAACGCCTGGGCGCACAACCCCTACCCGAACAACTTCTCGCCGAATGGTCACGCGAAGACGAAGCGCAGCTATGCCACGGCCACGAGCCTCGGCATGGCGGAGACGCCCAAGCTGATCGCGTTGCTCGACGCCAAGCCGATCACTAAGAAGCTCCCGATCTGGGGCACCGAGTTCGGCTGGGAGACGAAGCCGGACGACCCACGACCTGTCTGGGCCCGCCAGTCCGTCACCCGAGTCCTGCAGGCGCAGTACCTCGCGGACGGATTCGCGTACCTTGCGCGCAACCCGCGCATGGCGCTCGGCATCTACTACGGCCTGACCGACAACACGAACTACGAGGGCGACTGGCAGTCCGGCACCTTCGGCGCCAACGGCATCGCCAAGCCGTCGCACTACTCGTACCAGCGCATGGTCTCGACCGGCGGCGCCACCGGCCGCAAGCAGCAGGTCATCAAGCTGTGGGGCCGCTCCACGATCGCGCCGACCAAGGGCCAGCTCGTCTACCGCACCGCGCCGACCGGCCTCTGGAAGGTCGTGCCGATGCAGAAGCGCTCCTTCGACGGCTCGATCAACGCCAACTTCAAGCTGACCGCGACCAAGACGTGGTTCGCCGTGCGTGACAACCAGAAGACCGCGGCGACGAAGTTCCAGCTCGTCGGTCCGGCCCAGGTCGTCAGCGCCCGGTGACGCTGCTGCGTCATCCGCTGGCCTCCACGGGCCGATCGGCGCGTGCATGGATTGGTGCGGGCGCACCCCGACGGGTACCATCCATCGTGCGCTGATGGTCCGCATCTCCACATCCCAAGCAGCTCGACGTGCGACGATGCCCCGGCTCGTCGATGCGGAGCAGGCGCGACCCCAGCTCGCGGCCGACGACGTGCGTTCGCGCGCCGGCGGTGGCGACGTCTCCAGCGCGATCCAGTTCCTGTGCAAGCGGCTCGTCGACGTGGCGTGCACGCTGCTCCTGCTGCTGCTGCTCGCGCCGCTGTTCCTGCTGATCACGGCGGCGGTGTGGTTCTCCTCGCCGGGCCCCGTGATCTACCGCTCCACGCGCGTCGGGCTCGGCGCACGCCGCTTCGGCTGCCTCAAGTTCCGCACGATGCGCCACGGCTCCGACAAGCTGCAGCCGACGCTCGAGGCGCTCAACGAGGCCGAGGGCGCCGTCTTCAAGATCGAGAACGACCCGCGCGTCACGGCCGTCGGCCGCTGGCTGCGCTCGAGCGGGCTCGATGAGCTGCCCCAGCTCTGGAACGTGCTACGCGGCCAGATGAGCCTGGTCGGCCCGCGCCCGCTGCCACTGCGTGACTGCTCACTGCTCGACGCCACCGCCTGGCGCCGCCACTCGGTCCTGCCCGGAATCAGCGGCCCGTGGCAGCTGAGCCCGAACCGCCACGGCGACGAGGACCTGCTGACGACGCTCGACCTGCTCTACGTCGACCAGTGGAACCTGTGGATCGACGGACGCGTGCTGGTGGCGACCGTCTGGTACGGCATGCGCCGGCTCTTCAGCACCGACAGCGAGCTTGCCGCAGGTGGCTGAGCGCGACCTTGCGGGACGCACCATCACGGTGGTGTCGAACGAGCAGGTCGGGATCCGCATGGCGGGGCCGGCGATCCGCGCAGCCAACTTCGCCCAGCAGCTCGCAGCGCGCGGCGCCGCAGTGACCCTTGCCACGCCGCGCGCGATCAAGCAGTTCAGCGCCGAGGGCGCGGGCTATGCGAACACCGCCTTCGGCTTCCCGAGCGCGCGCTCCTTCCGCCGCCTCGCGAGCGAGGCCGACGTCGTGGTGACGCAGCCGCAGCGCGTCGACGTGGCCTGGGCGCTGCATCGCTCCGGGACCCCGGTCGTCTACGACATGTACGTGCCGAGCTTCGTCGAGCGGATCGCCCAGCTCGACGCCGAGCCGATGGCGGCGAGCCTGAAGGCGCGGCTGCTCGAACGCGATCGGCTCGAGTACGCGACCGCGCTGCGGCTCGGCAACGGCTTCATCTGCGCGACCGAGCGCCAGCGCGACCACTGGCTCGGTGCGCTGGGCGCGCTCGGCCGGCTCGACCTGGGCCTGCTCGCGCGCGACAGTGCGGGGCGCAGCCCGATCGGCATCGTGCCCTTTGGCCTGCCCAACGAGCCGGCGACGCCGCTGAGCGAGCCCGGCAGCGAGGGCGCCGGGGCGATTCGTGGCGAGCTCGTGCCCGAGGATTCGATCGTGCTGCTCTGGACCGGTGGCATCTGGAACTGGTTCGACCCGGTGACGCTGGTGGAGGGCTTCGCCGAGGCGCGCAAGGTCGAGCCGCGACTGCGCCTGGTCGTGCTCGGCCTGCAGCACCCGGAAGGCGCATGGGATGAGCAGGCCGCCGGCGCCGCACTGCGACGCCGCGCCGAGGAGCTCGACCTGCTCGACGATGGCAGCCTCGTGCTCGTCGAGGGCTGGGTGCCGTACGGCGAGCGCCACCGCTACCTGCTCGACGCCGACATCGCCGTCAGCGCGCACCACGATTCGCTCGAGACGCGCTTCAGCTTCCGCACGCGCTTCCTCGACCACCTCTGGACCGGGCTGCCGACGCTCAGCACCGAGGGCGGCGACCTGACTGACACGCTCGCTGCCGCAGGCGCCGCGCGGACGGTGCCGGATGGCGATGCCGGCGCGTGGCGCGATGCGCTGGTGGAGCTCGCCGCCGACTCCGATGCACGGGCGGCGCTCGCCGCTGGTGCACTGGAGCTGGCCAGCCAGTACCGCTGGGGCCGCGTCGTGGACGGACTGGTGCAGCAGCTCCAGCTCGTGCTCGCACCCGGCGCTGCCACGGAGTTCCCCGCAGTCGGCAGCCAGCTGGACCGCCTGCGCGCCCTGCAGCTGCTCGTGCAGGTGCGGATCCAGTCCAAGGGCGTCGGCTCGCTCGCCGGCGCGGCACGCGATGCGCTCGGTTCACGCCGCGCCACGACGCCTGCCTGATTCGGCGTCCGAAGGGCCACCACGCAGCACCTGTGTGAAGGTATCGGAACCTTGCATGAACCTGTTTGGGGTGGGCGTTATCGCGACGGAAGCGGCTAAGGTGCAGCCATGTTCGCTCTCCCCCACACGCGTCGGCTGCTGGCCACGCTCGCACTGACCCTGTCCCTCACCGCGCTCGTCGCCCTGCCGCAGGGCGCCTCCGCCACGATGCTCGTCGGCGTCGAGGCGAACGGCGAGCTGGTCAACTCGAACCTCTCGCCCGCCCAGCAGGCGGCGGCCTTCGACAAGCTGCAGATCCAGGGTGCGCGGATCGTGCGCGCCAACGTGCAGTGGCGCGACATCGCCGCAGGCTGCGCCGGCCAGAGCGCCGTGCAGCTCGGCGACAACGCCAACCCGTGTTACTCATGGTCGGTCATCGACAACTTCGTCACCGAGGCGCGCAACCGCAACATCCAGGTCGTGATGTCAGTCAGCGGTGCGCCGCAGTGGCTGCACGGTTCGAACATCCCGGCATTCGTCGGCTCGACGAGCGCGCAGTGGGCGAACATGGTCGCGCACTACCCGGCCTTCATGTTCGCGATCGCGACGCGCTACAACCGCACGTCGGCGATCGGTACCGTGCGCTACTGGACGATCTGGAACGAGCCGAACTCCAAGACCTTCTGGTCGCCGCAGTTCAGCCCGGCGCAGATCAAGCTCGCGCCGACGCGCTACGCGATCCTCTACGGCAAGGCCGCGCCGGCCGTGAAGCGGGCGAACTCGACCGCGGTGGTCGCACCCGGTCCGACCGGTCCGAACTCGACCCCGTGGAAGCCGCGTACCTATATCCAGCTGATGCAGGTGCTGCTGCCCAAGTACCTGCCGGGCCGCACGATCGCGCAGAAGCGCGTCTACCTCGGCGCGTGGGCGCACAACCCGTACGTCTCCATCGTGCCGCCGACCGGCAACCCGCGCCGTGGCAACCGCACCTTCGCCAATCCCAACTCGATCGGCATGGCCGAGACGCCGTCGCTGGTGCGGCTGCTCGATTCCAAGCCGATCACGCGTGGACTCAAGATCTGGGCGACCGAGTTCGGCTACGAGACGAACCCGCCGGACAAGTTCTTCGGTGTCAGCTACCTCAACCAGGCCCGCTGGCTGCCCGAGTCGTTCGACGTGCTCGACCGCACCGGCCGCGTCTCGATCGGCATCTGGTACGGCATGACGGACCCGACCAACCTCAACGACTTCCAGTCAGGTGTCTACGACGCCACCGGCAAGGCCAAGCCGTCGCTCGGCGCATTCCAGCGGATGATCTCGACCAATGCATCGGTCGTGCGCCGCGGCGCCAGCGTCCAGGTCTTTGCCAAGGCGAACGTTGACCCGCTCAAGACGCGGATCATCTACTCCGCCAACGGTCGCACCTGGACGCTGCTGCCGCTCCGGGGACGCCGTGCGGACGGCTCGATCCGCGTCAACGTGCGGATGGTCAGGAAGCTCTACTTCGCGGCGTGGGACGGCACGACGCGCGGCCCGGCGCGGATCGTCGCGGTACGCAACTAGCTCGTCAGCGGCGCAGGCCGAGCGCGGCGAGCACGCAGCGCAGCGCCGACTGCACCAGCACGAGGTAGCCGCGCAGCGTGAAGCGGCCGCGCAGCGCGCGCAGCCCGAAGAGCTGGGCGCGCAGCGTGTTCCACTCGCGGCGCAGCGCGCGGCTCGAGCTGGAGCCGGCATGCACGCGGTAGTCGAGCACGACCTCGTTGACGAGCGCGAAGCTGCCGCCGGCAGCGGCCAGCCGGTAGGCGAGCTGCAGGTCTTCGGCGACCGGCCAGCGCTCGTCGAAGCCACCCACCTCGCGCAGCGAGTCGGCGCGCAGCATCGCGGTCGGGAAAGCGAAGGGCAGCCGCCCGTCGCGCAGGCCCCAGTGCCAGCTGGGCTCGCTGCCGGAGCGGGGCGCGGTCTCGAACAGCTCGAAACGGCCGCCGACGCCGACCAGCTCGGGGTCGGCATCGAGCGCCGCCAGCTGCGCCGCGAAGCGGTCGGGACGACTGACGTCGTCGGAGTCGCAGATTGCGATCACGCGGCCGCGCGCCTCGGCCAGCACCTGATTGCGAGCGGCGGGGATGCCGGCTGACCTGAAGTTGCGCAGCAGCCGCACGCGGGGATCGGCCGCGGCCAGCTGCTCGGCGACGCTCCACGTGTCGTCGGTCGAGCCATCATCGAGGATCAGGAGCTCGAAGCTTGGTTCTGACTGGGCCAGCACGCTCGCCGCCGCGTGCTTGAGCAGCCCGGCGCGATCGCGTACCAGCATCATCGCGGTGATGTCAGGCGCGCTCGTCACGCGGGGGTCAGCGCCGGGGTCAGGTCGGTGTGGCCGAAGTCATCGCCCACCCACAGCAGCGGCTCGTTCTGCTCGCTCGCCAGCGCGTAGGCGAAGCAATCGCCGAAGTTGAGCTGGGCGGGGTGGCCGCTGCCCTTGCCAAAGTCGCGGTACGCCTGGCGGGCGATGTCGACGTGGGTGGCCGTGACCGGTGCGATCGCGATGCCGAACTCGCGCTGGATCTGGTCGAGCCGTCGACTGGCCGTCGGGTTGCGCTCGCCATCGACCACGATCGCCGTCTCGAGCGCGGTGGCGGCTGACATCGAGGTGACGGGGCTGGTGAGGAGCGCCGTGGCGATGCCCCGCGCCTCGGGTGCATCCTTCAGGAAGGCGACCAGCGCTGAGGTGTCGACGATCATCGGGGCAGGCCCTTCTCGTCATAGAGTTCGTCCATCGCCGCCTCCATGTCGAGGCCGCGCAGCATCGGTCCCGTCTCGCGTGCGATCGCCATCACTCGTGCAACGCGCGCTTCGAAGTCGTCATCCGCAGCAGTCAGCAGCTGCAGTCGCTGCTCGAGCGATTCAACGATCGCGCCGGTCATCGTTTCCCCGGTTAGCTCGGCGACTTGGCGCGCGAGCTCGATCGCGCGCTCATTCTTGATGTTCAAGGCCATGACGGTACCTTTCCGATCGCTACAGGTACCATTCTACCCGGATACGCGGACGGTGCCAACCATCGATCGCCAGGCGGCGAGCAGCTCGCGGCCGCTCGATGCGGTCGTGAAGCGCGCAACTCGCTCGTAGCCGCCGGCGCGCAGGTGCTCGACGAGCGCCGGGTCCTGCTGGATCCGCGTCAACGCATTGGCGATCTGGTCGACGTCGTCGGGCGCCGCGACGAGACCGCTCTGCCCATCGGTGACAAGCTCGTCGATGCCGCCGGTTGCGGAGCTGACCACCGGCACGCCGTGCGCCATGGCCTCGAGTGCGACGCCACCGAAGCCCTCGCCGCTGCCGGTCGCGATCAGCAGTGCGTCGAGCTGGGCGTAAACGAGCGTCGGATCCGACTGCCAACCGAGGAAGTCGACGCGGTCGGCCAGGTCGAGCCGCTCGACGAGCCGGACCAGCCGCTCGACGTAGGGCTCATGGCCGGGGTAGGGCGCGCCGGCGAGCAGCAGCCGCGCGTCGATGCCGGCGGCGACGAGCCGTCCCAGCGCCTCGATCGCGAGGTGCTGCGACTTGGTTGCGCTGATCCGCCCGACCATGCCGATCGTGAAGCCGTTGATGCGGTCGACCGCGCGGGGCGCCGCAGCGCCCTCCGGCGCGTCGTAGCCATCGTGCACGAGTTGCACGGGCACCGGAGCCGCCACGGCGGCTGAGGCGGCACTGATCGCGACCACGAGGTCGGCGCGGCGCAGCAGGTGGCGCAGCACGTGGACGCGCAGGCCGCGCTCACGCGGCGCCTCACGTAGCTGCCAGGCGTGCGGCAGCCCCGACACCTTCGCGGCCGCCATACCGCTGACGATCGTCATCGAGTTGGTGTGGATCAGCTCACAGCCCTGCTCCGCGGCGAGCTCGGCCAGCGCACGGCCGGTCGAGCGCGCGGCGCGCGCCAAGCCCATCAGCCCGCGCGGGCCTGCGGTCGCGCGGCGCAGCACCGCGAGGTCCATCACGTAGACGTCGCAGCCAGCAGCTCGATACTCGGCCAGCGCCGCACCCGCGTACGGAAACACGACGACCGGCTTGACGACGCCGTCAGGCATCGCCTGGATAGAGCGCAGCAGCGCCCGACACGCGCCGTAGGGCTCTGAGTCGGGCTGGAGGATGAGGGGGCGAATGTGTGCCACGATGCGAGTCTGCCTGATACGGCCATCGCACGGCGAGGGTGCCTACCAATCCTCCACCGACCGGTATGATTCAGGCCACCGCGCCGCCGATGCCGCGCGGCACCCCTTATGCCTTCTCCCACCAGCAAGCTCGTCAAAGCCCGTCACGTCCTCCGCGAACATGGTTGGCGTGGGCTGAGCGATCTCACCCGCGGCTACACCAGGACGAGGCTGGGCCTTCAGCCGATGTCCAAGCGCCGCTATGCGAAGGCGATGAGCGGCTCCATGCCGCTGCCGAAGCACCTGACCGGCGCGGTTCGGCTTGAGGAGATCCTCGCCGTCGATTGGACGATCCCACGCGAGTTCGTGGCACTTACCGGTGCGACGGGTCCGATGACGATCAACTGGGTCATCCCCCCCGCAAATGCAGGGTCGGGCGGACATCAGAACATCTTCCGCTTCGTCAGTCACCTCGAGGCGCGCGGTCACACCTGCCGCATCTACGTCCACGATCCGCATTCGGTCCGCTCAAGCTCTATCCATGAGCAGATCATCCGCGAGAACTTCGTCGAGATGGCAGCCGAGATCGCCGTGCTCGATGGGCCGATGGCTCCCGCCGATGGCATCATTGCGACCTCGTGGCCGACTGCGTACCCCGTGTACAGCGACCCGTCGTCTGCGCTTCGCTTCTACTTCGTCCAGGACTTCGAGCCGCTCTTCTATCCGCTTGGTTCCGAGTACGTGCTC
>JAOPYV010000103.1 GCA_025964435.1 Thermoleophilia bacterium | reverse complement strand
AGCCGAATCCAGCTCCAACGGGTACACGACCCCAATGGCTGATACGCCCATCGACCTCTCGAGCTACCACGACCAGCTGATGCGGGTGGATCCGTACCGCCTGAATGGTCGCGTCGTGCAGGTGATCGGGCTCGTCATCGAGGCCCAGGGTCCCGAGGCGAAGGTCGGCGAGCTGTGCCACGTGCACGTCTCCCGCCATGACGAGCCGGTCCAGGCCGAGGTCGTCGGCTTCCGCGAGGGTCGGACCCTGCTCATGCCGCTGGGAGAGATGCGCGGCATCGCTCCTGGCAACGAGGTCGTCGCGAGCGGTCACCCCGTCCGCATCGGCGTCGGCGAGGAGCTGCTCGGGCGCGTCGTCGACGCGACCGGCATGCCGATCGACGGCAAGGAGCCGATCCAGCCGCAGCAACGCGTCTCGCTCTACGCCACGCCGCCGTCGCCACTCGCTCGGCGCCGCATCACCGAGCAGCTCGAGCTCGGCGTCCGCGCCATGGATGCCACGATCCCCTGTGGTCGCGGCCAGCGCCTCGGCGTCTTTGCCGGCTCCGGCGTCGGCAAGAGCTCGCTCATGGGCATGATCGCCCGCTCCACCGACGCGGATGTCAATGTCATCGCGCTTGTCGGCGAGCGAGGCCGTGAGGTACGTGAGTTCATCGAGCGCGACCTGGGGGAGGAGGGCATGCGCCGCTCCGTCGTCGTGGTCGCCTCGTCCAACGAGAGCGCCGTCATGCGCATCGGTGCAGCATTCGCCGCCACCTCGATCGCGGAGTACTTCCGCGACCAGGGCAAGGACGTGCTGCTCATGATGGACAGCGTCACCCGCTTTGCGATGGCCCAGCGCGAGATCGGCCTCGCCATCGGTGAGCCGCCCGCGACGCGCGGCTACACGCCGAGCGTGTTCGCGCAGCTGCCGCGCCTGCTCGAGCGCGCCGGGACGAGCGACGTCGGCACCATCACCGGCCTGTACACCGTGCTGGTGGAGGGCGACGACATGAACGAGCCGATCGCCGACGCCGTGCGTGGCATCCTCGACGGCCACGTCGTGCTCTCACGCGCGCTCGCCCACAAGAACCACTATCCGGCGATCGACGTGCTCAGCTCGATCAGTCGACTCCAGTCGGAGCTGCTGACGCCGGAGCAGGTCCGCGCCGCCGGCCTGCTGCGTGAGACGCTCGCGACCTGGGCCGACCGCGAGGACCTCGTGTCGATCGGTGCCTACGCGGTGGGCAGCGATCCGAAGGTGGACTACGCCATCGCCAAGAAGGGCGACATCGACCGTTTCCTGCAGCAGCGCATGGACGAGCCGTCGACGGCACCCGAGGCGCGTGCCACGCTCGAGCTGCTCATGGGCGACGCGCCCGTCACGTACTGACTCAGCTCGTCGAGGCGTCGGGAAGCCCGGCGAGCCGACGCACCCACTGACCGGTCAGCGCATCCTGTGCGCCTGCGGTCGTCGCCGTCTCGGCCGACGGCGTCACGCCTGCCATCCGCAGCGCGCCATCGCGCACGGCCGGCGGCGCCAGGTGATCGATGTTCGCGGCCTTCACGGCACCGATGCCGTGCGCGACGCCGCCGGTGGTCCTGAGGTCGATGTCGGTGACCAGCAGGCGGCTGCCGTCATCACGCGTGGACATGATCTCGATACCGAGCGGTGACCTGGCGGGTCCACGGACGAAGCCATTCTCCTTGGCGTACTCGACGAGCTGCGCCTTCGGCATGGGTCGAGCATCCTTGGAGCCGCGCACGACGCTCCCGATCGCCTCGTCCGCACCGACGCCCTGGTGCAGCTGTGCGCGAATCGCATCGACCGCCGCGTCGTTGGTGACGTAGCCGTCGGCGGTCTTGGTGAGCCCGGCCATGCGGGCAGTCAGCTCCATGCTGTCGAAGTGGCCACCGCCGACCGCATTCAGCCGCTCGGGGATCGACCCCATGCCCGGCTTGGCGCGGGTCGCCGCTTCGATCAGCTCGTCGGTGATGCCGCCGTTGGTCGTGAAGACCTCCTTGACGCCAAGTCCCTCGAGCGCGTTGCGCGTGCCTGCTCCGACCCGGTTCGTCATGCCTGCCGCGACATCGGCGACGCCGCCGTCGACGTGGCGCTGGAGCGCACGCAGGCCGTCCTCGACGCCGGAGTTCTGGATGACACCCGGGTTCGGCTTGCGACCGATGAGCATGCACGCCGCGATGAGCCCGGCTGTACCGAGCACGCCACCCGCGATGGCGAAGGGCAGCCACTTCGGGGAGCCGTCCTCCTCGCCGTCGCCCGGCTTCGTCGGCGGCGTGGGGTCGGTCGGGGGCTTCGGGCCGGTGGTCGGCGGCGTCGGACCAGTGGTGGGCGGCTTGGGCCCGGTCGTCGGCGGTGTCGGCTCCGTCGTCGGCGGATGCATGGGCGGCGTGCTCGGCGGGAGCGGCTGCGGCGGCTTCTGTGGTGCAGGCGTGTAGGAGCCGCCCGGGTCCGTCGGCACCCACGGCCCGATCGGCGGCACGGGACTCCACTCGGGATCCTGGCCGGGCACCTGACCCGGGAACTGACCGGGGTCGCCCTGGGTCGGGCAGCAGCATGGCGCCGTACAGCCCACATGTCCCTGGGTCGGCATCTGCACGAGTGCCGGGTCGTAGGCGAGCGAGTTGGCGATCATCGCATCGAGCCCCGAGCTGAGCGTCGCGGGCGCGCCACGACCTCCGGCGCCTGGCAGCGTTACGGCATTCGTCGTCGAAACAGTCATCGTCTTCCCCCACATCGACCGGCCACTCGGACCCGTCCCCTTGCCAGTGCTTCGAGCGGGGAGGCGGTTTCGTTCCGGACCAATGGCGTTTGCAATGCGCCCAACTCGCTCCGGTCAGCGTCAAGCACGGTGCAACGAAGCCCGATGGCGACGTCGAGATGCAACGTTTCGCCTTCAGATTGGAAGCCGTGCGCCGCCTGCGACTGCAGGAGGAGCAGGCCGTCCAGGGAGAACTCGCCCGAGTGATGGGCGAGCGAAACGTCGTGCTCGCGGAGATCGACGTGTCGCGCCGCGCGGAGCAGGACCTCTATGAGTACCTGCGCCAGCCCGGCCGAACCGCCGCCGAGATGGCGCACGTCGCCCGCTTCGGCACGCTCCACCGCCAGCAGCTCTACAACCTCGGCATTCGCATTCGCCAGTACGACAAGGGCATCGAGCTTGTTCGCACCAGGCTGACCGTCGCACGCCAGAAGCGCGAGGCGCTCGACAAGCTGCGCGACAAGCAGCACGCCGAGTGGAAGGCCGAGTTCCTGCGCGAGGAGCAGATCGAGCTCGACGAGGTCGCGACGATGCGTTCCCTCCGCGACCGCGCAGCTGCTCAGGTCGACGCCACGGGGAAGGTGCCGGCATGAGCTACGCATCCGCACTCGGGCGCATGGCCGAGATCCGCGAGCGCATCGGCATGGAGTCGAACGTTCGCACCGTCGGCTCCAAGGGCTTCGACCAGGTGCTCGCCACCGCGCGCGACCGCTTCAACGAGGGCCCGACCAAGATCGTCTCGCCGTCCGCCGAGGTCGAGCCGGGCCAGTGGGGCAACAATCCCAACGCCGTGAATACGATGGCGAAGATCCGAAGCACGGGCGGCAGCGCTTCGGCCTCGATCGCCGCCCCCGGCTACGCCACGCCCGACACGGTGCACGGCTGGTCCCAGGACCTCTCCAGGATGATCGGCACCGCATCAGAGCGCTACGGCGTCCCGCGCGAGCTCGTCACCGCAGTCTCCCGTGCGGAGAGCGCGTTCCGTTCGAAGATCGGCTCACCGGCCGGCGCGCAGGGGCTCATGCAGCTCATGCCTGCCACCGCCAAGGGTCTGGGCGTCACGAACATCGACGACCCCTGGCAGAACCTCGCCGGTGGCACGAAGTACCTTCGCCAGCTGATGGATCGCTTCGATGGCGACCTCGACAAGGTGATCGCCGGCTACAACGCCGGCCCCAACGCGGTCGCGAAGTACGGCGGCATCCCGCCGTACAAGGAGACGCAGACCTACGTTGCACGCGTGCTCGATTACGCGGCAGAACTCGGGCTCAAGCCATGAGCGCCCGACAAGAGTTCCAGGACAACCGCGGCGCAGGAGTGCCGCATGAACAACCAAGGAAGGGAGGTGAACCAGCATGATCCAGGGATCCACATCCAACGCACTGCCACTCGCAGGAGTAGCACCGGCCGCACCCACCAAGGTGCAGACCAACGGCGGACGCGGCGATGGTGCCTTTGGCGAGGCACTGGCAGGCGCGCACACCGTGCAGGACAGGAACGATGCGCGAGCAACGTCCAGTCGTGATGATGCCCGCGGTCGATCGGAAGATCGAACCCGCGGACAGGAGCGAGCCGACGAAGTTCGTCGGACCGACCGCCCCGAGCGCAGCGAGCGCACGGAGCGAACAGAACGGCCTGATGCCAGCGACGACGCCCACGAGGCGACGCCGACGGCAACGACCGAGCACGACGTGCAGGCCACCACGCACGAGCACACGGACACCGAGGGAACGGCAACCGCCGGAACCGAGACGAGCGAGGATGACGCAGCAGCCACGGCAGCTCCCGTCGTCGCCGCGAACGTGTCGGTCACCGCAGGACCGATCCAGCCGATCGTCGCCGCAGCAACCACCGAATCGACGGACGCCATCCTGGTGCCGACGACGGTTGCCGCAGCATCGGTCACAACGAATGCGGTCGACGCCGCGATTCGCCTCGCAATGGGCGACGCAACGGCACCGGTCGCACCGGACGCCACGGACGCTGCACCCGCAGCAGCCGCGACGACCACGACCACCACCACGGCAGCGGCAGTCACCGTCGCTCCCGAGCTCACCGCAGCAACGCCGGTCGCACTGACCGACGCTGAAGCGGCAGCGATCCAGGCAGCACTGCAGGGTACGGAAGATGTCACCCCCGACGATGCTGCGGCAGGCCAGAAGAGCCCGCTGCAGGCAAGCGCGTCGACCACCACATCCGGACCAACCCCCGCAGTCCAGGTCGAGGCCGATGCAGCAGCGATCGTCGAGGGTGAGCAGCAGCTGACCCAGGCGACGGTGCAGAAGGTCGCGACCGCAACGACCGAGGCAGTCAGCGACGGCGCGGTGGCACAGTCCGCCCAGCTCGTCTCGGCAGCAACGGCCGAGGTCGACGTCGACACCGAGGCGACCGTCGTCGACGGCACCGAGGGACAGGTGGCGAAGACCGCAACCAAGGCAGAGACGACGGTCGCGGCAGACGCTGCGCTCGACGCCGAGGTCGTGGTGGAGGAGCCCGCAGTCGCGAATGCTCGAACTGCACACGTGCAGCAGCCCACCGTGGCCGCAGCACAGGCGCAGGCCGCAGCTGCAGCGAAGGTGGGAGCCGAGGCATCGGACGAGGCGAGCGACCAGGTCGCGCCAACTCCTCGTCCGGCCGAGCCGCTCGCCACGGCACAGCCGCTCAGCACCACGGCACGAACCGACCAGGCAGCCCAGTCCCTGCGAGCACAGGTCGCCGAGACCTCGGGCCTGCAGGACCGGATCGACCACATCGCCGAGCAGCTGGCCACGCGCCTGCGGCTCTCGCATGCGGCCGGTGGCAGCGAAGTGAACCTCAGCCTGCGTCCCCGCGAGCTCGGTGAGGTCACCGTCCAGATGAAGGTCCGTGAGGGCGTGGTCGCAGCGACCGTGCTCGTCGATCGGGCCGAGACCCTGGGAACGCTGTCGGCGAACATCGAGGAGCTCAAGCGCTCCCTCGAGCAGCAGGGCCTGACCGTCCAGGAGTTCTCGGTCGGCGTGCGCGGCGAGTCCGGCGCATCGACGAGCCAGGATTCCAGCGGCAACGGACGCTCGAATGCGAGCACCTCCGCAGCAACCGGCCTCGCCGGAGCAGCGGCGGCCAACCCGGGACTGTCGGGCGACCGTGAGGTCGAGCCCGAAGAAGTCCATGACGGCAATGTCAGCGTGCTCGCCTAGCGGGCCCTAGTACACGAGAGGAGGTGAAGAAATGACGTACATCGTTCAGGACCCAAACAAGAACACGGCAGTGGAGGCGGGCAAGCTCCGCATGAACACGACAGACGACCTGGCAACAGAGCAGAAGGAGATGTTCATGAAGCTCATGATCGCTCAGCTGCGCAACCAGGACCCGAGTGCTCCCATGGACCAGAAGGACATGATGGCGCAGATCGCACAGATGTCCCAGGTCGAGATGATGGGCAACATGTCCAAGTCCATGGATAGCCTCGCGCTGTCACAAGGCACCGACATGATCGGCAAGTTCGTCCAGTACAAGTACCAGACGACTGACGACAAGGGCGAAGTCGTGACACGCGAGGCGACCGGCAGGGTCGATCGCATCGCGATGAAGGACGGCCAAGTGAGCATGATGCTCAGCAATGGTGGAGTGGTGAAGCCATCCGCCGTGCTGGCCGTGCAGACGACGCAGCTGGCTCCTACGTATGACGAGCTCGCGAAGCTGAAGGACAGCTACGTGCGGGTCGAGATGGTCAACTCCAGTGGTAACACCATCACGCAGGAGGGACGGGTAGCCAGCGTTGATCGCCGAAGCGGGGTCCCCGTCCTGAAGTTCGACGACGGCCGGATCACGACCGTTTCGAAGGTGCTCGCAAGCCAGTTCAGTCCGTTGGTAACACCCGCGACGCCGACTCCGACACCGGAGCCGACGACGTGAGCGCCGAACGCATCGAGTTCAACCGAGCGACGGTAGAACCGCTCTCGCCGCCCGTGGACCAGAAATCCTCCTCGGCACCGGCGCGAACGGCAGACGGCAAGACCTTCGAGGACGTGCTTCGCACCAGGTTCGGTGCCGAGGTCGCGACCCCGACAGGGCCAGTCGGACCCATCGCGGTTCCGGAAGCGGTACCCGGGAGCTCCATCAAGTGGAGCGCCCATGCAGAAGCTCGACTCCGCCAGCGCGGAATCGAGCTGTCACCCATCCAGCATGCACGACTAGAGACGGCGGTCGACAAGGCCGCAGGCAAGGGCGCGAAGGACGCGCTGGTGATGCTCGACGACACCGCAATGGTTGTCAGCGTGCAGAACCGGACCGTCATCACGGCCCTCGGAATGCATCAGGCAAAGGACAACGTGTTCACCAACATCGACTCCGCGGTGATTGCCTGACGTAGCGAGACGGCGAGACAGCGAGACAGCGCCACCACATACCCCGGCTGGACCTCCCAAGGAAGCCGGATCACGAGGGCAGGAAGCCCGACGCGCTTCCTGCACTACTCACATCCACGAGATACACCCAAGGAGAGTCACCATGTTGCGAGCCATGTACACATCCATCACCGGCCTGCGAAACCACCAGACGATGCTCGACGTCGTCGGTAACAACATCGCCAACGTCAACACGAACGGCTTCAAGGCCTCGAGCGCATCGTTCAAGACGCTGCTCTCGCAGACCACGCAGGGCGCCGGTGCGCCGAGTGCCACGCTCGGCGGCACCAACAACATCCAGGTCGGCCTCGGCATGACGCTCGACTCCATCAGCCAGAAGTTCACGCAGGGCGCACTCCAGGGAACCGGGGTCATGACCGACCTCGCCATCCAGGGCGACGGCTTCTTCCAGGTCGCCGCGGGCAGCCCAGCGAACATCGCGCTCGGGACGGTCCCGATCAACTACACGCGCGCCGGTAATTTCGCGTTCGACAGTACAGGCACGCTCGTCTCGCAGGACGGCAACTTCGTGCTCGGCTGGTCGGACACCGATCTCACCAACTCGCAGCTGTCGAACCCCGCTGATCCGCTCAGCGCACCGATCCCGCTGTTCGATCTCGACATCACGGATAACACTGGCGTGATCCAGCTCCCGCCGAACCTCTATTCAGACATCATCATCGGTACCGATGGACGGGTCACAGGTATCTACAACGATACGTCGCTCCCGGCAGACCCCCGTAACGGCACCCGTGAGACGGTCGCCCAGCTCGCCCTGTCACGCTTCGCCAACCCGGGCGGCCTGACGCAGATCGGCAACAACCGCTGGTCGGAGAGCCTCAACTCGGGCGCCCCCGTCTCCGACGTGGCGCAGAACAATGGCCTTGGCTCGCTGTTCGCCGGCAACCTCGAGATGTCGAACGTGGACCTGGCAACGGAGTTCACTGAGATGATCAAGGCCCAGCGTGGTTTCCAGGCGAACAGCCGAACCATCACCACCGCCGATGAGATCCTCCAGGAACTCGTCAACCTCAAGCGCTAGTAGCGTCTGAGCTCTCGTGGATTCGCTGCGCTGGACGTGCATTGATGCGCGCGTCGGAACGGAACGCCCTCACCAGGTTGCTCCGTGCCGTCGAACCATTCTCCGGCGGCTGTCACGGAAGACGGCGCCGGCGCGGCGTGAGATACAGGAAGGGGCATCGAACTTCGGTTCGGTGCCCCTTCTGCATGCCTGATGCTCTCCAGCGCTGGCTACTCGCTGCTCCAGCCTTGGGAGTGGTACGTCGCGGCGTGGTCCCCGATCGACACTTCGACAGCCTGCATCGGCGCGTACGCCGACCAGAGCACCGATGGCACCACCTGGCTGATGTCGCGGAGCGCGCGGCCGGCAACGGTGAACGGGTGCATGCTGAACCACCCATCCTTGCGCGCGTCGGGAACGATGAGGTCGAGCGCTGCCTTCGCGTCCGTGATGGCGGATGCGATGAGCTTCCGGTCATGGGCGAGCTTGATGTCCTGGGTGGCGGTCAGCTCTGCGATGCCGGACAGCACGCTGGCCCGGAGCGCTGGCGTGAGTGCGGTGTCGTGCGTACCGAGCTGTCGCGATACGTCGGCGAATGTCGCGGTTGCCTTGGTGACGTGGCCGCTCAGCGCCTCAAGTGCGGGCCAGTCGAACGCGTTGATCTTCGCGGCTGCTGCGCGGAGGTCGAAGCCGCCCTCATGTGGGATCTGCATGGATCGGTTCCTTCCAGCGTCCGTCATCGATGGCGACGCAGTCGTAGGGCGACATCGATGGTAGACGAGGTGATTCGACCATTGGACGGATACGGATCCGTTGGCCGCACCACGGCGCCGCGCGGCCCGATCCGGTCACGGCCCGCCGACGTCATCCAACCCAGCGCCTTGCATGAGATCCAACGTGACCAACCCCCTCAAGCGCTGCAACACCAACGCCGATGGGGCACTCGTGATCGAACTCCATCGCATCCACGGAAACGGCAGCATCGTCGTGAACGCCGACCTCATCGAGACGATCGAGGCGACGCCTGACACCGTCGTCACGCTCGTGACGAAGCGGCGCTTCATCGTGGAGGACCCGGTGGACGACATCATCGCGCGCGTCATTGCGTATCGCAGCGCGATCGCCGGCACCATCGGCGTACACGGCCAGGACGACGTTTCAGCCGGGGCCCGCGTGGTCCGGGCGATCAAGGACGAGGAGCAGGCTGCCTGATGGCCGACGACGACAACATCCAGAGCGGCGGTCCGCAGCAGGACGAAGGTGACGGCGGCAAGGCCGACTACAGCCTCGTCATCGGCATCGTCATCGCCTTCGTCGGCGTCATCGGTGGTCTCTACCTCGAGGGCTCGTCGGTCGGCAAGTACGTCGGTCCGAGCGCGGCCGTCATCGTGCTCGGTGGCACCTTCGGCGTCACCATCGGCTCGGTCGGCCTCGCCACCTTCCTGAACCTGCCCAAGACCTTCCTGCACGCGGTGCAGTACCAGTCGATGAATCGACTCCGCGCCATCAAGACGCTCGTCGGGTTCGCCGAGAAGGCGCGCCGCGAGGGCCTGCTCGTGCTCGAGGACGACCTACGCGACACGCAGGACGACTTCCTGCGCCGCGGCGTCCAGCTCGTCGTCGACGGCACCGACCCGGAGCTCGTCAAGGAGATCCTGCGGACCGAGGTGGATTCGCTCTACGAGGAGCGCCACCAGTCAGCCAAGACGTGGGAGATGATGGGCGGCTACGCGCCGACGCTCGGCATCGTCGGCACCGTCATCGGCCTCGTGCTCGTGCTCTCGAACATCTCCGACCCGTCGAGCCTCGCCGCATCGATCGCGGTCGCCTTCATCGCGACCCTCTACGGCGTCGGCTCCGCCAACCTGATCTTCCTCCCCGTCGGCGCCAAGCTGCAGGGCTGCGCCGACGACGAGGTCGCCGGCAAGGAGCTGCTCATCGAGGGAATCCTCGCGATCCAGTCGGGCGACAACCCACGCATCGTGGAGGAGAAGCTCGTTGCCTTCCTGACCATCAAGCAGCGCTCCGACTACCGTGCCGCCCAGGCGGGCAGTGGTGGCGGCGACGCCGAGATGGACCTCGCCGCCTGACATGTCTGATCGACGCAACAAGCGTGGTGGTGGCGGCGGCGAAGGCGGCGAAGAACGCTGGCTCCTGCCGTACGCCGACATGATCACCCTGCTCCTGGGGCTCTTCATCGTGCTGTTCGCGATGAGCTCCGTGGATGCCAAGAAGTTCGACCACGTGCGCCAGTCGCTCGCCCAGACCTTCAAGGGCTCCGTGCTCGAGGAATCCGGCGGCGTGCTGCCGGGCTCGACCGGCGTGCTCGACCCGGAGGCCGCCAACCGCAGCCCCGACAACACCAAGATCGCGCTGCGCGAGCAGGCTTCCGACGCCACGCAGGAGACGTACAAGAAGGAGCAGGCCGAGTTCGAGCAGCTCGTCAAGGAGGCGAAGCTCGACAAGGACATCCAGGTCGTCCCGAACGAGCGCGGCTTCACGATCTCGCTCGCCGGCGACGCGTTCTTCGATACCGGCCAGGCACGGATCCGCCCGCAGGCGGAGGCGAAGCTCCGGGATGTCGCAGCTGAGCTCGTCGCCTTCAACCGCAAGGTCGTCATCATCGGCCATACCGACGCATCGCCCTTCGGAGACAGGATGGGCAACCAGCGGTTGAGCAGTGATCGCGCGAACTCCGTCTTCGAGTACCTGTGGAATGCCGGCATGCAGCCGGCCGACATGGAGGCCAGCGGCGTCGGCGCCACGCGTCCCAAGCAGCCGTACACGAAGAACGGCACGCGCAACGTCGCAGCCAATCGCCGTATCGAGATCCTCGTGCTGGCGCCTGGCTCGAATGATGCAGGTCTCCCCAGCGTCGAGGACATCTCCACGGCGACCGAGCGTGGCAAGGCGCAGGAGGTTGCTGCCGCCGCCGCCAAGCGCGCGACTGCCGTGGACCTCAAGTCGCAGGTCGATCGCGAGGTGAGCACCGCCATCGCCGGCAACGTGCTCGATCAGGTCGTCGAGGCCTCGGGGGACACGAAGTGACCTTGCACGCCATGCAACATGACGCTGCCATTCAAGCATTCGATTCCAGCTGCCGAACCCTCCGCCAGGAGAACCACCACTCATGACCAAGCTCAAGCTTCCCATCATCATCGCGATCGTCGCCATCGCCCTCTTCGCGGGGCTCAAGGTGAGCGGCGTCATCGGCGGCGCCCCGGAAGGGCCGCTCAAGAAGCACGTCGTGCAGCCGGTGCCGTTCGCGGAGGAGTTCATCGTCAACACGAAGGACACGGATCGCCAGATCTTCCTCTCCTTCAACGTGTTCATGACGCTCGCGCCGATGGACGAGGAGCATTGGCTCATCTGGTCCGGCGCTGGTGGCGGTGGCCACGGTGGAGCGACCGAGGCGCCTGGTCCGCCGAAGCTCGCCACCTACGCCCGCTACCGTGACGCGGTCAACGTCGTCGCCAGTGGATTCACGGCAGCCGAGCTCCGCAGCGAGGAAGGCAAGCTGCAGCTCAAGCGCGAGTTGCTCGACGAGTTCGCCGCCATCGCCGAGCGCGACGAGGCCGAGGCCAAGGCCGGCGCCGAGTCCCACGAAGTCGGACCCCCGTACCACGTACAGGACGTCGGCTTCACCAAGTTCGTCGTTTCCTGATCCGTTCCACCCACCCACGCACCCGGACGCACCCATGAGCGACAGCACCGTCACAGATCTGCTCGCAGCAGCCCTCCAGCAGGCTGCCGATGTCGCACGCGCCCGTCTCGGTCGTGAGGTGAGCGTCGTGCCCGCCGAGGCACCCGAGAGCAGCGCCATCCTGCGCTTCGACCTGCCCATCACGAGTGGCGGACGCCTCTCCTGGTACGTGGCGAACGAGGACGCGACCGGCTTCTCCGACATCCTGATCGGGGGCACGGGCGATCGCACCGCCGTGCTCACCGAGATGCACCTCGATGCCCTGACCGTGGCCTTCAGCGACATGCTGTCGCGCGCCGTGGACGGCATCGCCGCCAACCTGACCCAGCCGCTCGAGGCCGCCGACATCGACCTCGGCATGGAGACGGAGCTGCCCGCGCTCGACCCAGGCAGCGTGCGTGCCACGCTCGCTTTGGAGATCGCCGGCTTCGGAACCTTCCCGGTCGTGCAGCAGGTGGACCCGCAGCTCGCGGCGTTCCTCGCCCAGCACGCCAACGCCGATATCGTCGCCGCACCCGTCGCTCCCGCGCCGGCCGTCGACCACGACACGCCGGCACCCGCTGGCCCCGTGCCCGTCGCCGGTGGCGCCGCGCCGACCGCCGCCGCAGGCAACGTCATCCCGCTCGCGACGCAGCCCGTCCGGGCCGCCCGCGCACCGGGTGACCTCGAGATGCTCATGAACGTGCCGCTCCCGCTGACGGTCGAGCTCGGCCGGACCCAGCGCACCGTGCGCGAGCTCGTCGACTTCACCGTGGGCTCGATCATCGAGCTCGGCAAGCTTGCCGGCGAGCCGCTCGACATCATGGTCAACGATCGCGTGCTCGCACGCGGCGAGGTCGTGGTGATCGACGAGGAGTTCGGCATCCGCGTCACCGAGATCCTCTCGCCCGAGGATCGCCTGCGCGGCCTGGGCTAGTCCGCCCGCCGAACGACTGCGTTTCCCCCGGACGACGACGTCGTCTTTGCAATACATCCGGGGTACTCCTATCGGTTCAAGCAGGATCTGGGCTCCGTCGATTGCGTCGGCGTGAAGCTTGTTCCCTCCGCATCCCTCGTCGCCATCGCCCTCGTGGCACTCACCCTGGTGTTCGCACCTGCGGCGTCTGCCGTCGAGACCGCTGCCAAGGATGCGCCCGCCACGGCCACCACGAAGGCGGCGAAGGCGAAGGCCGCGGTGCCGAAGGCAGCCAACGACGACTTCGAGGACAAGAAGCTCGACCAGGGCGCCTTCGAGGCCGAGGACGAGGCCGCGACCAAGGCCGAGGCGGAGGAGGGCAACGGCGGCTCGTTCGTCCGCATGATCTTCGGACTGCTCGTCGTCGTCGGTGCCATCTACGGTGTGCACTGGATGCTCAAGAAGTGGAGCCAGGCACGCGTTGCCGGCGCCGCAGGTGGCACCGCCGGACTGATCGACGTCGTTGCGACGACGCCGCTCGCCGCAGGTCGCAGCGTGCACCTCATCCGCGTCGGTGGCGAGCTCGTGCTCGTCGGCGCGACGGACCAGTCGATCACGCGCCTCGGCAACATCGAGCACTCGCATCTGGCCAGCGTGCTGGGGAACGAGGCCGTCTCCAAGTTCGACTCCCTGCTCTCGGGTGCGCTCGCCGCACCGACCCCCGTCGCCCAGATCGGCACGGGCGCCCCGGCCGCCGCGCTCAGCGCGACCACGGCTGACACCGAGCCCTTCCTCAAGCGATTCGTCCACAACCTCCGTCTGTCGACGGCGAGGTAGCACCACCCACCTTCCAGAGCAGCACAGCAACAACCTCCACGGGGACACGGCAGGAAGCCACGTCACCCCGCACCACCCGCCATGGACGGCGACCCACCACACGTCCATGGCTTCCTCACTCCGACACCCGCTCGCACGTCTCGCCCTCGCGGTCCTCGCGACGCTGGTGCTCGTGCTCACGCTCGGCTCCGCCGACGCCGCTGCGGCTGCCGCGACCCCGTCCGGCAACGGCGTCGGCATCTCGATCGACACCGGCAAGGAGGGCGGCGACACGTCGACCGCCATCCAGGTGCTGGTGGTCATGACGATCCTCGGCCTCGCGCCGTCGATCCTCATCATGATGACGGGCTTCACCCGCATCCTTATCGTGCTCGGCTTCGTCCGCAACGCGCTCGGCACGCCGACGATGCCGCCGAACCAGATCCTCATCGGCCTGTCGCTGTTCCTCACCGTGTTCGTGATGTTCCCGACCTTCAAGACCATCAACGACACCGCGGTGCAGCCCTACAACGACAAGAAGATCACCCAGAACGAGGCGCTCGATCGCGCGCAGATCCCGATCCGCGAGTTCATGTTCCGCCAGGTGGACGAGGACGACCTCGCCCTGTTCGTGCGGCTGGCCGGCGACGACCGCCCGGACACGCGCGCCGACGTGCCGACCTACGTGCTGATCCCGTCGTTCCTGATCAGCGAGCTGAAGACGGCCTTCCAGATCGGCTTCCTCATCTTCATCCCGTTCCTCATCATCGACATGGTCGTCGCCTCGACCCTGATGAGCATGGGCATGATCATGCTGCCCCCGGTCATGATCTCGTTGCCCTTCAAGATCCTGCTGTTCGTGCTGGTCGACGGTTGGGGGCTCACCATCGAGTCGCTGGTGCGCAGCTTCGGAGGGCCAAGTTAAATGTCAGGGACCACTCTCTTCGCAGCCATGAACGATGGCGATGTCACGGCAGTCGCGAGCAAGGCGATCTGGGTCACGCTGCAGATCGGCGCTCCGGTGCTGATCGTCGCGCTGCTCGTCGGGCTCGTCGTCTCGGTCTTCCAGGCCGTCACGCAGATCCAGGAGCAGACGCTCGTCTTCATCCCGAAGATCATCGCCATCGTCGCGGTGCTCGCGATCACGGGCCCGTGGATGATGAGCACGATGATGGACTACACGACGGACCTCTTCCGGGAGATCCCAGCCCTCGTCGCGAGCCGCTGATGGAGATCCCCGTCGACTGGGCGATTCCGCAGATCATCACGTTCTTCCTCGTGGTGGCGCGACTGAGCGGCATGTTCCTGATCGCCCCGGTCTTCTCGTCCGGCATGATCCCCGGCCGCTTCAAGGTCATGATCATGCTCGTGCTCGCCGCGATGCTCACGCCGATCGTGGCGCCGAAGAACGCGGAGGAGGTGCCGACCGAGCTGCTCGACCTCGTCATCGCGATGGGCATGGAATCGCTGATCGGCTTCTCGATGGGCTTCGCCGTGGCGATCGTGTTCAGCGCCGTGCAGGTCGGCGCATCGCTCATCGACACCTCGATGGGCCTGTCGATGGCCAGCATCGTCGACCCGCTCAACAACGCGCAGTCCGCCGTGATGGGCTCCTTCTACTCGATGGTCGCCACGCTCGTGTTCCTCGCGGTGAACGGCCACCACTGGATGCTCGCCGGCTTCGTGCGCTCCTTCGACATGGTGGGGGCGGGGCAGATGCCCGACGTCGAGAAGCTCATGGCGAACGTCTTCGCATCCTTCACGGGGCTCTTCACGATCGCCTTCCAGGTGGCGGCGCCGATCCTCGTCACGCTGCTGCTCGTCGACATCGTGCTCGGCATCGTGTCGCGCGTCGTGCCGCAGATGAACGTCTTCTTCGTCGGCGCACCACTCAAGATCGGCGTCGGCCTGCTCGCGGTCATCATCGCGCTGCCGAGCTTCGCCGGATTCCTCGAGAACCGGGTCAGCGACATCATGACCGGAGCCAGCGTGCTGGCCGGCCAGGACGACCCACGGACGGCGGGGGAGGTGAACGCGGCCGATGGCAGCTGACGACAAGACAGAGAAGGCAACACCGAAGAAGAAGGAAGACGCGGCGAAGGAGGGCAACGTCCTTCGCAGCATGGAGATCAACAGCGCGCTCGCGATGCTCGTCGCGTTCGGCTCGCTGACGATCTGGGGCCCGAAGATGTGGTCCACGCTCTACAAGGACACGCAGGTCCGCTTCCGCGACCTGGCCGAGCAGGGCACGGCGAACTTCACCGTCGACGGCTCGATGCTGCTCTTCTTCGACGTGCTGCGCGTGCTCTTCATCGTCGTCATGCCGATCGGCCTCGCGATGATGGTGGCCGGCGTGCTGGCGAGCGTCGTGCAGGTGAAGCCGAAGGTCCAGGTGAGCGTGATCAAGCCGCGCTTCTCCAAGATGAACCCGATCTCTGGCGCGAAGCAGAAGTTCGGCCCGGCGGCGCTCTTCGAGCTCGCCAAGAACGTCCTCAAGCTGCTCGCGGTGGGCGTGCCCGCGACCATGCTGATCTGGAAGCGACGCGGTGAGCTGCTGTCACTCGGCGATGTCGAGCCGATCCAGGCGGGCCTGGTCGCCCTCGACCTGACGATGTCAGTCGGCATGCGCGTGACCGGCATCTACATCGCGATCGCCATCATCGACTACCTGTACCAGAAGCACCGCTACGAGAAGAACCTCAAGATGACCAAGCACGAGGTCAAGCAGGAGATGCGCCAGCAGGACCTCGCGCCGGAGATGAAGGCCGCGCAGCGTCGCCGCCAGCGCGAGGCCGCGCGCCGCCGCATGCTCTCGGACGTGCCGACCGCCGACGTGGTCATCACGAACCCGACCCACTACGCGATCGCCCTCAAGTACGACGCCGAGCTCGGTGCACCACAGGTGGTCGCCAAGGGCGTCGATCTGCTCGCGCTGCGCATCCGTGAGATCGCGGAGGAGGCGAACGTCGTGCGCGTCGAGAACCGCCCGCTGGCACGTGAGCTCTACGCCCAGGTCGAGGTCGGCCACACGATTCCCGGCGAGCTGTTCGCGGCCGTCGCCGAGGTGCTCGCCTACGTCTACCGGGCCGAGGAGCGCAAGCGCGCCGCCGGCGAGGCCGTGCGCGCCGCGGCGTAGCGCCCCGCTGCTATTCCGCCGCCGTCGCGCAGCACGGCGGCGCGTACATCCATCCCTGCCCGTGCCGACGCGTCACTCGCACATTGCACGGGCATGATGGGTCGTGCGCGACGATATGTCGTCGCTGAGCGCCCATCATCGAGATTGGTCGCTGAGCGCCCATCATCGAGATTGATCGCATGATGGGTCGTGCGCGACCATATGTGGTCGCTGAGCGCCCATCATCGCCGAATGCCGAGGCGGTGGAGGACACGTTGGATGTCAGGTTCGAAGGTCTTCTCGCGCACGCGAAGCGTGTCGATGCCGATCGAGGCGAACTGTTCCTCCTTGACCCGGTCGTCGTTGCGGGCGCGATTGCGGTCGTGCCCGGTGCCGCCATCGAACTCGACGGCGAGGCCGCGCGAGCGGTAGAGCAGGTCGGGTCGCCGCACCTTTCGACCGAACTGGAATCTCGGTGTGATCTCCGCCATAGGTGCACCGCACTCAAGCAGGCGATCCAGACCGCGTCGCTCGAAAGCACTCTGCGTACCCGCGCTGCCTGAGGTGTGCAGCATGAGCGCCTGCCGACAACGGCGATGGGTCGGGCCCTTGCGGCGTCGCAGGCGGTGCAGGCATCGCTCGAACGCGTCCAGATCGAGCAATTCCAGGAACGCGAGCTCGTGCATGACGGCTGCCAACCGCGTCACCGCGTACGTGTCGGCGAGGTCGACCAGCATGCGCGCGACGCTGACCACCGGGATCGCGTCCAGCCGACCGCACTCGATGTCGGGCAGGGGAGTGGCCGCTGAACGGACACGCACGCCGCGGACTTGTCGACGTCGGCCGGCGGTCGCGACAACATCGATGACCCGAGGCTCGTACCTGATAGCACCACGCAGGTAGGCGGCGGCAGGTCCCGTGAGGTGGGCGCCGGGCCCGAAAGCCAGGACTGCTGCCATGCACCTCCCCCGAAAGCTGAGGTTCGGATGCCCGACGGCGACGACACGCCCGTGCACGCGATGCAGGAATCCCGCTCGCGCCCACTGCCGCCGAGTCGTCGCTGGTACGCCCAGATCGTCCAGCTGCTCGATGGCCATCGCGCCGTGTTGGGGCGCGGCGATCCGTGCTATGTCGTGCATCCTTGGCATGGATGTACGCTCCGGCATCACCTGTCACGCGATGTGCGCGCACTGTCACGAATCGGTCACGGGTTCGATGCACGATACGTCCGCTCGGTCAGAGTTAGGCGATGATCATCGCGATCATGGGCGGTAGGCGACGATATTTCGTCGCTGGCCGCCCATGATCGCCGTCGGGTCAAATGACAGTCGCTCAACCTGTGTGCGGCGGTACACGCCGCGAGTGTACGGCCGGTGTCGGGGTGCACTTCCGTACCGCGGAGGAGTGCGGGTCGGACGGGTCTTTTGCAATTCATCCACAGTGGTGTGGTCCGTTCAAGGGAGATCCACGCTCCGCCGAGGTTCCATCGACAGCACCACGTGCACCCGGATGGATTCCACTTGCAGGCGAGCCACGGAACGGCTTTTCGTTCCAGCTCGCCTGCTCGTAATTCCGGGGTCGCACGTGTCACGCAGAGGACTACATGAGCAACGACACGATGACACGGAGCGAGCGAAGTTCAGGCATCCTGGCGCGCCTGCTCGGGCATTCCGACCTGTTGGTCGCGCTCGGCATCGTCTTCATCGTGATCATGTTCATCGTGCCGATCCCGCACCAGCTGCTGGACATGTTCATCACCCTGAACATCGCCGCCGGCCTGACGATCGTGCTCATCTCGGTCTACGCCCAGCGCGCACTCGACTTCTCCGTATTCCCGACCCTGCTGCTCATCACGACGCTCTTCCGGCTCGCGATCAACATCAGCGTCACGCGCCTCATCCTGCTCAAGGGCGATGCCGGTGAAGTGGTCGAGGCGTTCGGCACCTTCGTCATCGGCGGCAGCGTCGTCGTCGGCCTGGTCGTGTTCTTCATCCTGATGGTCGTCCAGTTCGTGGTCATCACCAACGGTGCCGGGCGCGTCGCAGAAGTCGCCGCGCGCTTCACCTTGGATGCCATGCCGGGCAAGCAGATGGCGATCGACGCCGACCTCAACGCCGGGCAGATCACCGACGAGCAGGCCCGCGAGCGCCGCAAGGAGATCCAGCAGGAAGCCGACTTCTACGGTTCCATGGACGGTGCCGCGAAGTTCGTGAAGGGCGACGCGATCGCCGCCGTGCTGATCACGCTCATCAACCTGTTCGGCGGCATCATCGTCGGCATGATGCAGCAGAACCTCGGCTTCGCCGAGGCCGTCGACCGCTTCGTGCGCCTCTCGATCGGTGACGCGCTCGCCGCCGCCATCCCGGCCCTGCTCATCTCGACCGCGACCGGCATCATCGTCACCCGAGCCGCCGGCGACGGCAACCTCGGCGGCGACCTCGCCAAGCAGTTCACCCGCTACCCCAAGGCGCTGCTCATCGTCGCTGGCGTGCTCGCCGCCCTGAGCCTGCTGCCCGGCCTGCCGACGATCCCCTTCCTCGCCCTCGCCGCCGTGATGGGCACGATCGGCACGATCCTGCGCCGCCAGCAGGACCGCGAGACGCTGGCCGCCGAGGTGGCCGCGCTCGAGCCGGAGCCGACCGACGGCACGCCCACGATCGAGAACGTCAAGAACCTGCTGCCGCTCGACGTGCTCGAGCTGGAGATCGGCTACGGCCTCATCTCGCTCGTCGACGAGGACCAGGGCGGCGACCTGCTCAAGCGCGTCTCGATGATCCGTCGCCAGGTCGCGCTCGACCTCGGCATGGTGCTCGCACCGATCCGCATCCGCGACAACGTCCAGCTCGCCTCGCACGAGTACGCCTTCAAGCTCAAGGGCGCCCAGATCGTCGTCGGCGACCTGATGCCCGGCTGCTGGCTCGCGATGAATCCCGGCGACGCCGAGCCCGGCCTCGACGGCACGCCCACCACCGAGCCGGCCTTCGGCCTGCCCGCCATGTGGATCCCCGCCGCGATCAAGGAGCGCGCGGAGGCGATGGGCTACACCGTCGTCGACCCGGCCTCGATCATCGTCACGCACCTCACCGAATCGATCCGCCAGCACGCCGCCGACCTGCTCACGCGCCAAGACGTGCGCGGCCTGCTCGACGCGCTCAAGGAGCGCTTCCCGGCCGCCGTCGACGAGCTCGTCCCCGACGTGCTGCCGCTCGGCGACGTCCATCGCGTGCTGCAGGCGCTGCTCGCCGAGCACGTCACGATCCGCGACCTCGCGACGATCGTCGAGACGCTCGCCGACAAGGGGCGCCTCACCAAGGACGTCGGCCTGCTCGCCGACTACTGCCGCCAGGCGCTCGCCCGCTCGATCCTGCGGCCCTACCTGGTCGGCGGCAACACGCTGTACGCCGTCACCCTGGACGGCCCGCTCGAGGCCATGCTGGGGGACGCCGTCGTCCAGACCGGCGACGGTTCGTACCTCAACCTCGATCCAGGAACGGTGAATGCAGTCCTCACCGCGTTAAAGGGAGAGTGGGAGCGGGTAACCGAACAGGGCATGGCGCCAGTGGTCCTGTGCTCGGCGAAGGTTCGTCGCCACCTCAAGCAGGTGAGCGAGCCCGTGCTGCCTCGATTGGCTGTCGTCTCGTACAACGAGATCCAGCGTGACGTGGACATTCAGATGGTGGCGCGCGTGTCGTTGGATGGCAACGATGGCGCTATGACCGGTGATAGCGGGATGGTGAGCGCATGAGGATCAAGACCTTCCAGGGACGAACGCTCGAGGAGGTGCTGCCGCAGATTCGCGAGCAGCTCGGCTCGAACGCGGTCGTGCTCGGCCAGCGCTCCAAGGTCCAGGGTGGCGTCGGCGGGTTCTTCGGCACCAAGGTGATCGAGGTCACTGCCGCCGACCGCATGCCCGACGACGAGCAGCTCGTCGACCTCGAAGACCGGATGATGGACGGCTCGCTCGCCGATGGCGACGCCGGACAGCAGCCCGCACCGGAGGAGGAGGCGACCGAGCTCGCCGCACGATTCGCCGGCGCCATGCAGATGGGCCGCCGTGGCGGCATCGACATGACCGACGAGTGGGATCCCGCCCAGGACGAGGAGCTCGCGAGCGAGTACGGCCGCGTGCTGGAGCATGCCGCCGCAGCCGGCTTCTCCGAGCTCGACGTCCCGACGGCGTCCGTCAACGGCGCGGCTCCGCAGCAGGCACTCCAGCCGCAGCAGGCTCCGCAGCCGCAGCAGCCGCAGCTTCCCAGCCATGACCCGCTGGCACAGGCCCGCGCACTCGCCGACCGCGCGCATGACCACGTTCAGTCGGCCACCGAGCGCGTCGAGGGGACCTACGCCCCGCCGATCGCCCTGCCGCGAACGACGCCCGCCAGCACCCAGACATTTGCCGCGTCCGTCGTGGACGTGACACCACCGGTGGCGTTCGAGCCCCTGCGGCACGAGTCGCCATCGGACCCGATTTCCGCAGCGATCGAGTTGATCGACCTGCGCGCCGTCGCAGCACTCCGCTCCGCCAACGAGGCGTCGCGCCGCATCGACACCGCTCGCTCGAGCGATCCCGCCCTCACCGGCGCGCTCGCACACCTGGCCGAGGTGGGCGCCGACGATGACGTCGTCGCCGCGGTCAGCAACATCGTGCTCCGCCATCGCCTGCCGTTCGCGGCACACGATGCGGACCTCGGCGTGCTCGTGCGTGACGTGGTGGAGGAGCTGCTCGAGACGCGCAGCGGCTACGCCACGACCAGCACCGGTCACGTGATGGCACTCGTCGGCCCCGCCAGTGGCGGCAAGACGACCGCAGTCGCCAAGCTCGCCCATACCTATCGCACCGCCGGCCTGTCGGTCGGCATCGCCGTCGTGCTGCCCAACGATCCGACCGCGCCGATCCTGCAGGATCCGCGACTCGTCTCGCTCGGCGCCGACGTTCGCTACATCACGAGCATCGACCAGGCCATCGTCGCCGCCGAAGGCTTCGCCCAGCACGACCTGGTCATCGTCGACACGCCCGGTGGCAGCCATCGCGACCACGCCCTGTTCGGCCACGTCAGCGCGTGCCTCAACGTGCTCAAGGCCGAGGACATCCACGTCGTCGTGCCGCTCGCGACGAGCAGCCGCGAGGCATCCGGCCTCGTCGACGCCTTCCGCCCGCTCGGTGCCAATCGCCTGATCGTCAGCCGACTGGACGAGAGCCAGTACGCCGGCCAGCTCCTGAACTTTGGTTTTCGCCTCGGCCTGCCGATGACGTTCCTGTCCGACGGGCCTCGCATCCCGCAGGACCTGCGCGCGGCCAGCGCCCGGGAAATTGCCGATCGCATCCTTCCCAGTGTCGCCCGCACACGAATTCAGGACCAGGAGATCTCCGCACCGTGACCGCCACCAGCACAGCCGTCCCGTTCCCCCGCCTCAACCAGCGACTCGAGGTCGCCGTCGGCGACCGCGGTGGCTCGGCCCAGTACTTCAGCCGCCTGGTGGAGGAGACCTCCGACACGCTTCGCATCAGCGCCCCCGAGTTCGAGGGCGAGACGCTCGAGCTGCGCGAAGGCAGCCCACTGCGCCTCTGGTACACCCAGGGCGGCGGCTACTGGTGCCTCAAGTCGCTCGTGCGCACCGTGTACCAGAAGGACGGCGAGACCTTCCTCGAGATCTCCCGTGACGGCGACGTCAACCGCGCCCAGCGCCGCAACCACGTCCGCGTCGACGTCTCGCTGCTGCTGCATGCGCGAGTCGAGCAGCACGTGGGGGAGGCCGGCGAGGACGCCGATTCGCCCCGCATCACCGGCGACCGCGTCAAGGCCGTCACCCGCAACGTGAGCGGCGGCGGCATCAACTTCCGCACGCCGGTCAAGCTGGTCGATGGCGACAAGATCGTCGTCACCTTCTACCTGCCCGAGCACGGGGGCGACATCACGAGCCGCGCCAAGGTCGTGCACGCGCATCCGGACCCCGAGCGGCCCGAGCAGTACATCGTCGCCTGCAGCTTCGAGCGCATGGCGATCACCGACCGCGAGCGCATCATCCGCTTCCTGTTCTTCCGCCAGCGTGAGCTGGCCGGTCGCAAGAAGGTCATGCGATGACCGAGATGCACGCCCTTCCCGAGCACGTCCAGCGGATCATCCGCCGTGACGATGAAGTCGAGTTCACGCCGCCCTCGTTCGAGCGGTGGCTGGGTCGACTGCAGATGCTCCGAACCCTGAGCGCGATGAGCGGCTTCTCGCTCGTCTGGCTCGTCACCTACGCAGGTGGCATGGGGTGGGAAGCGGCGACGATCCGCGGCATGATCGCCGCGATCGCCTTCCACTTCCTCGCCTGGGCCATGGGCCTGTTCGTCTTCGGGGAGCTCTACGACCTCGAGGTCAAGCGCGCACGCGCCGAGCTGGAGGAGCGCGAGCGCGATCGTGCCCGCCGCATCGAGGAGTACTACCGCGAGCGCCTGCGCGCCCAGGGCCTGCTGAGCGAAGATGTCGAGACCATGCCTGGTGGCTCACAGCCGCCGCTGGACGCCACCCAGGTCATGTCACCGCCCACGTCCCTGACGCAGCCCGGCTCGCGTCCAGGGGAGCAGCGAGCCGCCTGACGGAGCCTGATGCCCGATGTGTCCGCCGATCGATCCGATAGGTCCAGTTGGTCCCGAGGGTCGAGAGCTGCGCATCGAGCGCCTCACCCGCCTGCATCGACGTGAGCGGCACGAGGAAGAATCCGAGGAAGAGGCACGCGACCGACGCGAGGAGCACGTCGCCCACGCCCGCACCCAGATGGGACTGACCGCACCGCTGCATGGGCCGCAGGAAGAGCATGACAACGGTGCCTACGACGACCACGGACGTCTTGAGGGCCTCGATACGAGCCCACCACATCCCCACATCGACGTGTCTGCCTAGCAGCCGATCCGCACATTGCACGGGCTCCAACCCCGGTGCGGTGTCCAGAGTGTGAAAGCATTCCCCAACGGAGACAACCCTCGAGCCGGGGGCGACGAGTCCCCGCACCCCTCATGACCGACACTCCTGAACAGATCGAGCCGCCTGCCGAGGACGACGACGCCGTCGATGAATCGGCTGCCGTGCTGCGCCCGCTGCGCGAGGACACCTCGTGGGGCAGTGATGGTGGCAGCATCGACCTGCTCCGCACGTACGTCGGCCAGCTCGACGACGGCCCGCTGCTGACCCACGCGGAGGAGCTCGAGCTCGCTCGCGCGAAGGATCGCGGCGACGAGCGCGCCAAGGCGCGGCTGGTGGAGTGCAACCGCCGCCTCGTGAGCTCGATAGCCCGTCGCTACCAAGGCAACGGCGTACCGCTCCTGGACCT
>JAOPYV010000081.1 GCA_025964435.1 Thermoleophilia bacterium | reverse complement strand
GGCGAGCGCCACGTCGGGCCGTATGACACCAAGCGCATGACGACGGCGCTGCGCTCGGCCGCGCATCGGCCAACGTCTGGCCCTTCTTCGTAGATCTGCGCCGCGGACGGCACTGATGTCGAAACATCGGTGTGAGCATCATTGCCCCCATCCGAACAGCTGCGCGCACTGCGATCCCGCATGCGCTCCGTGGCGCCAACGACGGCCCGAACGTGATTCGGACGATCGTCTCCAAGGCGGTGCTCGAGGCAGACCCGCGCCTGCTCGGCAAGCTCGACCCGCCGCTCGGCGGGATCCTGCCCAAGGGCGTGGCGATGCGCGTCGCCGACGATGGCACGCGAGTCATGACGGTCAACGTGCACATGTCAGTGCCGGCGTACCAGTCACTGAACGACCTCGGCAACGAGAGCATCGACGGCCTGCGCGATGTCGCGCGCTTCATCAACTCGTCGAATCCCGATGTCGTCCTCGTCCAGGAGCTGCGGAGCCGTCCGATCGAGGCCGCCCGCGCGAACGGCGGGCTCCCGGATTCAGCGTCGATCCTTGCGCACCTGATGCAGGCCGACGACATGGCGTTCACGCCCGCGCTGCGCCAGGATCCGTTCAGCACACCGCTCGAGCACTACGGCACTGCGGTCTACACGCGCAACGGCTTCCGCATCGACAAGTCGGTGAACGCTGTGCTGCCCACCAGCACGCCCGACGTCGAGTTGCGCAGCATCGGGCTCAACGCGATCATTCCGCCCGACGAGCGCAAGCCCTTCTCGCTTATGTCGACCCACCTTGCGAGCGAAGAGCGCACCGATCGACTGCTCAAGCTCCCCGGCCACACTTCTGGCGAGCTGAGTGAGGCGCTCCGCACCGACCAGGCGCTGCGCGACGCGCAGTTGGGTGTCGTCGGCGGATGGGCGGACAACCTGGCTACCGGCCGACCATTCTCGGTCGAAGCGGCGATCACCGGCGAGCAGCAGCTCGTGAAGGGATTCCCTGCGGGCCGCGTGGTCGTGGGCGGCGACTTCAACCAGCATCAGCGGGTGACTGATCCGCTGCTGAACCCCCTCGGACTCACGCACGTCAATGACCTGTTCGAGCGGTCGGGTCGCGCAACTGCGCAGGAGCTCCACGACATCGACCAGGCCACGTCACTGATCGAGCTCATCCCCAGTGGCAGGCCGCACCGCATCGACCATCTCTACGGTCGTGGCATGGAATCGACCAACGTCTCCGTTGGCGCGGCCCCGAAGGTCGAGTCGGTGCTGGAGCCAACTGACCACTCCGCGGTCATCGCCGACCTGGTCTGACGCGTTCGCGTGAACGCTAGTGGTCGGCCTGTGGGTTCTTGTCGGCCTTGAGCGCGCCGGAGTCGAGCCAGACGTGCGGGTCGCGGCGGTTGGCAGCAGCGGTGCCGCCCTCGTAGACCTCGAAGTGGAGGTGCGGCCCGGTCGAGTTGCCGGTGGACCCGACCTTCCCGATCGAATCGCCCTGCTTGACCTCCTGGCCGACCTTCACGCCGATGCCCCCATCGACGAGATGGGCGTAGCGCGTGAAGAGGCCGCCGGGATGTTCGATGAGGATCTGATTGCCCCAGCCACCGTTCGGCCCAGCGGACACGACCTTGCCGGAGAGCGACGCCTTGATCTCGGTGCCAGTGCCGCGTGCGAAGTCGGTACCGCCGTGTGATGTCATGCGGCCCTTCGTGGCGCCGAACTCGTCGCTGATCTTCTCGGTGCCGACCGGGTAGATCGCCTTCTCGCCAGCCGCAGCCTGTGCGGGTGCGGGCGCGGGAGCCGCGGGCGGCGGGGTCGGTGCCGCAGCCGGCTCCGGCGCGGGCGTCGCGCCGCCACCGGTCGTCGTTCCGGCAGCTGCGGCGTCGACGGCAGGCTGCACAGGTGCACCGGTCATGCCGAGGTCGGCGAGCACCGTCTCGAGGTTCTTCACGGCGGCGCCGAGGTCGGCGACCGCCGTCGCGAGGTCAGCTGGACCGCCGCCAGTGACGCCGGTCGGGCCGGAACCGATCGTCCCGGCACCAGCTGTGGCATCAGCGCAGCAGCTCGATGCGCCCGGGGCAACGTCTCCACCGGCCTGGGTGGTCGGAGTGGCCTGGACCGTCGCCGCGCCCTGGAGGGCGGCGGGGTCGGTGGGAAGCGGGGCGGCAAGGGCGCCCTGCCCACCGCCGGTCGCGGCTGCGACGGCGGTTGGAGCAGGTGCAGCTGAAGGCGTAACCGTCGACAGGACAGGACTGGCCGCTACGGGCGTACACATGGCGATACCTCGGCGTTGTGGCGATTCGGCGTGTCGGCGAGGGGTCGCGGTGGATCGGCATGCGACGCCCTTCGAACCAACCGTACGACGGTCAGGCATTTCTGCACAGGGGGACCCGACGCGCTGCAACGAACGGGCTGCAGTACTCGATGATCCGCGCGCCCGGGACCACGCATCGTCACCCGTCGAATCCGTCAGCGCGGCATCCATACCGCGCTGGGAGATTCGACGGCGCAAGATCCTGGTCGAATCCGTGAGCGCGGTATGCATACCCCGCAGAGAGAATCGACGGTCTGTCTGGGTGTGCGGGAAGAGCCGTCCGCGCAGCTGGCCTCGCTAGCCGCGCAGGTCGACCATGCCGTCGACGCCCCATCTGCGAAGCCTGCGTGTCGTCTCGGCGACATCGCCGGGCGGCGTGCGGCGCGGATCGTTCCAGACCGCGACGCGGCCGGCAGCGCGCAGCGCGCGCACCACCGCTGGGGTGACATGGGCAAGGTCGAGCGGGAACATCACCGGTCCCCCGACGGAGCGAGCCAGCCGCACGACCGCATCGAGCATCACGGGATCGTACGGCGCCGGGCCGGGATCCAGGTTGAGGATCGCCTTCGGGAAGCGGGCCCGGATCGACTGCAGCTGATCGAGGCGAACACGCGCCCCGCCGCTTCGCGCGCTGGTGGCGACGTTGATGATCAGCCGCTCGTCGGGGACCTTCGCGTCGCGCAGCATGCGCAGCGTCGGCTCGACGGCTGCAGCCTGCTTGAAGTCGAGCTTGAGGCCGCGTCCAGACGCGGCTCCGATCTCCAGCCAGTCGCGGAGCGAGAGCGACCAACCATCGTGGGCGCCGTGCGCCAGCACCGGGCGCCCGTCGCGCAGCCGCAGGTCGCCCTCGAGCCAGGTCGCGGAGCTGGCGAGCGCGGATCGCAGCTCGGCGAGCGTGTTGGTCCTGTGGGCGTTGCGTGCATCGGCGATGTCCGCCGTCCGTGGCCAGCTGCGATCGTTCCCGGTCGACGCGGTGCGCAGCAGCTGGCGCCGCAGCTCGGCATCGAGGCCGTCCGCACTGCCGCGTGCGCGCACGCCGGCCGGGCCGCGCGTCGCGCGGGAGCCTGCGATCCGATCGATGCCACTGGGAAGCGCCATGCGCGAAAGCCTACGCGTGCATGCGGTCGGTGTCGCGCGCGTGGAACGGTTGGTGGGTGTCCACGGCCCGCCGCGTGGCCCATCGAGGACGCGCGGCGACATACGAACGCGGTAGTGTCCCGCCGCCGAGAAAGAATCCTCCCTGTGATCACCAGCACGACACCTGCGGTACTGGCACCAGTGCCGACGCCCATCACCACGGATCCCGATGGCACCGTCATCGACCGCGAGCAGCCGTTCGCGTCGCCGTACATAGCCATGGCGCAGGGCCAGCCGATCGCCGGCGGCAACGGGTGGTCGCTCTGGGACGAGAGCAATGCCGTTCCCGCGATCGTCGCTGCCATCGATGGCGCGAAGACGGTCGTGAACGCCGAGTACTTCCAGATCACCGACGCCGGCAAGGGCGCCGACGTGACGCGCGCCCTGGCTCGCGCCGCCAGCCGCGGCGTCGAGGTCAACGTGATCGCCGACTTCATGTCGAAGGTCACGCCACCGATCGGCTCCTTCCATCGCTTCCGCTCGAAGGTGGAGGAGGCCGGCGGCGACGTCATCGCCACCTCGACCGTTCCCTTCGCCCCGCGTGGCATCGCCAATCCCGCGCTCAAGCACGTCGACCACCGCAAGGTCCTGACGATCGACGGCAACTCGGCCTTCGTCGGCGGCATGAACCTCGCCAAGCTCTCCGACAACTACCACGACTCGATGCTGCAGATGTCGGGTGTCGACGCCGCCCGCCTCGGCGTCGACCAGCTCGATCGCTGGTCCCGCGTCGGTGGCACGGTCACCAAGACGCACGCCGATGCCGTGACGGCCGGCCTCGACGGCAATCCCGTCGTGCCGACCGATCCCAACGCGCTCAAGGTGCTCGCCAACGCGCCGGAGCAGCAGCGCTACGACCTGAGCAACGCCTACATCGACGCGATCCGCGGCGCCAAGGATCGCCTGTGGGTGTCGTCACCCGGCTACAGCTCACAGCTCATGATCAGCGAGCTCAAGGATGCGGCCAAGCGCGGCGTCGACGTGCGCGTCGTGGCGCCGGGTGGCGACCCGGCGGGACTGCCCTTCATCAACTGGGTCGGCACGTCGCACCTCAAGCAGCTGACGCTCGACGGCGCCACCGCCTACATGATTCCCGAAGTGCTGCATCGCAAGGCGCTCATCGCCGACGACACGGCCTTCCTCTCCAGCTTCAACATCACCGATCGCTCGCGCCTGCATGACCACGAGGTCGGCATCGTCACGACGGACCCGCTGTTCGTCAAGACGCTGGCGAACGTGCTGGCCAGTGACATGGACCGCGCCTCGAAGCTCGATCCCGCCACGGTCAAGGGATTCGGCGCCTGGGTCGGCGACCTCATCACGCAGAAGCTCAAGATCAGCTACTGAGCGGCGCGCTCCGGCGGCTACCAATCGGCCGGGCGGTAATCCTTGAGGAAGCAGCCGTGGAGGTCCTCGCCGGCCTCGCCACGCACGATCGGATCGTAGACGCGCGCTGCTCCGTCGACGAGGTCGAGCGGTGCGTGGAAGCCGACGTCGGCGAGGCGCATCTTCGTCGGGTGCGGTCGCTCATCGGTGATCCAGCCGGTGTCGACGGCGGTCATGAGGATGCCGTCGGTCTCGAGCATCTCCTGCGCGCTGGTGCGGGTGAGCATGTTCAGCGCGGCCTTGGCCATGTTCGTGTGCGGGTGGCCGGGGCCCTTGTAGCCGCGGCTGAACTGGCCCTCCATCGCTGAGACGTTGACGACGTAGGTGCGGCGCGCGTCCGAGGCGGCGAGGGCTGAGCGCAGGCGACTGACGAGGATGAAGGGCGCCGTCATGTTGCAGAGCTGCACCTCGAGCATCTCGATCGGATCCACCTCCTCGACGGGCTGGATCCAGCTGTTGGTCTCGTGCAGGTCGGGCAGCAGGCCGCCCGCGTCGATCGCCACGTTCGCGGCGATGCGCGCCGGTGATGCCGAGCCGGCGGTCAGCGCGAGCGTGGCAAGGGCGTGCGGCGTCGGTGCCCAGTGGGCACCGCTCGTGATGTCGTCGGAGCCGTCGGGCGTCGTGCCGGCGCTCACGGCGGCCATGTCGAGGTCGCTGGCGCGGCCGAAGGTCTCGATCTGCGGCAGCGGGCCCGCCGGCAGCGCCTCGCGCTCAGCAGCGACCAGCGGCGCGTAGGCATTGGGCGACCGGCGCACGGTCTGCGCGGCATTGTTGATGAGGATGTCGAGTGGGCCGCGCGCGGCGACGGAATCGGCGAGCGCGACGACCTGGGCGGGGTCGCGCAGGTCGATGCCGACGATGTGCAGCCGGTCGAGCCAATCGGCGCTGTCTTCCATCGCGGCGAAGCGGCGCGCCGCGTCGTTGGGGAAGCGCGTCGTGATCGTCGTGTGGGCTCCGTCGCGCAGCAGCCGCAGCGCGATATACATGCCGATCTTCGCGCGACCGCCAGTCAGCAGCGCGCGCTTCCCGGACAGGTCGGTGCGGGCGTCGCGGCGAGCGTGGTTCTCGGCGGCGCAGCTGGGACAGAGCTGGTGGTAGAAGGCGTCGACCTGGGTGTAACGGTCCTTGCAGACGTAGCAGCCGCGGGGCTGCTGGAGCACGCCCGCGATGGCGCCCTTGGCGGTGGAGACGAGCGGGATTCCCGCGGTCTCGTCATCGATCCGCTCGGGTGAGCCGGTCGCGGTGAGCGACGTGACGGCCTCATCGTGGGCGAGGATGGCAGCGCGCCGCTCGTTGCGGCGGCGCAGCTTGACGGTCTTGTAGATGCTCGCGGTGGCGCGCTGCACCTGCTCGGCGTCGGGGTGGCCCAATGGCAGGCGCTCGGCTTCCGCCAGCACCTCGAGGGCAATCGCGAGCCGCGCGGCGTCGATGCCTGCGCCAGCATCCGCGCCCAAGGTCGTGTCCGGCATCATCGCCGGCGTCGTGTCGTCATGTTCCTGCACCGTCATCCGGCAGGGATTCTATCGCGACCCCACGGCCACAGGTCGCGGGTCGCGGGTCGCAGCTGCGGATGTGAGCCGTACACGAGCAGCACGAGCATCGCTCCGTAGATGGGCAGGTGCCCGAGCAGCTCGGGGGCGCCGAAGAACCAGAGCGTGGCGTTGAAGGGCACGCCGACGATGACGACGCCGACCTGCGGCAGCGCGCCAGAGATGATGAGCAGCCCGAAGAGCACCTCGATGGCCCCGGCGATCGCGATGAACGTGTCATTGCCCATGCCGAAGCCGAGCTCCTGGAAGACGTTGAAGTGCGGGTACTCGGCGAGGAAGTCGCGCGCGAGCTGCGGGTTCACGAGCTTCTCGGCGAACGCCACGATGATGAGCGCGAGACCGACCGCCAGGCGCAGCACCCAGATCGCCCGTGCATCGTCGCGCAGTGACGGCACGCGCGTCCGTCCGAGCTCGTGGTCGGCCGACCACGGGCCTGCGCCCCAGATCAGCACGCAGACCGCCAGGCCGAGCACGTCGATCCGATGCACGACCGGCCAGAAGCCGAACTCGAGCATGCCGATCGGCCCTGCGGCGATCAGCAGCCAGGCGGCAGCGCGCGTGTGCCAGCCGGCCGCCATGCCGATCGCCACGACGAACATCACGGCGCCGAGCAACACGCCGACGACATCCTTCCCCAGGTCCATCGAGGGGGCGAGGTACGAGCCGAGCGAGAGCAGCCCAAGCAGTGAGACCGCCAAGTGGATGCGCACCGCGAACGGCATGAACGGCGTCAGTCGCGCGAGGAAGGGGATATCGATCCCGGGCCACCAGCGAGCGACCAGCCGGACGACGACGGTCAGGACGAGCGCCACGGCCAGCAGCGTGAGCGTCAGCGGCTCCGTGGCGAAGGACCAATCCGTGCCGGGGTGGGGCGGGTCGACGAACCAGGTCTCGTGCGCGAGGAGCGGGTGTCCAGTCATGTCGTGACCGTACCGCATCGGGGGCCCGCCCTGCGCCGAGTAAGCTTGCCGCATGGACCTAGCGCTCGTCACCTGCCTCGACATGCCCGAACCCGACGTCGACCAGGAGCTGCTCATCGCGGCGCTGGCGGCTGCCGGAGTGGAGGCGTACGCGCCGGCATGGGACGACCCGGCGGTCGACTGGGACGCCGCGCCACTCACCGTGCTGCGCTCGACCTGGAACTACGCGAACGACCGCGACGCCTTCCTCGACTGGGCGCGACGGACCTCCGCGCGCTCGACCGTGCTGCGCAACCCGCTCAACGTCATCACCGGCAACTCGCACAAGTCGTACCTCGCCGGGCTCGAGCGGCTGGAGCTCCCGGTCATCCCGACGCGCTGGTTCGCACGCGGCGCGCGCCCCGCGACGCCCGACCTGCTGCGCTCGCTGCCGTGGGACCGCGTCGTGGTGAAGCCCGCCGTCGGCGGCGGATCCAGCGGCGTGCGCGCCTTCGACCTGACCATCGACGACGAGGTCGAGGCGGCCGTCGCCCACGTCAACGCGCTGCAGGCGCGCGGCGAGGTGCTCCTGCAGCCGGAGCTGCGTTCGATCGTGGAGGAGGGCGAGCGCAACGTCGTCTGGATCGGTGGCGAGTTCACCCACGTCGTGACCAAGTACCAGCGGCTTGAGGGTGGCCACGAGCAGGCCGCGGCCGCGCGCCAGCCGACCGAGGAGGAGCTGGCGCTCGCAACGCGCGTGCTCCGGACCCTGCCCGCCTACGGTGAGCGGGAGCTCGTCTACGCGCGGGTCGACATGGCCCCGGACGAGCTCGGCACGTTGCGGCTGATCGAGCTGGAGCTCGTCGAGCCGTCTCTCTTCCTGTCGATGCATGAGCCGGCGCTGGAGCGCTTCGTGCAGGTGCTCAGCCGTGCGTGTGGACGTGAGTTGCGCTGACCGAGTGCAGCGATGCGGCGCTGAGCGCCTGCTCGAGGTCTGCCCAGAGGTCGTCAGGATGCTCGAGGCCGACGGAGATGCGCACGAGGCGGTCGTGCACGCCGCACGCGTCGCGGCTCGTTGCCTCGACGACGCGATGTGTCAATGACGCGGGATGCTGGATGAGCGTGTCGGTGGAGCCGAGGCTGACCGCGTGCGTCAGCAGCTGCGTGGCGCCGAGCAGCAGGCGCGCCGCGTCGTAGCCGCCGACGATGTCGAAGGCGAGCATCGACCCGGGGCCGTACATCTGCGTGCCGACCAGGCCCTGCGGATCGCACTCCGGCAGAGACGGGTGGTAGACGCGCTCGACGAGCTCGTGCTCGAGCAGGCGACGGGCGAGGATCATCGCGCTCGACTGCATGCGCTCGATGCGAACCGGGAGCGTGGCGAGGCCACGATGCAGGTGGTAGGCGCCGAGCGGATGGAGCAGGCCGCCGGTGGCGACGCGCACGGCGCGCAGGCCGCGGGCGTGCTCCTCGTCGCAGGCGATGATGCCGCCCATCGCGTCGCCATGGCCGCCGAGGAACTTCGTCGCGCTGTGCAGCACGTACGTCGCGCCGTGGCGGATCGGTGTCTGGACGACCGGCGTCGCGAAGGTGCTGTCGACGAGCAGCGGCACGGTGCCGCACTGGGCGGCGACGGCGGCGATGTCGACGAGGCCGACGGTCGGGTTCTGCGGCGTCTCCACGACGACGAGGCCTGTGTCGGGCTGGAGCGCCTCGGCAACGCCGTCGGGCTCGGCCCAGGTGACGGTGCAGCCGAGCAGGCCGGAGGAGAGGACATGGTCGGTGCCGCCGTAGAGCGGGCGCACCGCGACGATGTGGCGTCGGTCACCCGGCAGGCTCAGCAGCAGCGCGGTGAAGGCGGCCATGCCGGAGGCGAATGCGACGGCGGCCTCGGCATGCTCGAGCTCGGCGAGGGCCTGCTCGAAGCGGCCGACGGTGGGGTTGTGCAGGCGCGCGTAGATCGCGCAGCCGTCGGGCTGTCCGCCGGTGGCCCAGGCCTCGAGCTGCTCCGGTGCTCCGTCGAGCTCCGCGACCGGGTAGGTCGTCGACAGGTCGATCGGGAGTGCGTGGACACCCAGCTGCGTGAGCTCGTGTCGACCCGCATGCACGGCTCGGGTGTCGGGATGGTGGAGCGCATTTCCGGAGTGCTTCATGGCCTCAGCGTACGCATTCATTCGGTCAACACCAAACAGTTCGATACAATGTGCATATGGATATCGATCTCCCGAAATTTGATGCGGTTGACTGGCACATTCTCGAGGTGCTGCAGCACGATGCGCGAATTACCAATCGCGAATTAGCTGACAAGGTCGGGCTCAGCCCCTCGGCATCGCTGGCTCGGATGCGCTCGTTGCGCGAGCGTGGGGTCATCAAGGGCTTCGCGGCGGAGCTCGACCTCAAGCAGCTGGGACTCCCGCTCCAAGCGATCGTCGCCATCCGCCTGCATACGCATCACCGCACGATGCTCGACACCTTCGTGCGCGAGCTCGTCAACCTCGACGAGACGCTCGACCTGTTCCACGTCACCGGCGACGCCGACTACCTGCTGCACCTCGCCGTGCGTGACCCCGAACACCTCCGCGACGTCGTCCTCGACCAGCTGACCAGTCGCCAGGAGGTGGCGCAGGTCACCACGTCGCTCGTGTTCCGCCACCACCGCTCCGCCGTGGTGAAGACCTCGTAGTCGACCACGCCCGCGCGGACCCTGCGCTGAGGGCGCTCCCTTACGCCCAGTACGGATCGCGTGCGACCGAGATCGGGTCGCGGTCGGGGCGCACGCCGAGGAACCGTGGGGATCGCAGCTGATGGTCGATCGAGGAGCCGTTGTGCGCGACCTCGATGACGATGTCCGGCTTGACGAATTGCATGCCCGGCGTCGCGGGCATGCCGATCGCCGTGGGTGCCTCGCTGTAGCGCGTCAGGAAGGACGTGTGGAGCATCTCGCGCTCGCGGATTCCGATGCCGCGCTCGATCATGTCGACGTACTCGAGCGGCATGCCGGGCGAGGTCCGGCTCGCGACGGCGAGCGCGCCGGGACGCGCCGCATCGTCGAGCGAGGGGATCCAGCCGACCACGACGAACTCCTCACGGGGCATGCGCACGACCTTGCGCCATGCCGAATCGCGTTCGCCGGAGGTGTAGTGGGAGGCCGTCCGCTTGGCGACGATCCCTTCGTGCCCTGCCTCGAGCGCGGCGGCGTAGGCCTCGTGCCCCGAGCCGACGAGGCGCTGGACGAGCTGCCAGCGGCTCGGCACGGCGGCCGTGTCAGCCGTTCCCGGCACGATCTTCTCGAGCTCTCGCCGCCGCTGGTCGAGCGTCGCATCGAGGAGCGGCACGCCGTCCAGCGCGAGCACGTCGAAGGCGACGAACGACACCGGCACGAGGCGACCGAGCCGCGCGGCCTGGATGCCGAGGACACCGATGCGTCGCTGCAGCCGGGCGAATGACCCGGCTCCCGTGTCGGGGTCCGGCGCGATGATCTCGCCATCGACGACGGCGCTTCGACCAACGAGCGCGGCGGGGCGCTCGAGCAGCTCGGGGAATCCGGTTGCGATGTCACGCCCCGCGCGGGTCAGCAGCTGCGCCGAGCCATCGGGGTGCAGCGTGAACATCGCACGCATGCCGTCCCACTTGGGCTCATAGCACCACTCGGCCCCCTCGGGGGGTTCGCCGACGCTGGTGGCCAGCATCGGCTGGAGTGTGAGGATGTCGATATCTGCTGCCATCGCACGGGACATCTTCCCGGCGAAGACGTGGGAAAACGGGCAAAGCTCCGCCTTCGGCAGAACGTGCGTACTTACGACTCGAAACCGTTCGGGTCAGGCGCCGATCGAGCGTGCGAAGCGGTGCATCGGGCGCCCGAGGTCGTTGGCGGCGTCGCCGGATCGCACGAAGCCGTGCTGCTCGAGGAACGCCTCGTTGGCCGCGTTGCCGGGGTACACGTCGATGAAGACGCGCTCGCTGCGCCAGGCCTCCGCGTAGCGCAGGCAGGCGACGAGCAGGCGCGTTCCGTCACCCTGGCGCGGGAGCGAGACGAGCAGGTCGTCGATCTCGAGCTGCTTGTCGCTGCGGCGCAGCACGACCATGCCGACCGGCTCGCGCAGGGTGCCGATGCACAGCAGCATCGAATCCGGGTCGGCGATGATGTCGGCGAAGTACTCGTCGGTGCAGTACATGTCCCGCCACGAGGCGAAGCCCGCCTCGTCGGCAGCCGGTCGATACCGGTCCGCCATCACGGCTTCCTTGAGCCGGCGCAGGTACGGCACGTGGGCCGGCGTCGCGCGCTGGATCATGAGGGAGTCGAGTCCGCGTGGGACGGCCGTCTCGACAGGGGCATCGGTGGCAGTGGGTTCGCTCATCGCGTTCATCGTACACCGCCGCCCGGGCGGCGCACCTCAGTCCGAGGTGGCCGCCGCCGCGAGCGAGCGGTCGCGCGCCGCACGAACGAGCCGTGCCTGCGCGACGAGGTTGTCGAGGAGCTCGACCAGGCGCCCGGAGAGGGCGGTGTTGGTGAGCGTCTCGTCAGGGCCGAACGCCGAGTGCGACGACGGGATCGTCACCTTCGGCTCATCGACTGCGCGAGCGCCCTGGGTGCGCAGCGACTTCATGAACTCGTCACGTGCCCAGACGCCGCCGAACTGGCCGGAGCTCGCGCTCGCGACCGCCGTCGGAATGCCGTACATCGGGCTGCGCTGTATGTCGTTGTAGGGGGCGACGTCGGCGCGGGACGCCCAGTCGAAGGCGTTCTTGAGGGCGCCGGGAACCGAGCCGTTGTACTCGGGCGTGGAGATGAAGACCGCATCCACGCTCTGGAGCGCGTCCTTCCAGGCCGCGGCTCCGGGGGGCGTACCCTCGGCTTCCACGTCCTCGTCGAACGGCTCCACGGCAGCGATGTCGTGGAACGGCACGAACTCGACGTCGGCGGGCAGGAGCGTGGCGGCGAGCCGCACGAGACGTCGATTGAACGACGCCTCGCGCAGGCTCCCCGCTACTCCGAGCACGCGTATCGGAGCGGGCTTGCTCACGCCTGCACCAGCTCGAACTCGCCCTCGATCTTGACCGTCGGTGCAAGCACGTCGGCACCGTTGGCCAGCTGCGCTGCCCAGGAGATGCCGAACTCGTTGCGGTCGATGGCGCCGCTCAGCTCGAGGCCGAAGCGGGTGTCGCCCGCGAGGCCTTCGGTGGCGGGTGCCCATGCGCCGGTCAGCTCGACCGACTTGGTGACGCCGCGCAGCGTCAGGTCGGCGATGACCTTGGCGGTGCCGTCATCGGCGAGCTCGACCGAGGTGCTCGAGAAGCCGAGCGTCGGGTGGAGCTCCGCGTCGAAGAAGTCGGGCGACATCAGGTGGCCCTTGAGCTGCTCGTTCGGGAAGCTGATCGAGTCCACGGGGGAGGTGCCTTCGAGCTGCACGGTGCCGTCCTCGGCAACCTGTGCGCTCAGGTCGAACTGGGTGAAGCCGCCGCGGAGCCAGGTCAGGCCAAAGTGCTTGACGCGGAAGGCGACGGTCGAGTGCACGGGATCGATGTTCCAGGTGCCGGCGGCGATCTTGGATGCTGTAGCTGAGGTCATGGTGTACGTATCTCCAGGTCGTTGGTTCGGAAAATGATTGCGCGTGCAACCAATAACTGAACTGTAGCCGGGATTAGTTGCGCGCGCAAGTATTGGGTCGTGTAACCAACATTTCCACGCCCTGACGGGCCTGTTGCGACACATGCAGCGTGCGCGGGTTGGTTCAACGTTGCCGCGTCGGACACCGATGCGGAGCGCATGAACGCCGCCCGCATGCAGCCAGGCCCGCGCGCGATCGCGCCACCATGGGCGATCGTGCTGCTCGCGTGCGCCCTCGCCGCCTGCTGTGGGTGGGGGCTGGGCGTTGCGCCGGCACGGGCGGCTGCCGCAGGCACGCCTGCCACGTCGACGCCGGACAAGCCGATCCGCGCGTGGAGCGATCGAGAGCTTGCCACGGCCGAGCATCGGCTCGACCTCGAGGCCCAAGGCGTCGGCAACAGCCTGCTCATGGCCGACGAGCGCCGCCATGAGGCGGGTCGCGAACGCGACGCTGCATTCCAGCTGCTCTCGCGATGGATGGCCGTCTCCTACCGCGACGCGTCGAGCCAGAGCGCCATCACCTCTCTGCTCAGCGGGGGCAACCTCCGCCAGCTCAGCGAGCGCGTGCGGCTCGCACGGACCCTGACCCGCTATCACGACGGGCTCGTCACGAGCCTCGACGAGGCCGAGGCCTCACTCCAGCTGACGGCGCTCGAGCGCACGCGGCTGGTCCAGCAGCTCACCGCCGCCCAGCACGAGCTGGCAGGCGTGCGTGCCGAGCAGGCGCGACGCGCAGCGCTCGTCGCCGGCCAGCGCG
>JAOPYV010000057.1 GCA_025964435.1 Thermoleophilia bacterium | reverse complement strand
GGATGCGGTCGTGCACCTCGCGTGGCTGATCCAACCGTCCCACGATGTCGAGCTGCTCGAGGCGGTGAACGTCCTCGGGACGAAGCGCGTGCTCGCGGCGGCTGCCCAGGCGCGTGTACCGGTGGTCGTGGTCGGCTCGTCGATCGGCGCCTATGCCTCCGGACCGCCGCGCGGTCGCGTCGAGGAGCACTGGCCGACGCTCGGCATTCCCGGCAACCTGTACTCGCAGCAGAAGTCGCGCCAGGAGGATCTCGTCGACCGGTTCGAGCGACGGCATCGCGACGTCCGCGTCGTGCGGATTCGATCCGGCCTCGTCTTCCAGGCCGAGGCCGGCGCCTCGATCCGGCGACTCTTCGCCGGCCCGCTGCTGCCACGGTGGATCCTGCGACGGCGCGGCCTGCCGATCGTGCCGGGGATCGCGGGGCTGCAGACGCAGTGCGTCCATGCCCAGGACCTCGCCGAGGCGTATCGGCTCGCCATCGTCAACGCGAATGCCCGCGGGCCCTACAACGTCGCGACCGAGCCCGAGCTGAGCAGCCGGGTGGTGCGCATGGTGCTGCACGCGCGGCTGACCGCGCCGCTTCCCGCACCGGTCCTGCGCTGGATCGCCGAGACGGCGTGGCGCGCACACCTCCAGCCGACGCCGGGCAGCTGGGTGGATCTCGCGATGCGCAGCCCGATCATGGACACCTCGCGGATCCGCAGCGAGCTGGGCTGGGCGCCGCGCTGGACCGCCGAGGAGGCGCTGGCAGACCTGATCGGCGGCATGGGTGCCAACCTCGGCCTGCCGACACCGCCGCTCGCGCCCGACCACGGTGCGGTGTCGTTCACGACGCGTGAGTTCTCTCCGGGCGCCGGCATCACCGAGGCGCCGTGAGATGGCACGCTCGCTGGCCAGCTACCAGTCCAAGCGGGACTTCGAGGCGACCCCGGAGCCTGCTGGTGGACGTCGGACACGGAAGGCGCGCGCGCCACGCTTCGTGGTCCAGGAGCACAGCGCGACGGCGATGCACTGGGACCTGCGACTGGAACACGATGGCGTCCTGCTCTCGTGGGCCGTGCCGAAGGGCGTGCCGCTCGTGCCCGGTGAGCAGCGGCTCGCGGTGCGCACGGAGGACCATCCGCTCGAGTACCTCGACTTCGAAGGAGAGATCCCGGAGGGCAGCTACGGCGCGGGGTCGATGTCGATCTGGGATCACGGCACGTACGAGCTGGAGGAGCTCGCCGACGACAAGGTCCACATGCGATTGGCGGGAGGCCGAGCGCGCGGCAGGTACGTCCTCGTGCGCACGCGCGTGGACCCGCGCGGGAAGGAACAGTGGCTGCTGCGACGGCTGGACCCGCCCGATGATCCCGACCGCAAGCCGCTTCCCGAACGGATCGAGCCGATGCCGCTGCCGCGCGCCGAGCGATTGCCGCGCCCGGCCCGCGCGTGGGCCTTCGAGGTCGACTGGGGTGGTCGTCGCGCGCTCGTCTATGGCTCGGGAGGCCGCATCCGCGTGACCGATCGTGCAGGCGCCGATATCACCGACCACTTCCCGGAGCTCGTACGACTCGGCCGCGCGCTCGGCGCGCACGACGTGGTGCTCGATGGGGAGCTGGTCGTGCTCGATGCGGCGGGGCGCCCCCATGTGGGTCCGGTACATGCCCGGATCGCTGCGACGTCGGGCAGCAGCATCCGAGCGCAGGCGAAGGAGTCGCCGGCGACCTTCGTGGCGTTCGACCTGCTGCACCTCGACGGCCACGACCTGCGCGATCAGCCCTACGAGGAGCGTCGCCGCCTGTTGGGCCTGCTGCTGGAGCGCGGGGAGCACTGGCAGGTGCCGGAGCACCACGTCGGCGAGGGGCGCGAGCTGCTGGACGGCGCGCAGCGGCTGGGCCTCCCGGGCGTGGTGGCCAAGCGGCTCGGTTCCACCTATCACCCCGCCAGAAGCAGCGATCGACCCGATTGGGTCCGCGTCGCCGCGCGACGCACGGGCTAACGCGTCGCGCGGTGTCGCTCGACCAGCGCTGGGCCCGCGAGCTCGGCGCGGATCGATGCGACCGGCGCCGTGCGGAGCATCTGCGCGAGCGCTGCCTTCCCGTTGTCGATCACGGGCTCGCCGTGTCCCACCAGGACGTGCTCCGCGCCAAGCTCCAGCAAGGGGCGGATCGAAGGAATGAAGCGCTCGCGGAACCACGGCTCGTGGCCGGCGATGTCCTGCCAGATCCGCAGGCCGCCGCGGACGCCGATCGCGACGTCGCCGACGACGAGCGCACGGTGCACAGGTGAGTAGAGCGGCATCTCCATGCGGCGGGGCGAGCCGATCGGCTGCGCTTGCGTGCCGAAGGGCAGCGTCGCCGTCGCAGCGTCCACGAGCCGGGAGGAATCGGCGACGTGCGCCACGAGCGCCACGTGGCCGTAGATCCTGCTCGTGGCAGTGCCGAGCTCGTCGAGCGCGCGCTCCACGTCGCGCACGTGGGCCGGCAGCGTGATGTAGGCATGCACGACACCCGTGGGCGCGAAGGCCCGCAGCTCCGCCAGCAGGGCTGCCTCATCGGTGCCGGACAACAAGGGGTCGATCAGCAGCAGTCCATCGTCGAACCGCAGCGCATGGCACGCGACGCGTTCGTAGGTGGTGTTCCAGTCCGGATGTATCGCGCGCCACGAGACGATGCCGGGCGCGAGGTGTTCGAGCGTGTCCATGTTCGGCACGTTCCCGCCCCGCGCGCCAATACGCGTCATGCTGTGGAACGACAGCTCGATCCGCCGCGTGGTGGGTACACGCCTGTCATCCACCGAAGGACGAGCAATGTCGGAGATTCCCAGCGAGCTTGCGGACGACGCCCCGGAGCGCCCGGCGTGGGCATCTGGCCCCTCGATCCATCCGACCTCCGGCGCGATGCCGCCGCAGGCGACGGGTCCATTCGTCGGTGGGACGCGCGGCGCGTCGCGACTTCCCCTGCTGATCGCCCTGTTCGTCGTGGCGGGCATCGTGATCTGGTACCTCCTGCGATGAGCGCGACATACGCCTCCGAGCTGGACGCGCAGCTGGGATTGCCGGGGCAGGAACGACCAGCGCTGGCACACGCCTGCGCACGTGAGCTGCTGGCGAGCGATGCACCGAGCTGGGACACGCCTGCCTGGGCGGCGATCGACGAGCTGGAAGCACGCGCAGGGTTCGGGCCGACGCGACGAGCTGCCAGGTCGCTGCTGCGCCGCTCCGACGGGCGATGGCTGCTCTTTCGCTACCCCTTCAACGACGGCAGCTGGCGGTGGATCATCCCCGGCGGCGGCGCCGAGCTGGGCGAGGGGCCGATCGAGGCCGTGACGCGCGAGGTGCTGGAGGAGACGGGCACCACACCGCGCGAGCTTCGCCACACCGGGATGCTGATGTATCACCTGCTCGCCACGTCGATGCGGACCGGTACGCCGCGGCTGCAGTATTCGCCGGTGCTGGTCGGCGAGATCGACGACGAGCTCCCTGACACGGGTGGGCGCGAGACGCACTGGCTGACGCTCGAGGAGTTCACTGCGCAGCCGCATCGACCGGTGACGGATCCGCTCATCTCGCTGATGCGCCTGGTCGAGCACGACGAGCCGCTGGAGCCCGCCGCCATCTGGTTGCCGGCCTGACCGCCATGGACGCCTTCGAGGAAGCGGACGACGCAGACGAGCCCCGCATCTGCCCGCACTGTGGTGATGAGGTCGACGAGCGTGACCTTGCCTGCGATACGTGTGGCGAGCCGCTCGATGATCCCTCGCGCGGCATCTGCGGCTTCTGTGGCGTGGCCACGAGCGAGCGCTGCGGTGGCTGCTCCGCGCTGGTCTGCTGGGAGTGCAGTGACGGTGCCCGCACAGGGGCCGACGAGCTGCACGCCGGCGTCCCGTGGTGCGTCGATTGTCGAGCCGGCGGGGTTCGATAGCGGTCCGTAACTGCGGCAGCGAGCACGGGGCGCCGCGTGGAGATGCGGTGCGCCGTGCTCGCTGCGGTGTTCGGTCGGTCAGTTCAGCTGTCGCGGATCAGGTCGCGTCGGGACCGCGACGGCGGCCGCCACGATGGTGGGCGATGCCGAGCGCGATCGCGACCAGTCCCAGCAGGGCGAGCGTGCCGAGGGCGAGACCGGTGAACGGCAGGCTGCCGTCGTTGCCGGTGTCCTGGGCTGCGGCCGTGAGCTCGGCGGTCTCGGGCGCTGGGCTGTCGGATACGCCGGCGACTGCCTCGTCGTTGGCAGCTGCTGCATCCGTACCTGCGGCGGCACCGGTCGCGGTGTCAGTGGCCGCAGCCGCGCTGTCGGGCGTCGTAGTTGCGTCGGTCACGGTCGTGGTCGTCGTCGTGCTCGCATGCGGCGTGGTGCCGGTTCCATCGGTGGGAGGAGTCGACGAGCCGGGTGCTACCGGGACGACCGGTGCCGCGTCGGCCGCGGTCGGGCATCCTCCGGCGGGTGCCGGGATGATGTCGCCCTCGTGCTTGCCATGACCGTTCAGCCCGTTGACGCTGATCGTGATCGTCACATACGGATTGGTCATCGAGCCCGTTGCGTGGCACAGCGTGACCTTCCCCTTGACGTTCGAGGCTGGGGTCGTGGGCGCGGCCGTGCAGTTGTGGGCGTCCTTGTCCGCGAGTCCGAGCAGCTGCAGCAGCGCCGCGACGAAGGAGGTTGAGACGGTGCAGGGCTTGGTGACCGGCGCGGGCTTGGCCGGCTTCGCCGGCTTCGTCGGCTTCGTCGGCTTCGTCGGCTTCGCATCGACCGGCTTCGGCGACGTCGCCGCGGGCTTGGCAGGCTTCGCGGGCTTGGCATGCTGGCCGCCGCAGTTGCCGTTGTTGTCGTCCTCGCGATCGTCGTCGTTGCCACAACCGTTGTTGCCGTCGCGGTCGTCGGAGATGCTTCCGGTGCCGCCCGGCTTGTCGACTCCGCCGTTGCTGGCGCCGTCGGGGTCACTGGGCGAGTTGCCCTGGGTATCGCCGCCGGCGGGTGCAGCTGCCGCGGGCTGCGCCGCAGCCTGCTCCTGCGGCTTGCCGTTGCCGTTGCCGTTGCCGCCGTTCGCATGTTCGGGCTTCGCGCCATTGCCGTGGCCGTTGCCACTGCCCTCGCCCTTGGCAGAGGCCGGGGCGGTCGCGAACGCCAAGGCGATGACCAAGGCGCAGGTCAGCGTCAGCAGGGAGAGCAGGGACGAGCGCAGCAGCGCTCGGGACGAGAGAGATGACATCGTGGTTCTCCTGAGGAAACGGCCGGAACGGGGAGGTAGCTCTGAGGGCCGTTTGCCCCAGGTTCTTCGCTACTACGCAGCTCGAAATCACGCAGTCGCAACCTTATGCAGCTTTCGGCAGAACCCAGAGCGTATGCGGCGTGCACCAATGGGTGGTAGCGCAGGCTAGGCTTCTCCCATGACGACCGCGCCCGCACCCCACCTTCCCGAGATCGATCCCACGACCCTGACCGAGCGCCTCGCCGAGCTGATCGTCGGCTTCGGGGCAAACGTCCAGCCCGGCCAGATCGTGGCGCTGGGCTCGGAGCTGGGCAAGGAAGCGCTGACGCGCGAGATCGCCGCTGCGGCGTATCGACGCGGCGCGAAGTTCGTCGAGGTCTCCTACGGGGATCCGCACATCAAGCGTGCCCGCGTGCTCAACGCCACGCCCGAGACGCTGGACCAGTACCCGAGCTGGTTTGGTGAACGACTGCTCGCGCTCGGCGACCAGCGTTGCGCGCGCATCTCACTGGCAGGCACCACCGAGCCACACCTGCTTGACGACCTCGATCCGGTGCTCGTCGGCAGGGAGCAGAGCGCGGCCCGCACCGAGGGCATGAAGATCATCAATGACCGCACGACGAACTGGTGCGCGGCACCGTGTGCGACGCCGGGCTGGGCGAAGCTCGTGTTCCCCGACCTCGCGCCCGAGGCGGCGCTCGCCAAGCTCTGGCAGCAGCTCGCGTGGATCTGCAGGCTCGACGCCGACGACCCGATCGCCGCCTGGAACGAGCGGATGGCCGAGCTGCGGCGCGCATCCGGCGCGATGGCGGAGCGCCGATTCGACGCGCTGCACTTCGAGGGGCCGGGCACCAACCTGACGGTCGGCC
>JAOPYV010000170.1 GCA_025964435.1 Thermoleophilia bacterium | reverse complement strand
GTGCCACCGGTGCCGATGTCGATCGACTCGACGGTCGAGGCATCGGCGGGAACCACGACGTCGCCGCCGAGCTCGAGTGCCGGCTGCGCGTCGGCCGCCGCATCGCCCGGGTCACCATCGATCACGCGAGCCACCGCGACCAGCTTGTTGCCGGCCCGTAGCTTCATGACCGTCACGCCCGAGGCCGTGCGACTGTAGCGCGAGACCTGGTCGACGCTCTGGCGCGTGATCGTGCCGTCGCTCGTGATCAGCATGACGCCCTGGCCGGGTCGCACGCTGAGCGCGGAGACGAGCTTGCCCTTGCCTTCGATGTTGCCGAAGGCACGCACGCCCATCGTGCCGCGTCCCTTGCGCGTGAACTCGCTGACGGGGCTGCGCTTGCCGTAGCCCTGCTCGGTGAGCAGCAGCAGCTCGGCCTCGTCGCGTGCCACGTCGATCGAGATGACGTCGTCGCCTGCACGTACGTTCATGCCCTTGACGCCGCCGGCGGTGCGGCCCATCGAACGGACGCTCTCCTCGTGGAAGCGCACGGCCTGGCCGTTCGCCGTGATGAGCAGCAGGTCGTCGTCGCCACTGGTCAGCGTCACGCCGATCAGCTCGTCGTCGTCGGTCTTAAGGTTGAGCGCGATGATGCCATCGGCGCGCAGCTTCGTGTTGTAGGCGGCGAACTCGGTCTTCTTCACGATGCCCTTGCGGGTCGCCATGATGATGTACTTCTGCTCGTCGTAGTTGCGCGTGCGGTAGACGGCCTTGACCTGCTCGTCCTCCGCCAGTGGCAGCACGTTGACGAGCGCGCGGCCCTTGTTCTGGCGAGCGCCCTCGGGAATCTCGTAGACCTTGGTGCGGTAGATCTTGCCGACCGACGTTATGAAGAGCAGGTAGTCGTGCTTGCTCGCGATGAACATGTGCTCGACGTAGTCGCCTTCCTTCAGGTCGAAGCCGGCGACGCCAACACCGCCGCGGTTCTGCTGGCGGAAGACGTTCATCGGGGTCGACTTGATGTAGCCCGACTTGGTGATCGTGATCGCCATCGGCGTGTCGGCGATCATCTGCTCGAGGTCGATCTCGCCCTCGTGTGCGGTGATCTCGGTACGGCGCTCGTCCGTGTACTTGTCACGGATCTCGGAGAGCTCCTCCTTCATCATCGCGTAGAGCAGCTCTTCGTCGCGCAGGATCGCCAGCAGGCCCTCGATGCGCTCCATCAGCTCGGCGTACTCTTCCTTCGTGTCGTCGACTGACAGCTGGGTCAGGCGTGCGAGACGCAGGTCGAGGATCGCCTGGGCCTGGATCTCGGAGAAGTCGAACTCGGAGCGCAGCTCGGTGCGCGCGCTCTCGGTGTTGCGGCTGCCGCGGATGATCGCGATCACACGGTCGATGTTGTCGATCGCCTTGAGGTAGCCCTCGAGGATGTGCGCGCGGGCCTTCGCCTTGTCGAGGCGGTGCTTGGTGCGGCGCGTCAGCACGTCGCGCTGGTGCTCGACGTAGTGGTAGATCAGGTCGCGCAGGTTGAGCAGCTTCGGCACGCCGTCGACGAGGGCGATGTTGTTGATGCCGAAGGTGCCCTGCAGCTGCGTGTGCTTGTAGAGCTTGTTGAGCACGACCTTGTAGTTGGCGCCACGCTTGAGCTCGACCACGACGCGCATGCCGCGGCGATCGGATTCGTCGCGCAGGCCGTCCTGGGGGATCTCGTCGATCACGCGCTCACGCACGAGGTCGGAGATCATGAGGATCAGGTTCGCCTTGTTGACCTGGTACGGGATCTCGGTGATGACGATCGCCGTGCGGCCCTGGCGCAGCTCCTCGTAGTGCGCGCGGGCGCGCATGACGACCTTGCCGCGGCCGGTCAGGTAGGCATCGCGGATGCCGCCCATGCCGTGGATGATCGCGCCGGTCGGGAAGTCGGGGCCCTTGATGTGCTCCATCAGCTGCTCGACCGTCAGCGACTGGTCGTCGATGAAGGCGAGCACGGCGTCGGTGACCTCACCGAGGTTGTGCGGCGCCATGTTCGTCGCCATGCCGACGGCGATGCCGGAGGAGCCGTTGACGAGCAGGTTCGGGAAGCGGCTCGGCAGCACGAGCGGCTCGCGGCGCGACCCGTCGTAGTTGGGGCCGAACTCGACGGTGTTCTCGTCGATGTCACGGAGCATCTCCGTGGCGATCTTCGTCAGCTTGCACTCGGTGTAGCGCATCGCCGCGGCGGGGTCGCCGTCGACGGAGCCGAAGTTGCCCTGGCCGTCGACCAGCGTGTAGCGGAGCGAGAAGTCCTGCGCCATGCGCACGAGCGTGTCGTAGATCGCCGAGTCGCCGTGCGGGTGGTACTCACCCATCGCCTTGCCGACGACCTGCGCACTCTTGACGTACTTGCGGTTGGGCTGCAGGCCCGCCTCGTGCATGGCGTACAGCACGCGGCGATGCACCGGCTTGAGTCCGTCACGGGCGTCCGGCAGGGCTCGACCGACGATCACGCTCATCGCGTAGTCGAGGTACGACCCCTGCATCTCCTTCTCGAGCTCGACCTGCTCGATGCGGCCTCCGCCGAGCGAACCGCCATCCAACGTGTTACCCATGGTGCACTACCTCTTCCGTACTGACATTCGAACTGCGACTGACCTCACCGCACCTGCGGATCAGACGTCGACGTTGGCCTCGCGTGCGTGGCGCTCGATGAACTCGCGGCGCGGCTCGACCGCGTCGCCCATGAGCATCGAGAACACCTCGTCGGCGCGCTCCGCCTGCTCGATGTTGATCTGCTGCAGCACGCGTGCCTCGGGATCCATCGTCGTCTCCCAGAGCTGGTCGGCGTTCATCTCGCCGAGGCCCTTGAAGCGCTGGATCTCCAGGCCGTGCTTCATCGCGTCGAGCACTGCGCCACGCAGCTCGTCCCAGGTGGCGGCTTCCTCGTCGCGCTTGTCGTTGAAGTTGACGTGGAAGCGGGGCGTGCCGGCCGTCGACTTGAGCTTCTCCGAGACCTTGCGCAGGCCCGTGTAGGCGGTCGACTGGAAGAGCGTCCACGGCAGGACGATGCGCACCGCGCTCATCGTGTCGGTGTCGATCGAGCGGATGAAGATCTTCTGCTCGTCGTCGTCGATCTTCTGGATCTGCAGCTCCGCGAGGTCGGAATCCTTCGCCGGTGCCTGGATCCGCTTCTTGAGGTCCTCCCACGACTGCACGTTCTCGAGCAGCATCTCGTGGTTGCGCAGCCACTCGATCGAGCTCTTGCCGTACTCGGCCGCGAGCGTGCCGGACCAGCCCTGCGCCTCCTTGAGGTCGCGGGAGAAGCGCTGCCAGCGATCGGCGGTCCACGCCTGCACCTTGCCGTTGCCGTCGGTGACGGTGATCTGCTTGATGCGATCCTCGATCAGGAAGTCCTCGAGCTCGTGCTCCTTCTCGATGTACCGCTCCTTCGAGCCGTACTTGATCAGGTAGAGCGGTGGCGCGGCGATGTAGACGTAGCCGGCGTCGATCAGCTCGCGGGCCTGGCGGAACAGGAAGGTGAGGATCAGCGTGCGGATGTGCGCGCCGTCGACGTCGGCGTCGGTCATCACCACGATGCGGTGGTAGCGCGCCTTCTCGATGTCGAACTCCTCGCCGATGCCCGTGCCGAGCGCGGTGATGATGTTCTGGATCTCCTGGTTGGAGAGCACCTTGTTGATGCGCGCGCGCTCGACGTTGAGGATCTTGCCGCGCAGCGGCAGGATCGCCTGGAAGAAGCGGTCGCGGCCCATCTTCGCGGAACCACCCGCGGAGTCACCCTCGACGATGAAGATCTCGTTCTGGGTCGGGTCGTCGGAGGTGCAGTCGGCGAGCTTGCCGGGAAGGCGCGCGGCGTCGAGCGCGCTCTTCTTGCGGGTCAGGTCACGCGCCTTGCGTGCTGCCTGGCGGGCCTGCGCTGCCTGGATCACCTTGTTGCAGATGGCCTTGGCCTCCTGCGGGTTCTCCTCGAAGAACTGGGCGAGCTGCGCGTTGGTCGCGGCCTCGACGAAGCCCTTGATGCCGGGGTTGCCGAGCTTGTCCTTGGTCTGTCCCTCGAACTGCGGCTCGCCGAGCTTGACGGAGATGATCGCCGCCAGTCCCTCGCGTACGTCGGGACCCTGGAGGTTCTCGTCCTTCTCCTTGAGCAGGCCCTTCTCGCGAGCGTAGACGTTGATCGTCCGCGTCAGCGCTGCCTGGAAGCCGGAGAGGTGCGAGCCGCCGCCGGGCGTCTGCACGTTGTTGGCGTAGGTGTGGACGCTCTCGGAGTAGGAGCTGTTCCACTGCATCGCGATCTCGACCTCGACATCCATGCCGGAGTCCTGGCCCTCGCGGATGAGGCCGATGACCTTCTTGTGGATCGGATCCTTGCTCTTGTTCAGGTGGGTGACGAAGTCGACCAGGCCACCGTCGAACTGGTACGAGGCCTCACGTGGCTCGCCGCGCTCGTCCTTGATCTCGATGCGCAGGCCGCGGGTCAGGAAGGCGGTCTCGCGGAAGCGACCGGAGATCGTGTCGAAGTCGTAGACGAGCTCGTCGAAGATCTCGGCATCCGGCTTGAAGTGGATCTGGGTGCCGTGGCGGTCGGTGGACTCGCCCTTGACCAGCGGGCCGGTCGGGACGCCGCGCTCGTAGGTCTGGCGGTAGACGTTGCCGGTGTGCCAGACGGTCAGCTCGAGGATCTCCGACAGGGCGTTGACGACGGAGGAGCCGACGCCGTGCAGGCCGCCGGAGACCTTGTAGCCGCCGCCACCGAACTTGCCGCCGGCGTGGAGCACGGTCAGCACGATCTCCGCCGCGGAGCGGCCGAGCTCATCGTCCTTCTTGATGTCGACGGGAATGCCGCGACCATCGTCGACCACGGTGATCGAGTCGTCGGGGTGGATCGTCACGCCGATCGTGGTGCAGTAGCCGGCCAGCGCCTCGTCGACGGAGTTGTCGACGATCTCCCAGATGAGGTGGTGCAGGCCCTTCGTGCCGGTCGAGCCGATGTACATGCCCGGGCGCTTGCGCACCGCTTCCAGACCTTCGAGCACCTGGATGTTCTCCGAGGTGTAACCCTGTTCTTCGGCCACGAAACCACTCCGTCCTAGCATACGCCGGTGCAGCGCGAAGCCGTGGTTACGGTCGCAGCAGACACCAAGAGATCACACGCGCGAGTATATCAGGAGATGGTCGCTGCAGCCGCGGAATTCCACGCTAGCGCGCGGGATTGACACGTTCGACGCGTCGCCGCTCCGAGGCCGTGGCGGCCGCGAGCACCCGGGCGCGCAGGGTCGGCTCGGTGATGTGTGCGACCAGTGCCTGCAGGCGCGCTTCGGCGGCTGCATCGAGCGGCTGCATCGGCAGGGCCGCGGGCGGTGGCGGCGGGGGTGGGGCGATGCCGCCGGCAACCGCGCGGATGCGCACGATCTCGAGCTTGGGGTAGTTCGTGCGGAGCCGATCGATCAGCTCCAGCTCCATGAACCCGATCGTCTGCGCCCAGGTGCTGGAGGCGCAGCGCACCGTCAGCTCGCCGTTGCGCAGCCGGGTCGCCGTCGCCACCTTGGCCATGTCCTCGCCGATCGTTTCGGCAAAGGCGCGCACGATGCGGCCGAAGCCGGCAGCGACCTCGTCGAGCTGGCGGCCGGAGAGCCCGGCGGCGTCGATCAGGCTATGTTCGGGTCGCTTGGCCATGGCGTGGTTGCGCCAGACGATACCGCAACGAACTGCACGTCGCGGCCGCCGCGTGCTGCCGCGACCAGGTGCGCCGGCGGCTCCGTCGTCGTCGCGACGACCTGGCCGATCCCGTCGAGCAGGTCACTGAGCCGGCGTCGACGGTCGGCGTCGAGCTCGGCCCATGGCTCATCCAGCAGCAGGATCGGGTGGATCCCGGTGTCGGCGACGATCAGGTCCCGTGCAGCCAGCGTGAAGGCGAGCAGGGCTGCGCGCTGCTCGCCGGTCGAGCCGAGCGCACGCAGGTCCCGACCCGCCTGCATCGGCAGGATGTCGTCGAGGTGCGGCCCGGTCGTCGTCGAGCCGCGACGCCGATCGATCGCCGCCACCTCGACCAGCTCTGCTGCCAGGTCGTCGCTGCCGCGCGGCACCAGCTCGAAGGAGCCGTCGGCGAGGTCGGTCAGCTGCGCCAGGCGGGCGGCGAAGGGGTCGGCGAGGCGGTCCAGCAACTCCCGCCGCAGGCGGCGCACTTCGGTGCCGTGCTCGACCAGCTGGAGGTCCCAGGGCGCGATCTGCTCCTCGATCCGGCCACCGACCTTCGCGCGGCGCAGCAGGTTGTTGCGCTGCTGCAGGGCCGCCGTATAGCCCTTGAGCGACGCTGCGAAGGGTGGCAGCAGCCGTGCGCTCAGCTGGTCCACCAGCGCGCGGCGTCGGGCCGGAGCGCCGCGGATGATCAGCAGGCGCTCCGGCAGGAAGGTCAGCGCAGGCACCTGCTCGGCATAGGCCTCGACGCTGCGGACCGGCGAGCCGTCGATCCGGAGCTGCTTGCCGCGGCCCGGCTCGATCCGCACCTCACGCTCATGGACGTGGTCACCGATCCAGACCCGTGCCGCGATCCGGCAGGCAGCGGCGTCGTCGCGCACCAGCCGCGTCTCGGTGCTGGTCCTGGGCGAGGCGCCGGTGACTGACACCGCACACGCCTCGAGCAGGTTGGTCTTGCCGATCCCGTTCGGACCGGTCAGCACCGTCATCTGCTCGCCGGGCTCGAGTGTCAGCCGCGGATAGGTCCTGACATCGACGAGGTCGAGTCGCTCGATCCGGGCCGGCGCGGAAGCTCCGGCAGCAGCAGGGAAGGGTGTCACTCCGGCAGGCGCACCGGCATGATCAGGTAGAGCAGGTGTCCGTCCTCGCCCTTGAGCAGGCCGGGGCGCAGCGGATTGATCAGCTGCAGCGTCACCGTGTCGTCGTTGATCGAGTTGACGCCGTCACGCAGGTAGTCGGCGTTGAAGCCGATCGTCAGCTCCTCGCCGTCGTACTTGATCGGCATGGATTCCTCGGCTGCACCGACGTCCTGGGTCGAGGCGGACACGGTGAGCTGACCGGCCGTGAAGTGGAGCTTGAGCGGCGAGTTGCGCTGCGCCATCAGGCGGGTTCGGCCGACGACGTCGAGCAGGTCGGCACGATCGATGATCGCCTCGTGCTCGAAGCTCTGCGGGATCAGCTGCTGGTGGTTCGGGAACTGGCCCTCGATGCGGCGCGCCGTGACCCAGGTCTCGTCGACGCCGAACAGCACCTGTCCGGCTTCCACGCCAACGGCGATCGAGGCAGCAGGCGAGGCGTCGGCGATGCGGGCGAGCTCATCGAGTGCACGAGCCGGCACGATCGCGTCGACCGTCTCGGGCAGGTCGGTGGTGATCGCGGTGTCACGCACCGACAGGCGGTAGGAGTCGGTGGCGACCATCGTCAGTCGCTCGCTGGTCACCTGGACCTTCACGCCGGTCAGCACCGGTCGCGATTCGTCGGTCGAGGCGGCACGGCTGACTGCCTGCACGGTGTCGAGGAATGCATCGCGGTCGAGCGAGAACAGTCCACCACCGGTGGGCGGCAGCTGCGGGAAGTCGGCAGCGTCGAACGTGTTGAGCTCGTAGGTCGAGCCGTCGGACTCGATCACGAGACGACCGTCGGCCAGTGTCAGTCGAACGGTGTCACCGCCGAGATGGCGAACGATGTCGACGAGCAGCTTGCCCGGAGCGACGACGACACCTTCGGTCGTGACTTCGGCAGCGAGCCGGGTCCGGACCGAGAGCTCCATGTCGGTGGCTGCAAGGTGCAGCTCGCCGTCACGGGCGGTCAGCTGGATGCCAGCGAGCACCTGGATCGATGACCTCGTGGAGACGCCACGGGCTGCGACCTGCAGGTGGCGCTGCAGCAGTTCACGATCGACGACGGTATTCATGGAGACGGCTCCTGCACTGACAGTACTCATGGTTTATATAAATCCTTGTTGTAGGGAGTAGGGAGCGGGGACACGGTGCGTAACCGGTGAAATCCCTGCATATCGAGCAGTTCCTACTCCACGAACGTGTGGGGCCTTGCTGTGGGCTACCTGGTGGTTGTCCCCGCTCGGTGCGATCCGGGCGATCGATCCACCGTGTGTCCCAGTGCCGATCGCACTCGGTCCACACTCGATACTAACGCGCTGCACCGACGCGACCGGTCGTTCCTCGAATGGCGTGGGTGAGCTGCGCGACCAGGTCGTGCACCTCCTGGTCCTTGCGAATCAGGTCATCGACCTTGTTCTCGGCATGCAGCACGGTGGTGTGGTCCTTGCGATTGAAGCGCAGCGCGACCTGCTTGGCGGGGGTGCCGAGCAGCGTGCGGGACAGGTACATCGCGATGTGGCGCGGCAGGTTGAGCGAGTTGGTGCGCCGCATCGACAGCAGGTCGTCCTTGTCGATCGCGTAGTGCTCGCAGACGACGTTCTGGATGCGATCGATCGTCACCGGCTCGCACTGCGCCGGCGAGAAGGAGTCCAGCACGCGGTGCGCCAGCTCGGCCGTGATCGGCTCGTGCGAGAAGGAAGCTGCGGCGACGACGCGTGTCAGTGCACCCTCGAGCTCGCGCACGCTGGTGTCGATGCGGGCGGCGATCTCCTCGAAGACCTCGCGCGGCACGTCGATGCCATGCACCTGGGCCTTCTTGCGCAGGATCGCGATCCGGGTTTCGCGGTCCGGCGTCTCGATGTCGGCGATCAGGCCCCAGGCGAAGCGCGAGCGCAGTCGCTCCTCGAGTGCGGGGATGCGCTCCGGGCCGACGTCGGCGGTCAGCACGATCTGCTTGCCGCTCTCGCGCAGGGAGTTGAAGATGTGGAAGAGCTCCTCCTGGACCCACTCGCCACGACCGGCGACGAACTGCACGTCATCCATCAGCAGCACGTCGACGTTGCGGAAGTACGCCTTGAAGCGGTCGCGCGCATCCTTGCCGGCCGGCGTCTTGGCGCCCTGGACCATCTGCAGGAAGCGGGCGAGGAACTGCTCGGTGGTGACGTAGGCGACGCGCGCCTCGGGTCGCGTCTCCTGCACGTAGTGGCCGATCGCGTGCAGCAGGTGGGTCTTGCCCAGGCCCGTCGAGCCGTGGATGAAGAGCGGGTTGTAGGACTGCGACGGCGTCTCGGCGACGCTGAGCGCGGCCGCATGGACCATCTGGTTGCCCGGTCCGATCACGAAGTTCTCGAAGCGATAGCTGTCGTTGAGCCGCTGCACGCCGGCGATCTCGTGATCGGGGCGCGTCGGGGCAGCCTGTGCGATCGACGGGACGGAGGCGTAGGCGAGGGACGGCGCCGAGGCGGGCGCGGCAACCTGGCCGCCGCCATCACCGAGGCTGGTGCTCGGCACGACGTCTGCGCCGGCGAGCTCGGCCAGCAGCTGTGCCTCGGTCATGGCGGAGCCGGAGCCGGAGCTGGTGGCCTCGGCTGGTGCGGCGCTGGGGGTGTGCTGCAGCTGGGCGGCGACCGGTGGCAGCTCGGCGCGATCCAGCTCTGCCACGCTGGCGGCGAGTGTGGCATCGACGACTCGGTCTGCCATCTCTCCCGTTACGTGTGCGCGAGCTGCGTGCGCGAGCTGCTCATGCGGTCGATCGTCGCGAACGACGGGCGGTGCGGCGACGATCACCACGGCCAGCGGCACGCCGGCGATCTCCTGGACTGCCTGCTCCAGCAGGGGACGGAAGCGCTCGTCGACCCAGCGGGCTGCGAACTCGTTGACGACCTCGATGGTGATCTGCTGCGCACCGAGCTCGGTAGCCCGTGCTCCAGCGAACCAGGAAACCCAGTCCTGGGTGGAGATGCGATTGCGGAGGGAGTCGGCGACCTGCCCCCAGAAATCCCTGATAGATGCGTCCATTCCAACTACTCCCACGGCGATATACCCCTCGATGGTGCGCTTCCTTGCGCCGTCGTGCGCCCCCACAGGCACGCGACTCGGAAGAAGTCACGATAGAGGTATCTTCAACTTCACGCAACGCTCGCGCGGACATTGACCCCACTAGCCCCCCGGTCGGACGCTGGAGTCGACATCGAGGCCTCGGCCGACCTGTCCACAGATTCCACCGACCTGTCCACACCAGAGTCTCGAGTCGGCGGCGAGCGTTGCGGTTGTCCCCACGGCGACGGGGAGATGTGGACAACCGGCTGCCGGGACGGTGGATGACTCGGTGGATGGCGGTGGATATCGCATCCGATGCAGCACGAGGCGCCGCGGTTGGCTATCATTCCCCGCTATGAAGCGTACCTACCAGCCAAACAAGCGCCGCCGCTCGAAGAAGCACGGTTTCCGTAAGCGAATGGCCTCCAAGGCCGGGCGGCTCGTGCTCAAGGCACGCCGTGACCGCGGCCGCAAGCGCCTCAGCGCCTGACGATGTCCGACGCCGCACGCAAGACGCGGCTTTCGCGATCTGCAGAGTTCGACCGTGTCTACCGGCATGGGCGTTCGGCGCAGCATCGCCATCTTGTGCTCTATCGCTTCGAGCGCCCCGAGGACCTGAACGGGTCCGGCGCTGACGGAACCGCGGCCCGAATCGGCATCACCGTGTCGAAGAAGGTCGGTAACGCCGTCGAGCGCAACCGTCTCAAGCGCCAGCTGCGCGAGACGTTGCAGGCCTGCGAGTTGCTCGACCCCGCAGCCGACTACGTCGCCATCGCCCGCCCCGGATTGCCGGAGCGGGTCGAACAGGATGGCTTCGAGCAGCTTGGTGTCCTGGTCGACGAACTGGCGGAGAAACTCCGTCCACAGCCGACGAAATGACGCTCCTGCGCCGAATCCAGACCGTTTCACGTGAAACGGTGCTGCTTCCGGTGCACCTCTGGCGGCAGGTCAGCCGGCTGCTGCCGCCACGCTGCAAGTACCACCCCTCCTGCTCGGCGTACTGCGTCGAGGCGGTCAGGTCCCGCGGCGTCGCCACCGGGCTCCTCCTCGCTGGCTGGCGGATCCTGCGCTGCAACCCCTGGTCGCTGGGTGGAATCGACCCGGTTCCGCCCCGTCGGAGCCCCGGTTCTCGAACCAAGGGTGCGTCCGGGCCCGACTCCCACTAGGATCCTTGAGTGATTCTTTCCGCAGGCATCCTCAGTCCCATTGAAACGCCGC
>JAOPYV010000161.1 GCA_025964435.1 Thermoleophilia bacterium | reverse complement strand
TCATCACGCCGGAATCGATCCTGCCGATCGTCACCTTCCTGACCTTCGTGATCGTGATCATGGGTGGCATCGGCTCGATCAGCGGCACCATCGTCGGGGCGCTGCTCCTGCAGACGCTGATCGAGGGGACACGCGACCTCGACATCGGCATGTCCGAGCCGCGCGAGGCAGCGCTGCGCTACGTCATCGTCGGCGCCGTGCTCATGCTCCTCATCGCCGTGCGGCCGCAGGGCCTGTTCGGCAACAAGCGGGAGATGCACCTTGAATAGCGTGCCCGCAGACGCCACTTCGGCAGCGCCGCTGCTCGTCGCCCGCGACATCCGGGTCCACTTCGGCGGGCTGCACGCCGTCGACGGCGCGTCGCTCGAGGTGCCCGAACGATCGATCGTCGCATTGATCGGCCCGAACGGTGCAGGCAAGACCACGATGTTCCACGCGCTGAGCGGCTTCGTGAAGGTCGACACTGGTTCCGTGCTGCTGGGTGGCCGCGATGTAACGCGCAAATCCGCCCACGCACGCCCCGGCCTCGGCATGGTACGCACCTTCCAGATCCCGACCGTCTTCACCCGGATGCGCGTGCGCGACAACCTGCTCGTCGCGGGCGGCCATGCGCGAGAACGCCTCTCGACCGCGCTGCTGCCGGGTGTCGGTCGTCGTCGCGCCGCCGAGGTCGAGCGCCATGCCGACGAGCTGCTCGAGCGATTCCGGCTCGCGCCGCTCGCGAACGAGTACGCCGGTGAGCTGTCCGGCGGCCAGCGCAAGCTGCTCGAGCTCGCCCGCGCGCTGATGTCCAAGCCGCGCCTGCTGTTGCTCGACGAGCCCTTGGCTGGTGTCAATCCGACGCTCGGCAACGAGCTGCTCGACCACATCGTCGACCTGCGCGACTCCGAGGGCATGACCGTGCTCTTCATCGAACATGACATGCACGCCGTGATGGGCATCTCCGATCACGTCGTCTGCATGGCCCAGGGGGCGGTCATCGCGTCGGGCACGCCCGACATCGTCGCGCACGATCCCGCCGTCATCGACGCCTACCTGGGCGCCGCCGTCGCGATCGAGGAAGGCACTGCCCATGACTGAGCTGCTGCTCGAGTGCCGCAACCTGGTCGGCGGCTACGTGCCGGAGGTGGACATCCTGCGCGGGGTCTCGGTCCACGTGCCGCGCGGCGAGATCGTGTCGATCATCGGACCCAATGGCGCTGGCAAGTCGACGATGGTCAAGGCCGTCTTCGGGCTCGTCCCCGTGCGCGAGGGCCAGGTGCTGCTCGACGGCGAGGAGGTGACCGGCGAGCCCGCCCACGAGCTCGTCCGCCGCGGCATCGCGTATGTCCCGCAGCGCGAGAACGTCTTCCCGTCGATGAGCGTGCGCGAGAACCTCGAGATCGGTGGCATCACGAGCCGCGCCGGCATGGAGGCGCGCATGGAGGAGCTGTTCACGATGTTCCCGCGCCTTGCCGAGCGGCGTAGCCAGGCGGCCGGCACGCTCAGCGGCGGCGAGCGCCAGATGGTCGCCTTCGCCCGAGCCCTGATGTCACGTCCACGGATGCTGCTGCTCGATGAGCCGTCCGCCGGGCTTGCGCCGAAGATCGTCGCCGAGGTGCTGGAGACGATCCGCCGGATCCGCGACGAGGAGGGCGTCAGCGTCCTGCTCGTGGAGCAGAACGCACGAGCCGCGCTCGCCATGAGCGACCGTGGCTACGTGCTGGACCAAGGGACCGATGCCCATACAGGCACCGGTCCCCAGTTGTTGGCAGATCCGAAGGTAGCCCAGATCTATCTCGGCGTCCGCCCCTGACGGGCGCCTGAGGCGTCACTCGTTGCCGGCGTCGTCCGTGTCGGCGGTGTCAGCCGTGTCGGCGCTGTCCTCGCCGGTCGCGTCCCCGTCAGCTTCCTCCGCGTCGCCACCGACCGGTACGGTCGTGAGCGTGTCGATCGTCGTGGGGGTGTACTGCCAGATCTCGTACTCGGCTGCGGTCGGGTCGCCGTTCTCATCGAGGTCGATCGGCCCCGACGCGCCGTCGTAGTCGATGTCGTCGCCGTTCTGCAGCGCCTCGATGCCCTCCTGGAGGTTCTCGAGCGTCACCTTCAGGCCCGGGGCGCTCGACACGTCCTGGAGCTGCTCGGCGATGTCCGCACCGTCGGTCGAGCCAGCGGCGAGCGCACCGAGGTAGCAGAGCATCGTCGCGTCGAAGTTCTGCGCGTCGTAGGTCTGGCGAGCCCCTTCACCGTTGTCGTCCCACAGCTTCGTGAACGCATCTGCTGCGCCGCTCTCGACCGAGGTCGGTGCCGTGCCGCGCATGCCGACCGTGATCTCGGCGCCGAGCTGCTTGGTCAGGTCGGTGCTGCGCAGACCATCGGCTCCCCACGTCTTGTCGGCAGACCACACGCCGGTGCGCTGCAGCGCCGGGCCCATCTTCGGCCATCCCTGGTCGGGGTAGTCGACGACGACGTAGGCGTCGGGGTCACCCTCGACGATCTGGTCGGCCTCGGTGTCGAACTCCGTTCCCTTGGGGTCGTAGAGCACCGACTGGAGGACATCGAGCCCGTTCGCCTCGGCGACGTCGGCGAAGGCCTCGGCGAACGCGCTGCCGTAGGCGTTGTTGACGGCCGCGACGGCGACGGTTCCTTCACCGTCGAGGTCCTTGGCAACTTCCTTCGCGAGCACTTCGCTCTGTACCAGGTCGCTCGGGGCGGTACGGAAGACGAGGCCGTCATCCTCGAGCTCGGTGATCGCCGCGTCCGTGGAGCTGGGGGAGATGAGCGGCACACCCTCGTCGACGGTCACGCTCTTGGCGATCGCGATCGTCGAGCCGGAGGGCCAGTCGCCCGCGATGCACGATGCGTTGTCCGTGCGGATCAGCTTCTCGGCAGCGCTGCGACCGGCGGCTTCTTCGGTCTGGCCGTCCTGCGTGGCGAGCGTGACTTCGCCGTCGAGGCCGTCAGCCTTCTGCGCCGTGTTGATCTCGCGCACTGCGAGCTCGGCCGCGGTCTGGCCGGCGGCGCCGAACGCCGCAAGGCCACCGGTGAGCGGGACGATCGCGCCGATCGTCATCTCGCCCGTGAAATCGTTGCCGCCTCCACCGCCGTTGCCATTCCCGTTGGAGTCGTCGTCACCACCGCATCCTGCGGCGATCAAAAGCGCAAGGGTGATGGTGGCTCCTGCAGATAGCAGACGTCGCATGGGTGGCTCCCCGGAGTGCGGTGATCAACACGCGCCACCCTCCCGGGAGCGCGTTGCGTCTTGTATCACCGACGGCGGGACGGTTCGACATCTCGAATCGTCCGAAGCCCTCATCTCCTGCCACAGTCACCTACAACCTACGTAAATCGTACGCTACGCTACGCCAAGCTCTGTGCGCGCTCGCCGCCCGCGCCGAGCTTCTCGATGATCCAGTAGTTGGGGAACTCCTCGATCGTGCTCTCGCCGTCAGGCAAGACGTGTCCGGGCGTGACCATGAACCAGCGACCGTGCGAGCGCACGTGCTGGTAGGCGTCCGGGTCCACGACGATCATCTCGGCGCAATCCTCGAGCGCGCATTCGCACATCGCTTCGAACGTGCCGCGCGGGTCGTCGCCGTAGACGTCGTCCAAAGCAACATCGGTTCGCTGGTTACTGGTGCGGAATCGCGATTCGTTCTCTGCGTTCCGTTCCATGTGCGTGATGTCCACGAGGGACTCCCAACATCCGCGGACGAGGGTGAAGGTGTCGCGGACAGCTGAATGCTACTCCTGGATCGTCGACAGGAACGCTTGATGGCCGATGCCCCGGTCCTTAGCGCTGGCGCGCGGGTACCCTGCCGACATGGACGGCGTGACGACAACGCAGCGACGCCAGATCACGCGCGCACTCGGTGGTATCGCGGTGTACGCGCTGGCGTTCGGCATGACCTTCGGCGCCGTGTCGGTCGCGTCGGGACTGACCCTTGCGCAGTCGCTCGTGCTCAGCGTCGTCATGTTCACCGGCGCGTCCCAGTTCGCCTTCGTCGGAGTGATCGGTGCGGGGGGACTGCCGGTCGCAGCGATCTCCGCTGCGCTCCTGCTCGGGGCACGCAACGCGTTCTACGGCGTGCCGGTCTCGGCTGCGCTCCGACCGCAGGGCCGAAGCCGGCTCTGGACGGCGCACTTCGTGATCGACGAAACCACGGCGATGCTCGGCGCGCAGCAGGACACTCCGGCGAAGCGGCTCGCGTTCTGGGCGACCGGCATCGTCCTGTTCGTCGCCTGGGTGGCGGGGACGGCTGCGGGTGCCATCGCAGGTGAGGTGATCGATCCCGATGCGCTCGGGCTCGACGCGGCCGCCCCTGCCGTGTTCCTCGCGTTGCTGTGGCCGCACCTGCGGACGCTTCGTGCCTCGGCACTCGCGGGCGCGAGCGTGCTGGTCGCAGTCGCACTGATCCCGATCGCCGCGCCGGGCGTCCCGGTCCTCGCCGCAGCGCTCCTGGCCGTCGCCGCTGGCCTGCTGCCGGGCCGTGACCGCACCCACCCCGAGGTGCCCAGCGACGTGGATGGGCTGCCATGAGCGTCGGCTGGCTTCCACTGATCGTCGCCGCCGTCGGCAGCTACCTGCTCAAGCTCGCCGGCATGCTGCTGCCCGCACGTGTGCTCGATGACCGGCGCGTCCATGCCATCGCCGGGGCGATGCCGATCGCGATGCTGAGCGCGCTCGTCGTCGTGGAGCTGCTCGATGCGGGAGGCCGCTGGGGAGCGGACTGGCATGTCCTCGCCGGCATGGTCGCCGCCGTCGGCGCCCTGGTGCTGCGCCAGGGCGTGCTCGTCGTCTTCGTGGCGGCGGTCTCGGTCACGGCAATCCTGCGGTACGTGAGCTAGGCTCGCGCCATGCCCACCCGCTCGAATCGACGCACGAACAGTGACGGCCCGCCCGGCGTCCCACGCCCTACCGGCAAGGGTGCGCCCACCGAGCCCCCGAAGGTCGTCGACCCCGCCGTCCAGACCGCGATGGAGCAGGTGCGCCCGGCGCCCGGCTACGCGCTCGTGCGGCTCCTGACATCGGAGCAGCGCACGACCGAGCTCGGCCTACCTGCCGACACGACGGCGCTGCTCGAGGCGGCGATGCTCGCCATCGTCAGCCTCCACCCGAGCGACGATGACTTCGCCCGCGACGTGCCGGTCGGCAGCATCATCTTCGCGTCGCTCGAGGGCCTCGCGCCGCTGTTGGGCAGCCGCACGTTCCTGCTGCCGCTCGAGCGCCTGCAGGGCGTCTGGCCCGGAGCATCCACGCGGCCGCAGGCGCCACTCGGCTTCGAGGCGTAGGACCCGCCGCACGCCGCGCTGCAACACCCGCAGCGCATCGCTCGACATGTCGGTGGACGAGCGAGATCGAGACGGGACCGCAACGTGCAGGGCATGCAGATCTTCAAGCCGAACGTGGGCAGGGCTATCGCTGCCCCGAGCGTGCCCGACATCGACCAGATCGTGCGAGATGCGCGATCTGCGGTCTTCCTCGTCCCCCAGGACGCGAACGCCGAAATTTCGGTGCCCAAGTACATCGCGCAGTCGGCGGCCGCGGTCAAGGTCGGTGCGACGGACGTGATCGTCGAGCGTCTCGGCGCAGACGGGGGGCGAGCCGCCCTCGCCACCATCGTTCGCGAGTTGCATTCCGTGCCACCAGAGGTGCGTGGCGGGATCCAGAGCGTCATGGGCGCAGGCGGCAAGCGGTTGGACGACTTCGTTCGCGACCTCGCATACCCGGACGGCGATGGGCGCTATACCGGCGCCGAGTACAACACCGTGAACAAGTCGATCGTCATGTACCGGCTCGCGGACCTGGAACCCGCGAAGGTCATCTTCAACCTCAACCACGAGATCGGCCATCACATCGAAACCGTCGAGCCAGCTGCGTTCCGCGGCTGGGCGGAGATCCAACGCCGCGACATGGCCGCGTCGCGCGGGGTCACCCTGATGCGATCTGCGGACGAGTTGCACGCACCCCAAGCCGGCAAGCTCGGCGTGACGGGGTATGGCGATACGAGCGTGTCGGAGGACATCGCCGAATCGCTGGCGCTGCTGCGCCTCGAGCAGCGCAACGGCCCGGTCGCGCGTCGCACGGACGGCGCTGGCGGGGTGCCCGTCACCTTTGCTGAGCTGTATCCGCATCGCACCGCGGCGATCCTGCAGACCCGGCTCGGCGCCGCGTTCGTGACGCGCTCCTAGTGCTGCGCCAGCAACCCGCAGACCACGACTTCGTCCCATCGGGAACGTTTTCCGCGATCCGGCTCTACCCAAGGTAGATGCGCGCGTATTCCAACCCATCATCCGGTCTTGGCCCTGACCGGCAGCGTCCGCATCCGTCCGACGACGCGTTGATCGAGCGCTCGTTGACCGAGCCCGACGTCTTCC